>JAFTHM010000025.1 GCA_017457425.1 Alphaproteobacteria bacterium
TAATATTCTTCATACGGTCCATCTAACTCACCATCTTTATAGAAAGATTTTACAGCTAACTGTCCATTTTGATGATATTCTTCATACGGTCCATCTAACTCACCATCTTTATAGAAAGATTTTACAGCTAACTGTCCATTTTGATGATATTCTTCATACGGTCCATTTTTAATTTCTTTAGACATATTTATCTCCTGTTTGATTGAATTGTACGTAATATAGGAGAAATTATAACATTATTCACACAATCTGTCAACGTTTTTTAAGCATAGATAGATAATAAAAAAAGAACCACCCGAAAGCGATTCTGATTACATTATTTGAACTAAATGTTATAAATCCAAGGACTAATAACAAAGGGAATAGTAGAGAGTTCCATTACGGTTGTACAGAGACTTAAGAACACCCCCGCTAGCAAGGCCAACAATGTAAGCGCCATCTGTTCCTGCTGATGTTGCCGTCCAAATATAGTCCATTCCACCACCGACACCGACTAAATCAGCACACGCCGTCGTACCGGTAACCGAATAAGGACAATCCTCTAAACTGAATAACCTGCGTCCTAAAGCATCACACCAAGAATTTGCATTCCACCAATTCATCGTACTATTACTTTTGCAATATTTATGCCCTGTGACGGTACCCGTAATCACTGTCCCTGCTCCATTCGCACAGGTTTCAGCCTCTTGTGCCGATACAGCAAAAGACATCATTAAAATACTACTTATTATTAATACATTACGCATTTTCTACTCCTTTTTAAATTAAACAAAACCCGCTGATTAAAGCGGGCGGATGTTAGAAAACCGTGGTTACAGAAAAACGGCTCGGCTTATTTAAGCCTTTTAAAGCCCTATTCACCGACATCCGCCCAAGGCGAATGCCAACATACTATTTTTTTTAGGTTGTATTGCTTAACCTACTGTAACCTCGGGTTTCTACGCCCGTGTTCCAATTCGGAACAATGCCAGTATAAAAGATACAAAACTTGTTTGCAAGTAAAAAAATAAAAAAGGTCGCCTTTTAAAGCAACCTCCTTTAATATCTATAATTCAATCTTATCTGATTTTGATATGAACTTCACGAAGTTGTTGTTCTGTTACCTCTGTCGGAGCTTTCATCATCAGGTCTATACCTTGTTGATTAAGCGGGAACGCAATCACTTCACGAATGTAATCTTCATCCGTCAATAACATAACCAAACGGTCAATACCAAAGGCGCACCCACCGTGAGGAGGAGCCCCATATTTAAAGGCATTGAGCATACCAGCAAATTTCGCCTCAACCACTTCCGGACCATAACCAGCAATTTCAAAGGCTTTATACATCACTTCCGGTAAGTGGTTACGAATCGCACCGGATAAAATTTCAATACCGTTTAACACCATATCAAATTGGTGAGCCTTAATATCTAACGGATTAGCGGATTTCAATACATCCATACCGCCGATTGGCATTGAGAATGGGTTATGAGAAAACTCAATAGCCCCTGTTGTTTCATTTTCTTCATACATCGGGAAATCCACAATCCAACAGAAGATGAATTTATTTTTATCAATTAAATCCAGTTCTGTCCCTAACATATTGCGAACGGCACCCGTAAATTTAACGGTTTTAAGCCCACGGCCACAGATAAAGAAGATACTGTCGCCCTCTTTAGCACCCATCCGTTCAATAAGTGTCGGAATACGGTCGGCATCTAAGTTCTTAGCAATCGGACCTTTATTACCATCGGCGGCAATAGACATATACCCAAGTCCGCCCATACCTTGTTCAACGGCAAATCCGTTCATCTTATCAAACCAACTGCGTGGTTTTGAGGCCGTTCCCGTTGTTTTAATAGCACGCACGAAACCACCTTCTGCCACCGTTTTAGCAAACAGACCAAAAGAGGAACCATCAAAGATATCGGATACATCACGTATCACAAGAGGGTTTCTTAAATCCGGTTTATCCGTACCGTATTTCATCATAGATTCGGCAAATGGAATTTGAACAAATGGAGCCGGAGAAACCTCACTGTTCGGCGCAAATTCCGTAAATAAGCCGTGAATAATCGGTTCCACCGTTGCAAAAATTTCTTCTTGCGTCACAAAGGACATTTCAATATCTAATTGATAGAATTCCCCAGGGCTACGATCAGCACGAGCATCTTCATCTCTGAAACACGGAGCCACTTGGAAATAACGGTCAAAACCGGCAACCATCAATAATTGTTTAAATTGTTGCGGAGCTTGAGGCAACGCATAAAATTTACCGTGATGCAAACGACTGGGCACCAAGAAATCCCTTGCTCCTTCCGGAGAAGAAGCCGTCAAAATCGGTGTTTGGAACTCACTAAATCCGGCATCCCACATACGACGACGGATTGATTGAATGAATTTATTTCTCAGCAAAATATTGGCATGTGGTTTTTCCCGTCTTAAATCCAAGAAACGATAGGTTAAGCGTTGTTCTTCGGATAAATCGGCTGTTTCGGCAACCACTTGCATCGGTAATACTTCAGCCATTGATTGAATTTCAACGGAGGCAACAACAACTTCAATTTCACCGGTCGGCATTTTCGGGTTGATTGTTGAACTATCACGTTTCACAACTTGACCGGATACGGTAATAACGGATTCCGGGCGCACTTTTTCCAAAGTCGCAAAACTGGCAGAAGCCGTATCCACCACACATTGAGTCGTCCCGTAATTATCACGCAAATCTATAAATAACAAGTTTCCGTGGTCACGTTTACGATGAACCCAACCGGATAATTTAACCACTTGTCCTGCATTTTCTGAACGCAGGGCACCACAAGTATGTGAACGATATTGATGCATATAAATTCTCCTATAGTTAAAAACTTGCCACAGAGTACTCCAAATGCACGTAAAAATCAAGCATTATTATTACAAAAATGATTTTTTTATTTTGATATCAATTGCCCGATAAATTTACCGGTATATTGCATCAATAAGGACAAGAATGAGGGTATTCCAGACCATCCCGCACAAGCATATGATAATAATACCCCATATACGATTAAATTAATCCCCGGCAAAAAGGCCATTGTAAAAATATATCCGGCCGCTTTAAAATCTGTTTGTTTTGGGTGAATTTCCAAAATCGTTGAAGCCAAATGGTATCCACACATAACCCCAAATACTGCCCAATAAAGATCCGGCAAAGGTTTATCCAACCCCATATAAACCAAACTGGCCAACATAACAACAAAGGCAAATGTCGGAAAGAAATAAGGAGCCAAGGCAATCAGCCAGTTCCCCTCTCCTTGAAAGGAAAGATACCCTCCTTTATTCTGATTAACCTCTAAATCTACCGGTTTATGGCCTGTCAAAATAGCAAATAGCATATGAGTTAATTCATGTTCCATAATGGCTAAAAAACTGCCACTTAAAAAAGGCAACATAAAAAATCCAACACTCGTTACAACAAAAGGCAAGACGAACCACACCATTACATAGGAATTTACCCCTTGACTAATAACCGTTTCAATTGCCTGAAAGGCGGGAAAAATCATCACCATCATCAAAACCGCTATCGGCCACTTAATAAGTGCCAAAAACCAATTAATCATTTACTTTCTCCCCTTTAAAAATATGCGTTAAATAAACGGCAATTTGTCCAAACAAAGTCGTATCAAAAGCCCCTTTGACCATTACTTTTTGATTGATACCATCAATGTTGGCAAAATACAAATGAAGCGGGGGATTATCCTTATTCCCCATCCGATTAAAAAACCATCCTTTTTTCTTGCCCTTTGTAATATCAATTGTCAGAGTATAATAATCTGCCGGTCCCGAATACATCATCTGAGAACTGGGCGATAATTGCGTTTGCCCCATATATTTAAAACTCAACAACAACTCTCTTTTTCCATCAAAAACATGGAACATTTTGTCCTGTGGTTCGGGCAATTGCATCACCTGAAACAATGCCGTTTGATAATCCATAAAATCTGGTTTATTTTTGAAATCAAGCTGGCGGTTTTTATATTTATTTTTACTTAATGCTTTAATATAAGAATTATTAACAACCATTTGATTATCTAATACTTTTACATCTGAATAAAACTCGGATTCAGCATCCAATACCATCTTTAACAATCCATTTGTTTTAGCCATTGTTTTGATGTTAAAATCTGTATCAGACACCTCATAATTCATCTCGGCAGTCATCAAATGCATCCCCGCCCCATAGGCATTATAATGCAAAGACTCTGCCCTTGCCTGTTCCCCAATTACACAGAACAAAAGACATACAAAAAGTAAAAAAATCTGTTTCATTTTTATCATCATTATGCTACACTATAGCCAATTTTAATCAAAAAGAAAAGGATATTTTTATGGAACAACTGTTTATCGTTATTTTACTGGCTGTTATTTTGGGATTAGTTATTTTTCTGCTTGTAAAATTATCATTTATGGAAAAAGCCCCCTCCATTACTCAAGATTTAGAAAGGTTGGAACGCATCTCACGGGAAGACGCCAAAAATTTGCGTCAAGAACTCAGCCAATCGCTCATCGGATTTAACGATTCCATTCGCAAAACGGTGGAAGAACGATTGGAAAAAATGCAAGCGGATAATGCCGAAAAATTGGAACGCATGCGGGCAACCGTTGATGAAAAATTGCATACAACTTTGGAAAAAAGATTGGGCGAATCTTTTTCTTTGGTTTCCGAACGCCTAGAAAAAGTACATCAAGGATTGGGTGAAATGCAAACGCTGGCCTCGGATGTCGGTGGGTTAAAACGGGTTCTGACCAATGTTAAAACACGTGGTACTTGGGGCGAAGTACAACTGGGTAATTTGTTGGAACAAATGCTGAGTGCCGAACAATATGTCAAAAATGCTCACATTAAGGAAAACTCGTCCGAAGTGGTGGAATATGCCGTTAAATTACCCGATGGTGATGTATTAATTCCGATTGATTCCAAATTTCCTGTGGAATGTTATGAACGGTTATGCGAAGCCAGTGAAAAAGCGGATATTATCGCCATAGAAAGTGCCTCAAACGAATTAGAACGTGCCATTAAAACACAGGCAAAATTAATCTCGGATAAATATATTTTGCCTCCGAAAACTACCAATTTTGCTATTATGTTTTTACCGACCGAAGGCCTGTATGCCGAGGTGATGAAACGTGTCGGATTGGCCGGTGAAATCCAAAACAAATTGCGTGTATCCATTACGGGTCCCAGCACATTAGGTGCCTTTTTAAATTCCCTGCAAATGGGTTTTAAAACACTGGCCATTCAAAAACGCTCATCGGAAGTGTGGCAAGTACTCAGCGAAGCCAAAAATGAATTTGAAAAATACGGCACTTGGGTGGAAAGCGTTAAGCAAAAACTGGAACAAGCCGGCAAAATTTTGGATAATGCCGAAACCAGAACACGTGCTGTCAACCGCAAATTACGCAGCGTGGAAAGCAACATCAATTTAGAAACCGCCCTGGCAGATGATGCCACAAAAGCGATTGGATATGAGGGGTAATTATTTACATAAAGCTGACACCCATGAAGAGTGTGAACGCTTAAAATGTCCATAATTTGAGGGCTCTAATTTTCCTTTAGCAATGGTATACATTTCACCAGCGGTTTCATTTGTTTTTGTTGTCCAACCAGTCCATGTTGTATCCGACTGAGACGTAAATTCCGGACATTGTTTGTTCGCACAATCTGCTGTTAACTCAGAACATTTACAATCCAATGCATCAACCATTTGCATTCCTATTGCATCACACCAAGCATAGGCATTCCACCAATTTAATGCCGTTTTACTTCTGCAATATTTATGTCCGGTAATATCACCAATAATAACTACTCCCGCCCCATCTGCACACGTTTCAGCTGGGGTTTCTTGGGCAAAAACACTAGATGACATCATTAAAACACTACATAAAATTAAAATTTTTTGCATTTTCTTACCTCCATATTTCAAATTAACGAAAAAACCACCTAACAAAAATTAAGTGGTTGGAAGTTCGAAACTACTGAAACCAAATAGTATGATATATTCACCCATAGGCTATTTTATCATCTTCCAACCGCTGTTGGAAGGATTTTAATCCCGTTCTACGGGACAGGTTTCAAGAGGTTTCGACACCTCGGGGCAAAACACTTGCCTTAAATTCAAATTATCAAAGATTATTCATAATTGCAAGTAAAAAAATACATAAAAAAACACCCACCGATTTTGGCAGGCATTTTTTTAGGAATAGCGATTTTCAAATTAGATTTTTTTGAATACCAAACTGCCGTTTGTACCACCAAATCCAAATGAGTTGGATAAAGCGACATTGACTTGCTTTTCTTTGGCTTTATTTGGTACCAAATCAATACCTTCTGTGCCTTCTTCCGGATTTTCCAAGTTAATGGTTGGCGGTAAAATACCCGTATTCATAGCCATCACGGAATAGATAGCCTCTACGGCACCAGCCGCTCCCAGCAAGTGGCCAACCATAGATTTTGTTGATGACATAGACAAGTTTTTACTATCCCCGAATAAAGATTTAACGGCACGGAATTCAACCATATCGCCAAGTGGCGTAGACGTTCCGTGAGCATTAATGTAATCTACATCTTCCGTGTTTAAACCAGCATAAGCCAACGCATTTCTCATCGCACGGAAACCGCCATTACCGCCAGGAGCCGTAATATGGTAAGCATCACCGGTCATGGCATATCCGACAACTTCGGCGTAAATTTTTGCACCACGAGCCTTAGCATGTTCATATTCTTCTAAAACAACGGCACCAGCCCCCTCACCCATAACGAAACCGTCACGTGCTTTATCCCAAGGACGAGAAGCAACGGCAGGTGTATCATTATAACTGGTAGATAAGGCACGAGCTTGAGCAAAACCAGCAACGGAATCTGCACAAATCGGTGCTTCAGAACCACCAGCCAACATCACATCGGCTTCACCATTAGCAATAATTCTGGCGGCATCACCAATTGCATGCGTACCCGTAGCACAAGCCGTTACAACGGCATGACATGGTCCCATAAATCCGTATTTAATGGATAAATGACCGCTGGTTAAGTTAATTAAAGCAGACGGAATAAAGAACGGAGATACACGGCGTGGACCTTGTTCTTTAATGGTAATAGATGTTTTTTCAATGGCTTGTAATCCACCGATACCAGACCCCATCAATACACCGCAACGTTCACGTTCTTCATCGGAAGATGGCACGAAACCGGAATCTTCCATAGCGTCAATACCCGCACAAATACCGTATAAAATAAACGGATCTACGTGGCGTTGTTCTTTTGGTTCCATAACGGAATCCGGATTAAATTGACCGGCCTCAGTTCCGAACGGAATTTGTCCGGCCACTTTTGAGGTAAAACCCTCTGTATTAAAACGATCAATGTTTGTAATAGCGGAACGACCGGCAGTAATACCTTCCCAGTTTGTTTTCAAACCACGTCCCATTGGGCTTAAAACACCCATACCTGTAATAACAACTCGTCTTTTCATTATATATCCTTAAAAAAATAATTTGATTATAAAAACTTTTAACGTGGCTGAGAAACACGGTAAAAATTTTCCTTAACAAAAAGGAACGCCAACGCTTTAAAAAATTAAAGACAATATTGGCGTTCTTTTAACAATCAGCTATAACTTAGACTTGTTTTTCAATGAAGTCAACAGCGTCTTTTACTGTGCGAATTTTTTCGGCAGCGTCATCCGGAATGGAACAACCGAATTCTTCTTCAAAAGCCATAACCAATTCAACGGTATCCAAGCTATCTGCACCTAAATCGTCGATAAAGCTAGCACCTTCAACGACTTTAGCTTCGTCAACACCCAAGTGTTCTACAACGATTTTTTTAACGCGTTCAGCAATGTTACTCATTTTTTTATCCTTTTCTTAATTGTTAAAATTATTGTCATTAAGACGAAAACGAAATAGGTTTAGCATACTTTTTCATCTACGTCCAGTACTTTTTTTATTTTCGGTTCATTTTAATTACTTTTCAAGTTGTTTTTTTACATCTTTTTGTTCAT
The DNA here is from genome assembly GCA_017457425.1 of Alphaproteobacteria bacterium. GTDB lineage: Bacteria > Pseudomonadota > Alphaproteobacteria > CAAHEQ01 > UBA3637 > UBA7488. The sequence continues at coordinate 8,021 of JAFTHM010000025.1, forward strand.
TTTCCTAAATAAACCGTCCATAAAAAAGTTTTTAAGACAGAGCATTATACCCTGCCTCAAAACTTTTAAATCATGGCCATACCACCGTTAACGTGAATGGTTTGACCCGTGATATAACCAGCTTCATCACTGGCTAAGAATACGACTGTATTGGCGATATCTTCGGCCGTCCCCAAACGTCCCATCGGCACTTCTTTGAGCAATTGTGCACGAACTTCGTCAGTTAACGCATCTGTCATCGGTGTTTTAATAAAGCCCGGAGCCACACAGTTAAATGTAATACCACGGCTGGCCAGTTCTTGAGCCATACATTTGCTCATAGCAATTAAACCGGCTTTAGAAGCGGAATAGTTCGCTTGACCAGCATTTCCCATCACACCAACGATAGAGGCCATACCAATCACACGACCGAAACGGCGTTTCATCATGCCCGGAATAACGGCACGAGCCAATTTAAAACCGGCTGTCAAGTTAATATTCAATACGGCTTGCCATTGATCATCTGTCATACGCATCGCAAGTCCATCTTTTGTAATACCGGCATTATTGACCAAAATATCAATTTTACCCATATCGGCTTCAACTTGTTTCACCAAATTATTCAAGCTGTCCGAATCGGTTAAATTGGCAGAATAAACGAATACTCTATCCCCCAGTTCGGCTTGAAAAGCCTTTAAGGTATCCATATTCATATCGGTTAATGCCAAAGTTGCCCCTTGAGCATGCATTTTCTTGGCAATTTGACGACCGATACCGCCTGTAGCCCCTGTAATTAAGGCCGTTTTTCCAGTTAAATCAAACATTTTTTCTCCTTTTGTTGATTAAATCTGTGTTCTTATAGCATACCAAAAAATAAATTGCAAGCCCCCTTTTGAAATGTCATATTTTTGTCATTTCATTTTATAAAAATATTGACAAAACGATAAAGGTATGTTATATTATATATATCCAAGGAGGGGATGTACGAATGAATCGTCAAAAACGTGAAAAATTATTAAACTTGCGACAACAAACGGGGCTATCTTCCGAAAAAAGAGCATATTTAGAAAATCGTCGTTTCAAAATGTATTTAAGCGATTTTACCAGTTTAAAAACACCCCCTGCTATCAAAAAACATCCGTTAATGCAAAAAGTATATGAGTTATCAGACGAAGCCAAGGTATTGGTTTTGCGGGCATTAATTTATAACCCTCATTTAACCGGAGCATTCTTATTAAATGATGCTACCTTAATGGATTCCGTAGAACAATTAACCAAAGGAAACAAAAAATTAAATACCCAAATGACACATCCGATTGATTCCAGAATTCGCAGTTGTTCGGGCGATACTTTAATGCATTGCGCTGCGCGCATGGGATTACGTCGGTTGTTGGTTCATCTGTATAATGCAGGGGCTGGAGACAGCCTAACCTTAACAAATTCTCATGGATATACACCATTTGATTCAGTCTTAAATCAAATGGATCGCATAACAGATGATAAAATATTAAGCAAAAGCGAAAAAAACAGTAAAATTTTTCATTTACACAAAGTTCGCAGTACCCTTAATAACTTAGAGTATCGCAAAATTATCAAAAATCAAAATGCGATTGCGAAAAAATTAGATGTTGCTTATGATGAACAAAAAGAACTGGGCAATATTTTAACGTCTATTCCCTCTCAAGTCGTTTCTAATGGTGTGGGCGGTGTCTTGGGCAGTGTTGGTCGTCTGACTGAATGGGCCTATAAAAAGATGGTACCCCATAAAACCACTTATATCAGTGAGGACAGTGCGCATACAGCCAACATCAAAAAACAAAACAGTTTTTTCGGAATCCCCTCCGATTTTGTGGTACTGTACGGAGCCCCCTCCCCCGCTGTCATTAACTATATGACACAAAATATCAGAACCAGAAATTAAAGAAAATCCTCACCAGATGGTGAGGATTTTTTTTGCTTTAATTAACAAAAACACCTCGCTCGGCGGTGAGGTGTTTTTACCTTTTTAATAAACGATAATTTGCCTTAACGAATATGAAAATGCTTCATAGCTCGTATGACCATTTTAGCCTGTTCCGGATTTAATCGGCCATTCACAACACACTGAGGCGACTGTGTCTGAAAATTTTCATCATTTTCTAATAATTTTCCAACTGCACACAGTGTGTTCATTAACTGTTTTTGACCTTTAGCCAAATACAACCTTTCATAACAACTTAATAAGGCATACGTTGAAGAATTTGGTTCTTTAAACAAAAGCATTAACGGCGTATTACCATCTTTATCTTGAATAAAAGGATTAGGATTAAAGGGCAATATGGCTCGAATTAAATTATCATTTTTAAATGCGGCCATAAAATGCAACATTGTTTGTCCATTTAAATCTTGCGTATTAACATCCAATCCGTTTTTTAAAGCCCCAACAACCTCTGTTTCTGTTTTACCATATAAAAAACCTCGCATATATTTAATTTGTTGCATTTCATTACTCATAGATATACCCTCTCAATAAAAAAAGGTAAGACATACAGCCTTACCTCGTGATTATATAATATATTTTTTAACGATTATCTTTTTTACCGGATAATCTATTGGCGATGGCCATAAAACCTTGTCTGGACGTTTTAAATTCGGCCAATTCTTTATTCATATCCGGTTCAATAACGGCATAAGCAATTAAATCTTGCAATTGTTGACCGGTATGTTTTGTACATTTATTGGCATATTTTGCCATAATCGGTGAAAAAGCCAACGCATTTTGATTAGTTACCTCCTCGGCCGGTGTTTTCCCGTCATTATTTTCTACAAACGGATTGGGATTATATGATAAAATACGTTCCAATGCCTGTTTATGTTCTTCATTTTGACCATCACTATGACGCATAAAATGATGCAATAACGTATCACCATTGGCATCTTGAGCATCAATATTTTGCAAATTGGGTGTATCATTGAATAACTCTTGAGCCACTTTACTATCTAACGGACCGGAATCCGGCATCGCATACATAAAATCATGGATAACATCCAAAATTTCACCGGCATAATTACTGGATTGCAATACGCCCGTCATCCGAACGATTTGCTCTGATTGTTTTTGTGTCATTTGTGTCATAATATCCTCCTTTTAATTTAAATTATTCGGCACGACCATTGGCGCCACGACGCATCTGAGCAATAATGTCTTTTGCTTTAGAAGTAGAAACAAACAAAGGTGATGCACAGGCATCATCAACCATACCAACCAACTCGGCAAACATATCAGCTTGACATTCAACTTGGAAACGACGTTGTTTTTCCGCATACGATGCTTCATAGGCAGCCAAAAAGGCAGCTTGAGAAGTAGCCCCACGCCACACAGCCAACATCCGAGGTGTCATTGCATCATTATTTTCAATGAACGGATTGGGATTACGTTTTAAAATACTTGGCAATGCATAAGGAACATATTCTGTTTTTACCAACTTATGCAACAGTGTATCTCCTCGGTCATCTTGAGCATTAATATTTATATTTTCCGGTAAATTACGAAAAAAATTATTATCTTTTCTTTGAACAGCTTCAAACATTTTTTCTTCTGGTGTCATATTATTTCCTTTACTTTAAAAATGAATTATTGAGTAATTTTACACTATCTGCATACATTTGTCAATTTTTATTTACACATTTCAAGAAAAAACGCCACTTGCATTTTTTTTATTTTTATGCCATTATGCCCTCAACAAAAGGATAAATATGAGACACGGTGTATTATTTTACTTTTTTATTTTCTTTATCGGTGTATCTTTTATCGGTGGCAGTGTTTTTACAACTTACAGCCAATTTGTCGGTGAAGGTCCCCTACCCGAACGCACCGAAGTCGTTGTCCCACGTGGCAGTTTAAAGAAAATAGCCGATTTTTTACATAAACAAGGCATTATCGCCAGCCCGTCTATCTTTGTCTTAGGCGTGCGGGCCAGCGGGAATACCCACAAAATCAAATCCGGAGAATATTCCATTCCCAGACGAGCCAGCGCCAAAATGGTTATGGATATTTTGGTCAGCGGTCAAACCTATATCCGACGAGTGGTTATACCGGAAGGGTTAACATCGGCTCAGATTGTAGAGATTTTAAACAATGCAAAAGGATTAGTCGGCATTATTTCTCAAACACCGAAAAATGGGACGTTGCTCCCCGAAACATATCATTATTCATACGGCGATACAAAAGAAGGTATTATCGTGCGTATGCAAAATGCCATGAAACGTGTTATTGATGCCGAATGGGAAAAGCGTGCCGATAATTTACCCCTTAAATCCAAACAAGAAGCGATTATTTTGGCCTCCATCGTTGAAAAAGAAACGTCTAAAGATGCCGAAAGAGCAATGGTTGCCGGTGTATTTATCAATCGTCTGAACAAAAAAATGCGTCTGCAATCCGATCCAACCGTTATTTATGCCGTAACCGACGGACGATTGGATTTAAACCGTTCTTTAAAGAAAAAAGATTTAAAAATTCAACATCCGTATAATACTTATGTGATACCGGCCCTGCCTGCCGGTCCTATTGGAAACCCCGGAAAAGAGGCCATAAAAGCCGTTTTAAATCCCGCCCAAACAGATGCCCTTTATTTTGTCGCCACAGGCCGAGGCGGACATGCCTTTGCCAAGACCTTAAAAGAACACAATAAAAACATTCAAAACTGGCTGAAAGTTTTACGTCAAAAACGGGCGAAATAATCAAAAATAATATTTCGAAAAAATAAAGATGCCTTAGATGGTGCCTTTATTTTTTTGTATATTTGATATTTTTATATTGCATTATGATATTAAATTTGATAACATTTTAACCGAAGCGCAAAGGTGTGCTTTGGGGTCTAGAAGCCTCTTTAACTCTATCTTGCAAATGCGAGAGAAAAATACACTTCCAACAGCGGTTGGAAGATGATAAAATAGCCCAATCGGGTGAATATATCATACTATTTGAGTTAAGTAGTTTCTAGCTTCCAACCACTTTTTTTGAATAAAAGGTGGTTTTAGTTTAATTTATAACTGAAAGGAAAAAGCTATGAAACCATTTTTAATACTCACTTGTTTTGGATTAATGATATCAACGGCATCAATGGCCGAAGATATCTCCACCCCCACCGAAACGTGTGCCGATGGTGCCGGAACAGTTATTACAGGAGCCGTCACAGGACATAAATATTGTGCGAGCAACAATGCCATGAATTGGTGGAATGCTGTTTCTTGGTGTGATGCCTTAGGAAGAAAATTATTTAACTTAAACGATTGTGAATGTAGCAGTGCAACTGCAAACTGCAATGAAAATGGCAAACAAATTTGTCCTGAATTAATGAAAGTTGGTTCTAAGCAAATATGGACATCCTCCTTTCAACGTGCAGGATATGTTCATGAAGTCACATTATATGGAGGTGAGATTTCACCATGGGGCTATCCTGAACTAAGTCGAAAGCAGGGGTATTACGCTTTGTGTAAATAACATTTTTACACTTAACAAATTTATTGCCCTCTCACTTTATCTATTTAAGAATATGTTAGAAATATTAAGGAACAACCACAAAACAAAAAAACAGAAGGTCTCAGCCTTCTGTTTTTGAAATTTTAAAAATATGAAACTTAATCAATGAATGTATATAAACTGTCAAATCTGGCAGCATACATAACATCCTTGACTTTACCTTGAACCCCTTTAATTTCCAAATCAACCGCTTTAGAGGATGCTTCATCATGGGCAATCACGAACATACCAAGTGCTGCAGAGTCAATAAAATCACAATCCTTCAAATTAAAGATAATTTTTTTATCTTGTGCCGATTTGATTAAAGAAATGATTTCAAAAAAAGTGTCATGATCTCGAAAGGTAAAAGCCCCCGAAATCACAATTTCTTTTCCGTCTTTTAAATTTATCGTTTTATAATTCATGGTGTACACTCCTTTTTTTCATATTTTTATTCATTTTTTTTCATTCGTCAAGCGTTATTTTACGATTTTTTCCTTTTTTTTGCGAAAAACCAAATAGTGAGGTTGTCTACCGGCAGCAATTCCCTTTTTTTCATACCGTGTCGGCACCCAATCAATGGGAGCTTGATGAATATCGGTATTAACTTGTTCAAATAATCCGCTTAAGGCGACTTGCTCAACGGCCCATTCGGCATAATTTGCCACATCCGTTGCCACATATAAACAACCGGTATCGGAAATTAACCGATGTAAGTGGTGCAAATTGGCCTGATTAATAAAGCGTCGTTCGGCATGTCTGGCCTTTGGCCACGGATCCGGATACAATACAAATACCCGTTCAAAGGAATTATCTTTAAAATGGGGAAACATTTGTCGGACATCATCGGGCCAAATACGAACGTTATCCGTTCTACCTTCTTCTAAATCCGTATGTACAGACTCTCCAATATGCGACCCATTTAAATGAGCCAACAATGACACAACGCCGTTTAAGAAAGGTTCCGCCCCGATAATACCAACATCCGGATACATTTTAGCCAATTCCGCCACATGTTCTCCGCCACCGAAACCAACCTCTAACCACACTTCTTTAGGCGTAATACCAAACAGCGAGTTAAAATCAAATGTTTTTCCTTCGGGTGGTAAAGTTGGTTTTAATTTCGGCAACATATTATCCAATAACATTTGTCTGGAATTATTAATAGCCTTACCTTTACGGCGCCCGAAAAATCGTAATTCTTTAAATGCCATATCTTTTATTTATCCTCAGAAGATTCCACATTCCAAATGTCTTTAGCATATTCGGCCACCGTTCTGTCAATGGAAAATTTACCGGAACGCGCGATATTCAGTAAAGCCTTTTTACACCATTCTTCTCGGTTCAAATAATCCGTTGAAATTTTGTCTTGAACAGCCGTATAAGAATCGAAATCTGCCAACAACATATAGTAATCTTTAAACATAATGTTTTGTCCAAGCGATGCAAACAGATTTTTATCTTCATTCGGTGTAAAAGTCCCATCCGTCAAACTGTCAATGACACGTTTAATACGAGGGTCGGAATTATAGTAATCCCACGGTTGGTGAGAACTACGCATATGGCGTTCTTCCACTTCTTCCGCCGTCAAACCGAACAGATAGAAGTTTTCGGCACCGACTTCTTCACGAATTTCAATGTTGGCGCCATCTAAAGTCCCAACAGTTAAAGCACCATTCATTGTAAACTTCATATTACCCGTACCGGAAGCTTCAAATCCGGCTGTTGAAATTTGTTCGGAAATATCGGATGCCGGAATAATAATTTCGGCAGAAGATACTTTGTAATCCGGAATAAAGACAACTTTTAACTGGCCGTTGACACGTGGGTCGTTATTGACAACATTGGCCACGTTATTAATAAACTTAATAATCAACTTAGCCGTTTCATAACTGGGAGCTGCCTTACCCCCGAAAATATAAGTTTTCGGATGTATCATTTGTTTGCCGTTTTCAACAATATCCAAGTATTGATGAACGACGTGTAAAATATTTAAAAATTGGCGTTTATATTCGTGAATACGTTTGACTTGGCAATCAAAAATACTGTTTGTATCCACTTGAACACCGGTTGTTTCATCAATCAGTTTTGCCAGACGTTTTTTATTTTCATGCTTAATGGCATCCAATTTTTTCAAGAATTTTTTATCGGATACAAGAGGTTCTAAACGGCTGAGTTCGGCTAAATCCGTAATCCAACCATCACCGATTTGAGAGCTGATTAACTGAGCCAATCCTTGGTTTGCCTCTAATAACCATCTGCGAGGTGTTACGCCATTCGTTTTGTTATTAAATTTTTCCGGCCACAAATCATAAAAATCGGGCATTAAATTATGTTTAACCAATTCGCTGTGCAATTCGGCCACACCATTAACGGAAAAACTGCCGACAATAGCCAAATGAGCCATACGAATTTTCTTTTCGTGTCCTTCTTCAATAATGGACATATGATATAATTTGTTGGTATCACCTGGGTATTTATCACGCACTTGTTTCATTAACCATTCATTGATTTCATAGATAATCAACAAATGACGTGGCAAGAATTGTTCAAACATGCGTACCGGCCATTTTTCCAAAGCTTCCGGCAATAACGTGTGATTCGTATAAGCCATCGTTTTACGAACCGTATCAAAGGCATCTTGCCAATCCAAATGATAAACATCTAACAATACACGCATCAGTTCCACAATTGCCAATGTCGGGTGCGTATCGTTTAATTGAATAGCGACTTTTTCTGGCAACTGCTTCATATCCAAATGCGTTTCCATAAAACGACGCACAATATCATTAATCACACAAGAACAGAAGAAATATTGTTGAATTAAGCGTAGATATCTACCGGACTCCACATCATCAGACGGATATAACACCTTAGAAATTGTTTCGGCTGTGATATTTTTTTCAACAGCTTCCACATATCCACCTTTGTTAAACACTTCAATATCCAATGTATTAACGGCTCGGGCAGAAAATAACCGTAAATAGTTAACTGTTTTGCCACCGTATCCCACAATCGGCATATCAAACGGAATACCGATAAGTTGTTTTGTATCCACCCAACGCGGTTCCCGCATACCATCTTTTTCCACATATTCAATGCGTCCCCCCAATTGCATTAAATGAGCCCGATCAGCACGTTCAATTTGCCATGGAGAACTTCTATCCAACCAAGCATCGGCACGTTCTTTTTGCCATCCGTTTTCAAAATATTGCTTAAACAACCCGAATTGATAGTTAATGCCATATCCGTACCCTGGTAATCCTTGCGTGGCAATAGAATCCAAAATACATGCGGCCAAACGCCCTAACCCACCATTACCAAGGGCCGGATCATATTCACAATCTATCACATCTTTAAGCGGTATCGGGTTATCCAATTTGACGCCATCCAGCAAATCCATAATTTCAAAGTTGTACATATTATTTGGCAACAAACGTCCCAACAAATATTCCAAAGACAAATAATAAATACGTTTTGGATTTTTAGAACTATGGCGAGCGGCTGTTTTAAACATACCATCCACACACAAATCACGTACAGCCAAAGCCAAAGCCGTAAACAGATGTTCTTTATGGGCTTCACACACACGTTTACACAAAGAATATTTTAAATGCCATTCAATCAGGTGTTGTAAGTCCTTAGCCGTTGGTTTTTTACGATTTTTTGCATGCGTATAAGCGTCCATGAGATATCCTTTCTATAAAAAATAAAACATATTTTATACTTTTTAACGAAATAAAAAATCCTTTGCAAGTAAAAAAAACATCTTGTTAACCAACTGGTAAGGAATAATGGAATTTATTTGCATAGGGCAAAATAGCTATCTGTTAAAGCCGGCACTCCCCAAGGGGAAATATGACCATTATATAAATCAATATAGTCAACATATCCTATTTTTTTAAATGAAGTTGTCCACGAATTTTGCATAGCGATAACCAAACTTACTTCCGGACAATTTTGGGCACAATTTGCTATCGTATCACTACATCCACAATCATTTAAATTAAACAATCTGCGTCCTTGTGCATCACACCAAGAGACCGCATTCCACCAATTCATTTTGACATTACTTTTACAATATTTGTGGCCTGTAATGGCACCAATAACAATTGTGCCGGCACCATTTGCACACGTTTGTGTTGTTTCTTCGGCAATAATTGTTGTTGGTATCATTATACTGAAACAGGTAAACATTAAAAATTGTTTCATTTCTTCTTTCCTTTTCGGTTTAACATTAAACGAAAACCACCTTTTTATTCAAAAAAAGTGGCTGGAAGTTCAGAACTACTTATTCGTATAGTGCGACATATTCATTAAAGATATAAATCCTTAACTTATTCAGACGCCTTCCAACCGATTGGAAAGCGTGCATTTTATCGTCTTGCACTCACAGACGCGAATAAAAAGGTTCTGACACCTCGGGGCATAACGCATGCCTTAAATTCAAATTATCAAAAACTATTTATAATTGCAAGAAAAAAAACTGATAATAATAAAAAAAAAGAGGACGTTAATCGTCCCCCAAAAAGCGTTTGATTTTGGCAAAAAAGCCATCATCATCTTTATTTTGCTCAAGGCCTGAAAACTCTCGCAAAAGTTCCTTTTGCCTATCGGATAAATTAGTCGGCGTTATCACACGCAAATCCACATACAAATCACCAAATCCGGAACCTCGTAAAACAGGCATACCCTTACCCTTTAACCGAATACGTGTGCCTGTTTGCGTACCGGCTTTAATCTGAGCCATAGCCCCCTTACCGTCAATCGTCGGCACTTTTAATTCTCCGCCCAAAGCCAATGTCGCCATATCCACGGGCATTTCGCAATATAAATCATTTCCTTCACGCACAAAAACATCGTGTTCTTTCACCGAGATAAAGACATACATATCACCATTTGATGTGCCTTGGAAACCGGCATTTCCTTCACCCGATAAACGCATACGAATACCGGTATCCACACCTTTAGGGACATTTACTTCTAATGTGCGTTTCTTACGAACTCGTCCTGTCCCTTTACAATTACCACAAGCATCTTTAACCGATTTACCCGTGCCACGACACGCCGGACAATCTGTTTCAAACACAAAAAAGCCTTGTCGTTGACGCATACGTCCCGTTCCACCGCAAGACGGACACGTTTGAACGGATTTTCCCCCTTTACCATTACAGGTTTCGCACTTAACAAAATTATCAACAGTAATTGTTTTTTTCAGGCCTTGATAGGCTTCTTCTAAGGTCAATTCTAAATCATATCGGACATCTTCGCCCTTTTGCGGTTGAGCCGAACCTCGTGAAGAACGCGTGGCCCCCGAAAACATTTCTTCAAAAATATTTTCAAATCCACCAAAACCACCGAACCCTCCAAAACCTTGGCCAAATCCGCCGAAACCTCCTGCTCCACCTTGGCTGAATGCCTCATGACCATATTGGTCATAAGCCGCCCGTTTTTGAGGATCTTTTAACACCTCATAGGCCTCATTGAGTTCTTTAAATCTGCTTTCTGCAGTTTTATCATCGGGATGGTAATCGGGATGGCATTCTTTGGCCTTAATGCGAAAAGCCCGTTTTAATTCGTCGGCACTGGCGGTGCGAGAAACACCAAGCATATCGTAGTAATCTTGTTTGCTCACGTTTTAAATCCTTATCAAATTTGTATTAGAAATCTGCATCGGATTCTTTGCGTGAATCACCAGCGGGGGATTTCTGTCATATCTATTTATGTATTAAATTATCAAATGTCAAGAGAAAGAAAAAAAATTACATATAAATATATTGATTAATTTTTTTATCTATGTCATAGTAGGAACAAACAAATTTTGGAGATATATTATGAAGTTTCACTTTTGGACCCCCAATACATCAAAAAATAAGATTGAAGAAGCCGGCCGTTCTATGATTGAAATATCCGGATGCTTAGCTCTTATCAGCCTTTTACTTATGGGGGCATTAAACGGTTTGCAATGGTCATCAGATAAACTGAAATCTAATCTTTTAAAAGACGACGTTTTGCAACGTGGGGCAGACATTAAAAATCAAATGGATCGTTTTAAAAAAACAATATCCCTAAGAAAATGGGGCACAACCGGTAAAGCGGGATATGAAATATACAAAGAATACGGCACAATAGGCATCCAAGTTGATGCTGTGCCAAAGCGTGTGTGTCAAATGACATTTGATGATTTAATCAGTTTAGTACAAATAAAGGTAAATGGGGTTATATATGCCTTGCCCCACCCACAAGTTTGCTCCAATCTCAACACGATGGTATTTTATTTTGATGAAGATAAAACAAATGCAAGAGGAACCAACACTTGCGATCCAGAATGTACCGAAGGGAAAGTATGCGTTCGGGGCAAATGCGTATGCCCCAAAGGTACGACCCAACAAGGCGATCAATGTATTAAAGAATGCGATGAATGTTATGAATTGGATAAAGAATCCGGCACATGTCAACCCGTTGTTTCAACCGGTGAGTGTTGCACGTACCATGGTTTTTGGTGGGAAGACGGCGCTTGTAAAACTCATTGTGATGAAGGTGAAAGAGTCTGTAGCTTAGGGTCCAGCAAATGGTGTTGTGCCGAAGGCCGATATTGTGGTGCATTTGAAGGACAATGTTGTATCGGTGAAACATGTTGTCCAAACCACCAAAACCCATATTGTGCAAACGGTACATACGATACAACTTGTACCACCGAACAATGTTGTACCGGAAAATTAACCAGACTTTCTGATGGAACAGATATTTGTTGCCCCGCCGGACAAACAGGGTATTGTTCCACATACAATGAAGATGGCACATGTTCTGCCTATGGATGTGCTGAAAATGAAGTATATTGTAATACAACATATAATGATGGCACCTGTAAAACACAAACACCTTGCCCAGATGGTACGGTAGCTGTTAAATCCAATGGAAATGAAGGATGTTGTAGTTCAAAAGAGGAACATTCATATTGTAAAACTCATAAATGGGATAAATCATGTACTGAGAGCGCTTGCTGTTCATATCCACTTCAACAATTTGAAGGATTATATTATTGTTGCAACAGTGGAGAACCTTATTGTTCAGATCGCCATGTTCTTTCGGGTTTCTGTACGGGAGAAATAAAATGTTGTTCAGAAGGAACTCATCCTTATTGTAAAAGTTATTGGTCAACAGGATATTGTCGTGAAGAAAAATGCTGCGAGTACGAACTCAAAAAAATTGAAGGATTAGATGCATGTTGCTCCCCAGAAAAAATACCATATTGTTCTGAACGTCTTGAAGATGGCAAATGTGGAGCAATATCGTGTTGTGCAGGAAATACAAAAACAATCGCTGGCCTTGAAACCTGCTGTACAAGTGGAGACCCTTATTGCAATTACTATGATGAAAATGGTAACTGTCTAAATAGCGGTTGTTGTTCAGGTACAGTTTCTCAAGTAAATGGGATGGATGCATGTTGTTCTTCGGCAGATCAAACCCCCTATTGTTCATCTTATAATTCTGACGGAACATGTCAATCGGCCTCTTGTTGTTCAGGTACAGTTTCTCAAGTAAATGGAATGGAGGTATGCTGTTCTTCGGAAGAAACACCCTATTGTTCTTCCTATAATTCTGACGGAACATGTTCAAGTGCTTCTTGTTGTTCAGGAACAGTCTCTCAAATAGATGGGTGGGAGGTTTGTTGCTCATCTGAAGATGGAGTTCCATTTTATCAAGATGGATCCCCTGCTTGCTGTTCCTCACCCAGGCAACTTGCTGAAATAGATGGAGCAGTAGCTTGTTGTGCCAAAACAGACACCCCTTATTGCTATATAAGGTCCTCTAATAACACTTGTAAATATGTTAACTGTTGCAGTTCAGGCAAAGTCGTTCATACAATATATAACAAAGGAGTATGTTGTAACAAGACGGAGACACCATATTGTTCTCATTCTTCATCTCTTGGATGTGTAATAGTTTCCTGTTGTGCAGGTAAGGTGGGTCACATAAATGGAGTTGATATATGTTGTGTATCAGGAACTCCATCTTGTTCATCTTATAATGAGGATGGTACTTGTGTATCTGCCACCTGTTGTTCAGGAACAGTTTTCCAAACTGATGGAAAGGATACTTGTTGTGCCAGTGGCAGTACGGCCTATTGCGCCTCTTATAATGTGCAAGATGGAAGCTGTACGTCAATGGCTTGTTGTGCCGGTACACCATATTGTTATAACTATACAACGGATGGAAAATGCATCCAACAAGGGTGTTGCAGTGACACTCAAAAACCATACTGTAATCTATACAATGAAGATACCGGTGAATGTATGGAACAAACGTGTTGTGCCGACACCGTTACGAAAGATGAACACGGACGGGATGTGTGCGAAGTACCGGTGGAAGAATAAAGTTCTTTTTCTGCCGCATTCTGTCAATTAACAGTCATCTCATACAAAAACCGCCCCTGTTTAGAGGCGGTTTCGTTTAGGTATTGATAAGGAGGCATCAAAAAACGCCCTCAACCGAAGGCGTTTTTAATCTTAGAAAAAAACCTTATTTTTTCACTTCTTCAAAGTCGGCATCTACCACACCGTCATCATCGGATTTCGGTGTTTCTGTACCGGCAGAAGCCCCGCCCATATCGGCACCGGCACCTGTGGCCGTACCGGCATCTTTATACATGGCTTCGCCCATTTTTAAAGAAACTTGAACCAAAGCGTCTGTTTTTTCTTTGATTTTATCTCCGTCATTGGACTCTAAGACATCTTTTAAGTCTTTGACGGCGTTTTCAATCGCTTCTTTATCGGCAGAGGCCAATTTTTCACCGTTTTCTTTTAAAGCCTTTTCCGTTGTATGGATAAGAGCATCGGCATGGTTGCGAGCTTCAACAGCTTCCTTAATTTTCTTATCTTCGGCAGCGTGTTGTTCGGCTTCCTTGACCATCTTTTCAATGTCTTCATCTTTTAAACCACCGGATGCTTGGATACGGATTGTTTGTTCTTTGTTTGTGGCTTTATCTTTGGCAGATACATTCACAATACCATTGGCATCAATGTCAAAGCTGACTTCAATTTGTGGCATACCACGAGGTGCCGGCGGAATACCGACCAAATCAAATTGACCCAGCAATTTATTATCTCTGGCCATTTCACGTTCCCCTTGGAACACACGAATGGTTACAGCGGTTTGACCATCTTCGGCCGTTGAGAAAACTTGAGATTTTTTCGTCGGAATAGTTGTATTTCTGTCAATTAAGCGTGTGAACACACCACCCAATGTTTCAATACCAAGGGATAACGGGGTCACGTCTAACAATAAAACGTCCTTAACATCGCCCTTTAACACACCCCCTTGGATAGCGGCACCCATGGCGACCACTTCGTCAGGGTTCACACCTTTGTGTGGTTCTTTACCAAAGAAGTTTTTAACAATTTCTTGAACTTTCGGCATACGGGTCATACCACCAACCAAGATAACTTCATCAATTTGGCTTGTGGAAACACCGGCGTCTTTGAGGGCCTTTTCCATCGGGCCTTTTGTGCGTTGCAACAAATCTTCAACTAAAGCCTCTAATTTCGCACGTGTTAATGTAATGTTGAGGTGTTTCGGACCTGTGGCATCGGCTGTAATAAACGGCAAGTTAATATCCGTAGAGGTGGCAGAAGACAATTCAATTTTGGCCTTTTCAGCAGCTTCTTTTAAGCGTTGTAAAGCCATACGGTCTTGACGCAAATCAATGCCGTTTTCTTTTTTGAATTCGTCGGCCAAGAAATCCATCACGCGAGCGTCAAAGTCTTCACCGCCCAAGAACGTATCACCGTTTGTGGATTTAACTTCAAACACACCGTCACCAATTTCCAAAATGGATACGTCAAATGTACCACCGCCCAAATCGTACACAGCGATTAAGCCGGATTTCTTTTGATCCATACCATAGGCAAGTGCTGCGGCAGTCGGTTCGTTAATAATACGAAGCACATTCAAGCCTGCAATTTTACCGGCATCTTTTGTGGCTTGACGTTGAGAGTCATCAAAGTAAGCCGGCACAGTAATAATGGCCTCCGTAATTTTTTCGCCCAAATAACTTTCGGCATCTTCTTTTAATTTTTGCAAGACAAAAGCGGAAATTTGGCTCGGCGCATATTTTTTACCGTGTACTTCTACCCAAGCATCACCGTTATCCCCTTTCACAATATGATACGGCACTAAACCTTTATCACGTTCTACCATTTTATCATCAAAACGACGACCGATTAAACGTTTGATGGAAAATAACGTTCCTTCCGGATTGGTAACGGCTTGACGTTTTGCCGGTTGACCGACCAAGCGTTCGTCTTTTGTAGTAAAAGCCACCATTGATGGTGTTGTTCTGGCCCCTTCACGGTTTTCCAAAATCTTACCGTCCTTACCATCCATAATGGCCATACAGGAGTTAGTTGTACCCAAGTCAATACCCAAAATTTTACTCATTTTATTCTCCTTAATATTAAAGTTTAAAAATCTGGTTAAGCGTTATATAGGTCATACTATTGTATTTTGCAACACATAAAATAAATTTTTTTACTTTTATTTTATTTTTTTTTGGGCTATAGTAAAAAAAACAGTAAAAAAAAGGAAAGATATAAATGGTGCAAGCTATTGATTTAATTATTAAAATTTTTGGCAACAATGGTATTGAGTTAATCGGTTCATTATTACTTGCCACCACTATCGGATTGTTTTATACCAAAAGCAATATCAAATGGGGATTAAAATATTTAAGCTTTGCCTTTTATGCTTTGGTTTTTAAAAATTTAATCTTAATGGGCTTTCATTTATATGAAGTATTAAATCCAGGCTATCAGGTACCAGTTCCCCTTTATGATTGGATTGATTTCAGTTTTATTTGCATTGCCTCGGCTTTGTTTTTGGCCAGTGCTTTATCCATGTTGCATTTATTATTTTCCCCTCTTCCCTTTGCTATTATTACATCGGGATTGTTAATCGGCTCCGGCTATCTTGTCAGTACAACACCTAAAACAACCGATTTATTTACGATTTTACCGAATATTTACATTGCATCGGCCTTTTTAATTATCGGATTGTCTTTAATTATGATGCAAAAGGCACAAAAAAATGCCCTGCGTGCCATTGGGTTAGGATTTACATTACTGGGCCTTTACTATATCCAAAGTGTTTTTCATTTAAGTGGTGATACTTGGTTCTACCAAGCAACCATTTACTTAATCGTTTTGGTTTTATCCTTATCCACACAAATCAGCTTAATGAAAGTGTATTGTACAACATTGGAAAACAATTTATTGGCCGAAAAAGCACGTCGTGACTTAATTTTAGATGCCTCGCCTTTCCCAATTTTAATTACCAGATTAATTGATGATTCGGTTTTATATATTAATCCGGTTGCCGTCAAATTATTTAATTTGGAAGAATTTGAAATCACAACCTTTAAGTTTTCCGATTATTTTGCCGATCCGGTAAAACGTGTTGAATTGCTCAGTCGCATTAAACGAGAAACAGTTATTCATTCGTTTGAAGTACAAATGAAAAACCCGAAAACGATGGAGGCTATTTGGTTTGATTTGTCTACTCGTATTATTGATTTGGATGGCGAGTTAGCCTTATACACAACGTTCAAAGATATGACGGAAACCAAACAAAAAGAAGAAGAGTTATTTACTCAAGCCTCCACAGATCCACTAACAGGATTATTTAACCGTCGTCAATTTGAATTAATGGCCAATACTCAAGTTTCTTTGGCAAAACGCCATAAAACGTCTTATTGCATTTTGATGTTGGATATTGACCACTTTAAAAAAGTAAATGATACCTATGGCCATGATGCCGGTGATGAAGTATTAAAATACATCGCTTTAGTACTCAAAACTTCTTTAAGAGAATCCGATATTTTAGCCAGATATGGGGGTGAAGAATTTATTTTATTCTTACCGCATACCAGCCCGACGGAAGGATGGCATGTTGCCGAACGGTTAAGAACTTCGGTTGAACAATCCAGTATTTTTTCAAATGAAAAGACGTTAAATGTAACCATTTCATTAGGGTTATCAAATTCCTTAGACGGCAATTTATCACTAGTAATTAAAGAAGCCGATACCGCTTTATATGAATCCAAAACAACCGGCCGAAATAAAACAACACTGTACACCCCGAATATGAAGGATTATCATAAACCACAAACGGATGATACCCCGCAATCAACTGAACAAAATCCCACTGAATAAGGAACAAAACGGCATGAGATTAGACGAATCCCGTTTATATGTGATACCAATCAGTTGTTTATTGATTACACTTTATTTTTGTGTTCATGCCGTCAGTGGTGCCAGAGGGCTGAAACGTTTGGAACAGGTTAATGCCGAAATTGTATTAGCCACCGATATTGCGACAGAAACGCGTGCCGAAAAAGAATCATTACAACGAAAAGTACGGGCTCTGTCGGTCGAATCATTGGACCTAGACCAACTGGAAGAATCGGCCATGCGTGTACTAAACATGGGTAGACCAGATGATCTGGTTATTTTAAAGTAATGCCATTAACTTTTGCTAAAAATATCGATTAGATCGCATATTTTGAATATGAATACGAATAGCCTCAGCCGGCATATTTTTAGCAACACATAATTTTTCTTCTGTAATGACTTTATCTTGAAACAAAGCCGACAAATGATTTTTAACTCGTTCATTTTGACACAAACAACGCTCAGTTTCCTGACACGCCACATCAATATGACGACGACGCATACTTTCCGGACGATTTTCACATAATGACGTTTCAAAAATTGGTATCCAACATTCGGTTGTTTTATCATACAACAAAATACCATTTGCCACCGGCTTATGCCCACCCTGCATCAACTCACGCATACAATGTGTATGGGTATATCCCATGTCAGGAGAATCAAACCATGTACGAGCCTTTAACTCAGAGGTTTCTTTTTCTTGATAAACCGTATATGAAATACCATAAATTTCCATTATATTCCTTTTACTGATTAACTGGTTTTATGTATCATATTTTAAGACAAAAATCAACAGTTATTTTGCTTGGGCACCAATCATACCCTTTAATAAAATCAAGGCTGGAATCATCAAAACACCCGTCAACATGAAGAAAACTGGCCATCCTAAACTTTGCGCCATAAATCCGCTGGTTGAAGCGACAAAAGAGGATGCTACAGCCATTAAACTGGTCAATAAGGCATATTGCGTTGCCGAATAACTTTTGTGGCACAGACTGGATAAATAAGCCACAAAAACAGCACCGCCCATACCACCGACAATATTATCAAAAACAATGGTCAAGAAAAATGCCGGTACATTTGCTCCTAAAACGGCCAATCCTGCAAAGGCAAAGGAGGTTAAAATTTCAACAATCCCCAAATACAGCAAGCTTTTTAAAATACCAAAACGCATAACCAACAGCCCCCCAACCGGAATACCCGCCATGGTAATCCAAGTCCCTATGGCACCGGATACCAGAGCAATTTGTTCTTTGGTAAATCCGATATCGGCATAAAATGGCAGAGCCATACGTCCCAAAACAGCATTACACAGTTTGTATAATACGATAAAGATTAAAATCATATACCACGCGCGATGACGTTTTACAAAATCGGCGAATGGGTCTATTACCAATTGTTTAAAGGACGTATTTGTTGGTTGAGCCGGTTTTTCCTTTACCCAAAAGATGCTGACAAAACCTGTCAGAACAAAACACCCGACTAAGAAATAGGCCAAGGACCATGACACATAAGCAGACAGAGCAACCACCCCTGCCCCAGATAATAACAATCCCATCCGATAACCGAATTGATAGGTACCGGCTCCTTCGCCCAGTTCTTCCTCTGTTAACGTATCAATACGCAAGGCATCCACGACAATATCTTGAGAGCTGGCAAAAAAGGCCGTCAGGAGCGCTAAAATATATGTTTGAAGTGGAATATAGGCCGTTTGCATAATACCGGCATTATCTGTATAGGGCCATGACCACACCCAGGTATTTTTATCCGGTGAAAAATAAGCCAATCCAAAAATACTGGCAATCAAACCGATTTGAAACACCAACGCCCAAGCTTTCTTGCGTCCCAATTTTTTGGATAAATAAGGCACATTAAATCTGTCCACAAACGGAGCCCACAAAAATTTAAAACTGTACGGCAAAAACACCAAACTAAACAGCCCCACAACCGACAGAGCCACCCCGATATCCTTAAGCCACAACGATAAACTGTAGCCGAGTAAATTATACGGCAACCCGCATGAAAATCCCAAAAATAAGAAAATCAAAATTTGTCGTTTTGTATAGCCTTTAATCGCCGTTGTCCAATTTGTCATTTGTTTTTCCTTTTATTTTAAAATAACGACACAATAACCATCTTCTGTTTTTACACGATTGGGGCAAACTTCAGTACATAATCCATCTTTTCCAACACATATACTATAGAATTCGCTATCACAAGACCAACACGCACCCCATTTATTTTTTAATGGTTTATCGGCCGGACAAGGTAAAACACAATAACCCTCTTCTGTTTTTATACGGTCAGGACAAACTTCAGTACACTTCCCATCTTTTCCAACATATATGCTTTCTATTTCATCACAAGAAGAACAGTATCCTTTTTCACTCATCAAAGTTTCATAAGCCGGACAAGGTAAGGCACAATAACCGGCATCTGTTTTTATCCGTTCAGGACAAACTTCAGTACACTGCCCATCTTTTCCAACATATATGCTTTTCGTTTCGTTACAAGAATAACACTTGCCATCCTCATCCATCAAAGGTTTATTGGCCGAACAGGGCAAAACACAATAACCATCTTCTGTTTTTATACGGTCAGGACAAACTTCAGTACACTTCCCATCTTTTCCAACATCTATGCGTTCTCTTTCATCACAAGAATAACACTCGCCTTTATCATCCATTAACGGTTTATCTAGCGAACATGATAAGGCACAATACCACCAAGAGGTTTTTACACGATCAGGGCAAATTTCTGAACACAGTCCATCTTCTCCAACTTTTATGCTTTTCGGTTCGTCACAAGAATAACATCCATCTGCCCCTCCTATCGGTTTATCAACAGGACACGTTTGCATTCTTTTACCCCACTTACAATAATTTACTTCACTGAATCTATCATCACAGGCACAACAATCAAAGTATGCAATTATTCCCCCCCCTTGTTTTATTTTTCTATTTGGACCTATTGTTTCACAAGGGAGCTCCCGAACCTCTATGCTTTCTATTTCATCGCACGAATAA
>JAFTHM010000026.1 GCA_017457425.1 Alphaproteobacteria bacterium
ATATTGTCTTTAACCAATTCTGGATTTTCTCTAACCAGATTAATATCTAAAATATTTTTTCTCCTTTATATAAAAATGCTTATAAAACTTGCGAACAATGGATACAGTGTATTTATAAACCAACCGATAACATTTATGCCCAACATAGGCCCCATAAACATCAAACCGATTAAGATATAAAAACCGTAATTTTCTGTTTTTTGATATTCTATACTATATTTTAACGGAAGTAAAGCAGAAACTACACGACCACCATCTAATGGTAAAATCGGCAGTAAATTAAAAATTGCCAATACTAAAGATAATTGAATGCCGTTTAATAAATTTTGAAATAACCATATTTTTGTTTGACTATCCGGCAACAAGTTTAACAAATGAATACACAAAACAAAAGCCACAGCTAATAAAATATTCGCAATTGGACCGGCAATGGCCACAATACCCATATCTCGTTTAGGATTACGTAAATTACGATAATCAACCGGTACCGGTTTTGCCCAGCCAAACAGTACAGGTGAATGAATTAATAAAAGTATCCCAGGAACCAACAAACTGCCCATTGGGTCAATATGTTCTTTGGGATTCAAGGTCAAACGTCGCATCACTCTGGCTGTTTCATCCCCCAATTTCAATGCCATCCACCCATGTGCCATTTCATGCAAAATAACGCATAAAAGCAATGGGATAATCCACGTTGTTATTGTATAAATTAAATTAGCGTCCATATCTTAAACTTTCTGCTAGCGTTAAACGATTATGGGAAACGTCAGACAGACAAGGAACAACCTTGGCAATTTGTTGCATTTCATCCATATCCCCATTACAGTGCAAAACACAATCACATCCGGCCTCTAACATTTGACAGGTTAACTCTGCTAAATTTCCAAAAGCCTTTAATGCCCCCATAGAAATATCATCACAAATCAAAAAGCCGTTAAACCCAATTTTTTCACGAATATAATTCAAAACCGTGCAAGACAAAGTTGCCGGTAATTTTTTATCTAATGTCTTATAAATGACATGAGCAGTCATTCCCCAAACGGGCATATTAACCTCTTTAAACGGCTTAAAATCCGTTTGATTTAATGTGTTTAAATCCGTATTTACCGTAGGTAATCCTAAATGAGGGTCTACTTTTGTTCTGCCATATCCGGGAATATGCTTTATAATTGGCATTAATCCGTGCTCAAGGACCGTTTTAATTCCCTGTTCGGCCAAAACAGATACTACTTCCGGTTTATCGGAAAAGCATCGTTTAGCCATAATTTCATGCGTATCAGCTTGAGCAACATCTAAACACGGCCAACAATCCACATTAATGCCGACAGACAATAAGTCTTGCGCTAAAATCTCAGCGTGTTTTTGAACCCCCTCTATCCCCTTTTGAGGATTTTCTTCATACCAATCACCATAAGTTCTGTTCCATCCAAGCCCTTGCCAATAAGGTGGCCATAAGCGACTGACTCTGCCCCCTTCTTGATCAACTAACACGGGTGCATCCGGCCGACCAACAACTTTGCGAAAATCATCAATCAAAGCTTTTAATTGCTTAGGATTTTGAACATTTCTATCAAAAATAATAAGGCCCAACGGATTAACCTTGGTGAAAAAATCACGTTCTTCAGGTGTCAAAGTTAGCCCTTGACACCCAAAAACAACTGATTTAATTTGTTTTTTATTTGTCATTATTTAGCCGGAATACAATCTTGTTTTTTTGCTTTTAACTTTTTACACAAAGCAGCTGCCATATTTCTATTTTTAAAAGAACCGACTTGTAAACGGTAAAATGTTCCTTTTCCGGCGATATCGGCCTTAACAATTTTATACGACATATCGGATAATAATGCCTTATGTTTTGCCAAAATTTTCGGCCAAGCTTTTTCAACCGTTTGCTTATTAGAAGATGACATTAACTGAGCCGTCCATTCTCCTTGAGCCACAGTGGTCCCTTTGGTCGTTTCTTGTTTTGCCGGTTGTTTTACCTTTGGCGCTTCAACTTTTTTAACGGCTTCGGTTGCCAATGGAACTTGTTCCACTTTTTGAGGCACTGCAACAACCTTTTTAGGTTCTGTTACCGGTTCAGTTGGCACTTCTTGAGCTAACGGATCAAAACTTTTGACTTCTTCCATAGCCACAAATTCAGCGGTTGGTGCATTTTTTTCAATAGTCAAAATATTCGGCATAACCGGTTGTTCCGGTTCTGGGAATAAGTTTTCAACCTTAGTATTAACTTCATTTGTTCGGATACGGTTATATACTAATTTGTCTTGATCAGGGATAACCATTCCACCATGATTTTCCGGTTTGACTTTAACCGGTTCAGGCGTGGCATTAATCGTAATAACCTCCCCCGTACTTTCATCAGTCCGTCCAAACATAAAGAAACCAATTAAGACTATCGTCAAGACACCCGCAAAAATACCAAAAGCGATTAAGTGTAATTTCATAGAAGAAAAGGATTTTTCCTCTAAATCATCAAAATGAACATCCCCTAATCTATCGGCAAAATCGGGTTTAAAGTTGTACAAACTGGCGTCATCACTTTCCTGAGGGGATACAGAAGATTGCTCTTGCGTATTCAGCAAAGAAGGTTCTTTACGTTTTGTAATATCTTCGGAAAATTCTCTGATTTTATCAAATTCGTCCATTTTTGCACTCCTTTATTAAATTAACTTAAATGGAAAATATCATATTTTAAAGGCATTTGACAAGGGGTATTTTAAAAAAAATAAACTTTTTTGCATTTTTTTCAAAAAAGTACTTGACGAGGGCAAAAAAATACGTTATGTTGCTGTGCATAGGCTATCAGATTTTGTGCGAATATGGCGGAACTGGTAGACGCAACAGACTTAAAATCTGTCGGGAATTTTTCCCGTGCCGGTTCGATTCCGGCTTTTCGCACCATTTAGAAAAACATCCCGTTTGGGGTGTTTTTTTTGTGCCTGAGGAAAACAAAGGTGTTGTCAACATAAACTTTTACACGATTCAACAGATTTTCGCTTGCATTTAAAAAACAGTTGTTTTATAATGAAACCGTTTTTGGGCTATAGTTTAATGGTAGAACAACGGACTCTGACTCCGTATATCTAGGTTCGAGTCCTAGTAGCCCAGCCAAAACAGATAAGTCGCTAGAAATAGCGACTTTTTTCTTCATAATATCAATTAAAAATTATCGTGAAGAATTTATTTTTCTAGACATCAAAAGAGTTGAATCTGTATTTATCATATTGAAAGCTTTTGAAAAAGCGTTCTCAGAAGCACACGGAATATCCGGTTTCATTCCCTCTTTTTCCCGAATCTTATTTCCATTTTTATCGTATCGTTCTCGATACTCTGTTCCAATAATCAATGAACCATAAGACATTGGCAAAGAGGTTGTTGCCCCACCCGCAAATGTTCCTGAGGTATTTTCTCCGACTGTTGTTGCCTTTGGTAGTTGAGACAGCATATAAATCGCCCCCTCTGCTGCAGAGGCATTATATCCATCTTGCAAGATATAAATAGAGCCAGAAAACTTGTCCGTTGGAAATAATGGGCGATAATGTGCCTTGTCTTTCAAGGTATCAATCAATATTCCCTCTTCTTTTCTTTTTTTCTGAGAGGCCAAGGTTGCAACCCTTTCACTTTTATCAGCATATTTAACAGAACGATTGCCCATTCGTTCGGCTATTTCTTTAATAACCTCGGCATCTCCTCCTGTGTTTCCCCGAAAATCAAAGATAATACTCTGCCAGTTATTTTTTTCTTTTTGGTGAAAAAAAGTCTCAATAAATTGTTTTCTCTTTTGTGTTTGCTCTTCAATATCCCCTCCAAAAGACGGTATAGAAACAACCCCCAATTTTTTGCTTGGTATTGTTCCAATAATCCAAGGGTCTTTTTCATCTTGAATTTGGATAGAACGGATATCCGTTATACCCAAAGTATTTAAGTTTTGCGAAGATAAATTTTGTTTTTTAGATAAAGATGGATATTTTCTTAAATTTGTTCCGTTTTTACCTTTAATGCAAATATGATTATCCGGTACATATTTTGTAATTAATTCTGATAGCAACGATAATTGAGTTTCCGTTTCAAGGGAAGTATCTATTTTACTTGCCATTTCTTGGAATTTACGTATTTGGGCTTGAATATCCGCATTATCTTTTGCCCCAGAATGATTCCACTCAGGAAGATTTTCTATAATTGCCGTTACATATTCTTGAAGTACAGACATCTTACACCTCTATTATTATATTATATCATATTACTTACAATAGTCAAGTTTGGAATAGTGTATCATTCGCCCTTCCATATTAAAAAATAAATCCGCAATTAAAAAAAACTTGACAATAAAATAAATGCATGATATGATATATTTCGTAATTACAGAAAAAGGAAGGAGATAAAAAATGACAGATATTACAACCATAGAATTACTCAGAGCTGGCTGTGCTGTTGCTACAGCGGGATGTATCGCACATATTGCATATAATATATATAAAAAAGATGAATTTGATCGTACAGAGATGGAAGTTGCAAAATTCTCGACACTCGTTTCATATGCAGGTGCGTTAGTATTTGGTTTCATAGGAATTTCCGGAACAACTAAAGCCATTGAGTGGGCCCGTGTAGAAGATAAAATAGCAATATGTATGAAGATAAAGCCCGATAACGAAACAAATACGCATCAGACCGTCTTCTTAGATACCGACAATAATCCTAAAACAGTTGAATATACCGGCAAAGTTGAAAATACCCCTCAAAATATTGCCAAATGGCAAAATGCCGGTGTATCTGTAGGCAAATCAATGAATTTAGGACAATGGCGTCAAGTTGTTCCAACATTAGAAAGAGTTGATTAACAAAATTATATAATAAATGGAAAAACAAAATGGATATACAAACTCTTGAAACCCTAAAAGTAATCGGCACTTGTGCCGGCTCAGTAGGTGGCCTTATTGCTTTAGGATGCGTTTATAAAGGATTCTTTGAGGGTGAAAACTGCATAACTCCTTTTTTGGTGAGCAGTTCAATTGGGCTAGCTGGTTTCTTTACTCATGTATATGCAAACGAAAAATTAGAAGATAGGAATTATGAAAAGATTGCTGCAACATGCGTTAAGATAACTGAAAGAGTTGAAAACCACACATCATGTGGGATAACACCTGTAACCGGTATTTCAATGGGATCAGGAAATGTTGTTGTTGGTCATGCGATCAGTGGACACTCTAGCTCTGTTCCTTATCTCTATTTTTACTTTGATACAGATAATAATCCCGAAACAATTGAATATATTGGAAAAGTTGAAAACTCTCCTCAAAATGTTGCCAAAGGACAAAATGCGGGGATTAAAGTCGGTAAAAATATGACATTATATCAATGGAAACAGTTCGTTCATGGATTAGAAAGGGTTAATTAAGCCCTACCCTGCATTAAAATTAAAAGAGCCATCTGAGGGCTCTTTTTTTATAATTATATTTGGTTCATAACCGTTGTAATGTTTTACCTGAAGGGATTTTTGAGTCATCATGTTCACACACGAATATGGGTGATTTACCACAAAGAGCGGACCCTTTTTCTTCAATAAATGAGAGTGCCCTTTGAATTTGAGGTGTTTCATCTGACACCGGCAAGCCTCGTGTTCTCTCAACAAGCGCCCACAATACATTTTCCTTAACCTGTGGATTATCAAAAAATCCTTGCGAGGCATAGATATTTAAATAATTTATTCTGGCAGCCAAACTTTTCCAATCTGAGATATCAGATATCACCTTATTGATATCTTCTTTATTGCCCATCGTATCCTTAATATACGATGACACATACTTTTGTGCCAATATATTATACACAGTTGGAAATACCATTTTTTCAGCCGTAATATATTCTTGCATCGCACATAAAGATTTCGTCATACTGGATGAAATATGAATAAAATCTTTTTGATTTTCGGGCATTAAAACAACTTGATTAAGATTCCTGCCCCGCACTTTTAATAATTCGGAATTAATACGAGACAATCCATCTTCATAGGCCATATCCTCAGCATTACGAACCCCACGTACCAATGTATCGGCTCCAATTTTAATAGCGGTATCAATTGTTAAACCGTTATAAACAATTGGCTCAACAATATTAGGAGAGGATGATAACCTTTCATAGGCGACTTGCCAAGATTTTGGCAGTTTTTGCCTATCCGTTAAACAACACTCTGTTAAAAAATCACCAATTGTATGATTAATACATGCTACTCGTTCATCGGATGTTAACAGTGATTTTTTATTGGGATTCACACCAATCCCGACATACACCTTTGAAAACGAGGTTAACGCTTCACAAATAATATTCCAATGGCCTCGGGTTAACGGATCAAATGACCCGGCATAAAAGGCTGTTTTTTTATTTTGTGATTTACTGTTCATATCACTTAAGTTCTTTCCCCACGAGATGTATCAGGTACC
>JAFTHM010000027.1 GCA_017457425.1 Alphaproteobacteria bacterium
CCGTATGAAGAATATCATCAAAATGGACAGTTAGCTGTAAAATCTTTCTATAAAGATGGTGAGTTAGATGGACCGTATGAAGAATATTATAAAAATGGACAGTTAGCTGTAAAATCTTTCTATAAAGATGGTGAGTTAGATGGACCGCATGAAGAATATTATAAAAATGGAAAGTTGCGGATAAAATGTACCTGTAAAGATGGTAAGTTAGATGGGCCATATGAAATATATCATAAAAGTGGAAAGTTAGCTGAAAAAACTTTCTATAAAGATGACAAAGAAATAACTGAGGAAGAATACAATCGTTTTACACAAAATGAGACCACACCAGTTAAAGTTGCTGCTCACAGCAGAACGATTAAAGCATTGCGTGAAAAAGAGGCAAATCAACGTTGATTTACTCTTTATCGCAATTGAACGCAAAAAGATCCCGTTTGGGGTCTTTTTTTTATTGTTTAAAAAATAATGCTTGATTTTTGGCTTGTGATTAATTAGACTGGTTATCAAGGCGATGTGATGACCGCCCCGAGGTATGATAGCCTCTTTAGAGTACGTCCGTGCGGGACGATAAAACTGCTTTCCGGCAAGGCTGGAAGGCGTCTGAATAAGTTTTTGGGATTATCCCTTAAATGAATATGCCGCACTATTTTACTCTAATAGCTATCAACTTCCAGTCGCCCATCATCAAGGCGATTTTTTTTGTACAAATTAAGGAGTAAAAATAATGAAACAAAACTACGAAACCGGTCGTTCTATGGTAGAAATGCTGGGGACGCTAGCCATTATCGGCGTTTTATCCGTTGGTGGTGTTATGGGATACAGCTATGGTATGGATAAGTATAGGGCAAATCAAATAATAAATGATATTATGCTCAGAACAACGGATTTGTTAACACAAGCCAATCAAGGACATGAAGCATTATCTTTATCTGAATGGGATAAAGAAGATACCATTTATGATTTTGCCAATCCGGCATATGTAGAGGATGAAAATTTGATTGTTTTGGATGTCGGTACGAATAAAAAGATGTCAAAACGTGTTTGTGAAATGGTTTATGATACTTTATTTAATGAAGCTGTTCAAATTGATGTGAATGCTGTGCGGGCCGATACAAATATATTGTGCGGAAAAGATAATACGATGACATTTTATTTTTCAACAAATCATACAGCAGAATCAAATAGTACAGCCTCAACGACAACAACAGAAGAAATAACAACGACAACAATAGCTCCAAGTGGAGGATGTACTTCTAATAGTGAATGCAATCCGAATGAATATTGTGCGGCTTCCGCCCCAACAGCAAGTAATCCATTCCCAGATGGTGAAAAAGGGGTTTGTACACCGCTTGATTTTAATAAACATACTATTACAGTTAATGGAAAAACTGAGATATGGTATGTATCTCAGTATGAAATGTCATATTGGGAGGCTGTATATGCTTGTCAACGTTTAAATGCGACAATAGCAAGTGCTCATGATTTATATAAAAATTGGACTGGACGTCATTTCTCAACATTTGAACTGAATGATAGAGCAAATGCATTAGCTGTTGCTTGAGGATTAGTCAGTACCTATATTCAAGTTTCTGAAAGAACATCAAATGGTCTGATTTATCAGATTGAATTAGCTTATGGATATATGACTGGTCCATCGGGTAGTGATTATTCTTATACAAATGGGGGCAGAGATGGGGGAACAGCACATGTTGTTTGCTATGAAGGCACACTTGCCGATTTAGAATGATAAATATATCCCCTCTTTTGAGGGGATTTTTCATCCCACTACATTCACCGGTTTGCCTTTCAAAAACGCCATAATGTTATTAAACGTTGTGGCGTTTATACGATTGATGGCATCTACTGAATTAAAGGCGATATGAGGCGTGGCTATGACGTTGCGAAATTGCAATAATTTTAAATTCATGGCCGAATCTAACAGCATATCTCTATCCGTTGCTCTGGGACACGTCAGGACATCATCATGAATTAAAAAATCTTCGTTTTCCAAAACATCTAATCCAGCTCCGCCGACAATGCCGGACCGAATGGCACAATACAGGGCTTGCGTATCAATTAAATCACCTCGTGCGGTGTTGATGATGATGACGCCTTGTTTCATCATACTAAATGCTGTTTCATCCAGCATATGATGGTTTTGAGGTGTGGAGGGAACGTGCAACGAAATGATATCGGCTTGTTTAAAAATATCTTGAAGTGATGGTACATACAACTTTTTCAAAGCTTCGGTCGGGTAGGGGTCATAGGCAATGACTTTCATGCCAAAACCTTGGGCTAACCCTATCATATGCCGTCCGATTGAGCCCGTACCGATAATCCCAATGGTTTTACCAAACAAATCAAATCCCATATAGTTTGAAATTTCCACATGATTGTGGGCCATACCGTTTCGGCCTTGGATAATTTTTCTGGCCAAAGCTAGCAATAATCCAAATGCAAATTCAGCTACGGTCGTTTCGCCATATTTGGGGACATTGCATACTGTGATACCTCTGGTTTTGCAATACTCTAAATCAATATGGTTAAATCCGGTTGAGCGGGTGGTAATGAGCTTAAGATTTTTAAATTTATCCAGCTGTGCATTGGATATGATATTGGAATGCGTAAAAACGGAAATGATTTCGCTGTCTAAATAGGGAGCAATTTCGGTATCCGAAACCGAGTTAATGTCGGTATCAAAAAAAATCGGTTGATAGTTGTTAAGAGTTTTATTTTTGGAAAAATCACGTAATAAATTATCGGTATCAAAAAATAAAATAGACTGCATATATATTCCCCCTTTTGGAGAATATATAGAACATTATTTGATTTATGCAAGAGATTAACGGGCAGGATGTAATAATTTAAAGACTTTAATGATTTCGGCCTTTAATTGTTTGCGAGGGACAACTTGATCAATCATGCCATGGTCCAGTAAATAGTCGGCCTTTTGGAAATTAGAGGGCAATTTAGACATTGTAATTTGCTCAATCACTCTAAGGCCTGCAAAACCAATAGAGGCTCCCGGTTCGGCAAATGCAATATCGCCAAGCATGGCAAAGGACGCCGTTACACCACCCATAGTCGGATTGGTAAAGATATTAATAAATGGCAATTTGCGCTCTTTTAATTTTTTGACGGCAACAGTTGTTCTGGCCATTTGCATTAAGGACAAAATTCCCTCTTGCATACGAGCACCGCCACTGGCCGGTAGTAAAATTAAGCCGGCTTCTTGCAAAATAGCCAATTGGGATGCCTTAATAATGGCTTCACCAACGGCCGTTCCCATAGAACCACCCATAAAGCCAAAATCAAACACGCCGACAACGGCATTAAAACCACCGATTTTACCATGAGCCACAATAATGGCATCTTCGGATTTTGTTTTTTTACAATAGTCTTTTAAACGATCTGTGTATTTTTTTGTGTCCGCAAAGTTTAACGGATCTTCTTTTACCTTTGGTAATTGAATAGGGGTGTATTCCCCATTATCAAATAACATTTCTAATCGTTTTTGAACCGGCAAGGCAAAATGGTATCCACAATGCGGACACACAAAGTTTTCTTTGTTAATTTCAGAATGGAATAACATTTCACCACAGCCGGCACACTTATCCCAAAAATAATCGGGGATATCTTTTTGAACAGCTAATTTTTTAACTGTCGGTCGGGTTAATCTGGTAATCCAATTCATAAATTATCCTTATTTTTTTGTTTTGTTTAAAGCGGCATTAATATTTTTACCGGCTTTAAAGAATGGTACACGTTTTTCGGCCACTTCAACTTTAGCCCCTGTTTTCGGGTTTCTGGCTAAACGAGGTTTACGTGTGCGGACGGATAAAACACCAAAGCCACGTAATTCAACACGATTACCTTCGCTTAAAGCTTTTGTAATTTCATTAAAAAATGTAGAAATAACACGTTCAGCGTCATTTTTGCTGAGTTTGTTTTGTTCTGCAATTTTTGAAATAAGTTCTGATTTAATCATAGTTTTTATCCTTTCTTTGTTATGATTTATACTTTTTTATCTTTTTTTTTTGAATTTGTCAAGCCTATACTGCATTTGTCATAAAATTGTCTTGTTTTTTCTTGGGTTTCATTGCTTCTGCCCCCGATACAATATCTATTAATTCATCTGTAATCTGTGTTTGGCGGGCTTGTTGATAGGCTAAGTTCATATCTTCTAAAGACTTATCAATATTTTTTTCGGCTTGTTGCATATTAAC
>JAFTHM010000028.1 GCA_017457425.1 Alphaproteobacteria bacterium
ATCAGCTGGCGCATATATCGGACTTCCAGTTGGCAAAGCATAATCTGTCCCACTATGACCAGCTGTTTTAATGCCGTTCAGCACCCGAGCTGAACCAAACTCGCTGGAAATACGCGCTTTTTTATCAACCGGACGAACAAAACAAGATGGAACATGATTGCTAATTGTTTCCGCCCGAGCCTTTCTTAAAATTTGATTTTCAGCAGTAATCCGCCTTAAATCAGCTTCAGAGGGCAATACTTTCTTAGGAGGTAATCCATTCACAACTTCTTCTTTCCACTTTCTGGAAGCAACCCGATACGTTTTTGATATTTTATGATTATTTTTTTCGGCAGTAAGAATAATTTCAGAATTTCCCTCTTTGGGAACAGCAAAGACAAACTCGCCTTGTGGTGTTAAAGGCAAAACTTTATCCTGATAAAAAATCTGCGTATCCGGTTCAGCTTTCCCATACACAAGCGCACCTTGTGAAATCGGAGAAAAAACATCAAACAAAACAGATTGTTGCCGAGATGTTTCAGCCCACACAGCTCTTGAAAAAAACAAAATCGTAATTACAATGTTTATACATATTACCACAAATGTAATTACATTGTTATTACTTTTTGAACACATATAAGCATCTATTTGACATCTATTTGATTTCAAACAAAAAATATTTTTTGTAATTACTTTGTTATTACTTACCATATTTCACCTCACCCGCTTCTCCTAAAAATTACTGTAATTACTTTGTAAGTACATACCACACCATACTCCTAAAAAACCAAAAAAACACAAAATTCACTCTAAAAAACCCACAAAAGACAAAAAGTAATTACTTAGTTATTACATATAATATTTTTTGTAATTACATTGTTATTACTCTTTATCAAACAAATCCCTCTGTTTTATATCTATCCTATATTTACTATTTTTATTTTTTTCTTTATTTTTCAAGTTATTTTTCTTCATCACTTCAAGTTTATCTTGAACAAAATCCCTCTCCTCTGGAACAACTGACACCTGACCATCCCCAAACACAATCATCATTTTAGGCAACAAATTTGCAACAGCGATTGAGGACACAATCTTCCCCTCATTATCTTGCACCAAAGAAAATCCTCGCTCTAAAACGGCCTGATACGAATAAGATTTAAGCAGATTTTTCAAATTAACAAATTGATTTTGTTTATTTTTTATCAAGTATTCCATACTGAGTTTCAACCGATTTGATTTATCATCCAATCGTTGAATATGACCATTGATAATATCCGATAAATTGGGAATAGCCCGAGCCACCAAAGAAATTTTTTGTTCTTTCTCAGATAGATATTTGAATACACTTTCATTTTACCGTGTATTTAAGTTATTCAACCGGCTGATTAATTCAAATTTGACAGGTACCGCTATCTCAGCTGCTGCTGTTGGTGTTGGTGCTCGTCTATCAGATGCGTAATCAATCAAGGTTGTATCTGTTTCATGCCCCACTGCAGAAATAAGGGGAATATCTGAATCGGCCGCCGCCCGTACAACAACTTCTTCATTAAATGCCCATAAATCTTCTAACGAGCCCCCTCCTCTTGCCACAATCAAAATATCAGGTCGAGGAATTAAATCAGTTTCAGTTTGCATCCCCTCTTTTGGAATAGCATTAAATCCTTTAATCGCATTTGCAATTTGTTCGGCTGCCTCAGTTCCTTGCACCAAAACCGGCCATAAAATCACATGACGACCAAATCTGTCTTTTAAACGGTGCATAATATCCCGAATAACGGCCCCTGTCGGACTGGTTATCACACCAATTACATCGGGCAAATATGGCAAAGGCTTTTTACGAGATTCATCAAACAAGCCCTCTTTTGCCAATTTTTCCTTACGTTCATTGAGCAATTTTAGCAAAGCCCCTATGCCGGCCGGTTCGGCGCTTTCCACAATCATTTGGTAATTGGAACGCCCCGGATACGTTGATAATTTACCGGTACAGACAATTTCTAAGCCCTCCTCTATGGCGGCTTGCGTTATTTTATCCCTACCCCGCCATGCCACAGCGGATAACACAGAATCGTTGTCTTTTAAGGAAAAATAAATATGACCCGAGGCAGCCTTTTTGACACCGGAAACCTCACCTCGCACACGAATATCCGAAAAGACCTGTTCCACGCAAGCCTTTAAAGATAAAGAAATTTCGGTTACAGATAAAATTGGTTTTTCGGTCATTTTTAGTTCTTTTTTTCTTTTTGTTGTAATCGTTTTGCTTTAAAAAACTTGGTCATCAAGGCCCCACACTCCTCGGCTCGTATACCACGTACAACATTGGGTTTGTGGTGTGTTTGCGGATGAATAAAAACCTGAGCGCCTTGGTCAACTGCCCCTGTTTTGGGGTCCGATGCCCCAAAATATACATTATCCAATCTTGCCCACCCAATAGCGCCAGCACACATTACACACGGTTCCAAAGTGGTAAAAATAGAATATCCGACCAACTGTTTTACATTTAATTTTTGACAGGCCTGACGAATGGCGACAATTTCTGCATGAGCTAAAGGATCATATTTTTGCACCGTTTCATTGTGAGCGGCAGAAACAACCTCAAATGTTTTTGTATTAAAAATAACAGCTCCTACGGGGATTTCATCCATTGTAAAAGCCTCTTTTGCCTTTTGAATAGCCAGTTCTACAATTTCATCCGGTAAAGCCACAGGTGTTTTTTGCATTTTTTCTTTCCTTTTGTGATTAATTAGTATAATATCCTATTTATGATGAAAAAGAAAGAGCGAATTGCAAAAATAATGGCTGCGGCCGGATTATGTTCCCGTCGTGATGCCGAAAAATGGATTTTGGACGGACGAGTGGTTGTCAATGGGCAAAAATTAACCTCTCCGGCCTTTACCGTATCTGACGAAGATAAAATCGTGGTGGATGGAAAACCACTGGGTGAAAAAGAAATGCCCAGATTGTGGTGTTTTCATAAAAAAGCCGGTTTAGTTACAACCCATCGGGACCCCCAAGGTCGGCCGACGGTTTTTGAGTCCCTACCGTCCTATTTACCTCGGGTTATTTCGGTGGGACGATTGGATTTTAATTCCGAAGGGTTATTGTTGCTAACGAATAACGGTGAATTATCCCGCGCGATGGAGCTACCCCAAAACGGATGGAAGCGCAAATATCGGGTGCGTGTGCATGGCAAACTAACGCCCGAAATTATGGGGCGTTTGAAAAAAGGTGTTAAAATTAAAGGAATTTCTTATGCCCCTTGTGAAATTGACGTGGAAAAAGAGCTGGGGACAAATACATGGGTGTTAATGACCTTAAAAGAGGGAAAAAACCGTGAAATTCGTCGCTTAATGGAATTTTTCGGTCTTCAGGTGACTCGCCTCATTCGTATCTCCTATGGTCCGTTTCAATTGGGAAATTTAGAGGTTGGCGGTGTTCGGGAAATTACCACAAAGGCCCTAAAAGGTATTATGGCAGATTTGAAATTGGACAACTAAATGCGTATTATCGGTGGTACATGGCGGGGCAAAAAATTGGCAGATTTACAAGGCGACCAAACACGTCCGACATCTGACCGTGCCAGAGAATCCTTGTTTAATTTGCTGGATAACCACCTACGACGAACGGGGCAAGGGTGGAACGATATTACTTTTGCCGATGTTTTTGCCGGTACGGGAGCAGTTGGTGTAGAAGCTCTTTCTCGTGGGGCAAAACACGTTTTCTTTTTTGAAAACAATATGTTGGCAACAAAATGCCTTAAAAACAATACGAAAGAGATATCGGGCTTGACTATTATGGGTGATGCATTAAACCCCACAAAATCCACACCGATACAGATTATTTTTATGGATCCGCCCTATGCAAAAGGTTTGTGGGAACAAGCTTTACCGGCTTTTCATCGGGCAGGGTGGATTGATGATAATACCTTAGTAGTCATTGAAACGGATAAATCCGAAAAAGCCATTACTCCACAAGGATTTACAGAGCTTGACAGACGCTCTTACGGGCGTAATACCTTTATGTTTTTAAGGTTGAATCAAGACTAAAAGAATGCCCAAATTATTTATTTCTTGCCAGCCTTTTGAAAAAAAGCTATCTTAACCTTATTAATAATATAAAAGGAGAGATGATTATGCAACAAATGTCTAACGCCCTACGTTTTTTATCCGCCGATATGATTGAAAGGGCTAAATCCGGACACCCGGGAATGCCGTTAGGAATGGCGGATATTGCCACCGTTTTGTGGACAAAATTTATGCGTTTTGATGCATCAAATCCATTATGGCATGACCGAGACAGATTTATCTTGTCCAATGGGCACGGGTCGGCACTTATGTATAGTTTATTGTATGCCTTAGGATATCCCGACATCACAAAAGAAGATTTACAAAATTTCAGACAGTTAGGTTCTCCTACCGCCGGTCATCCGGAACATGATTTGTTGCAAGGTGTGGACTACTCTACCGGTCCGTTAGGGCAGGGGATTGCTGCCGGTGTCGGAATGGCTTTAGCCGAACGCATGATGAATGCTCGTTTTGGGGATGAGTTAGTCAATCACAAAACATATGTGTTTGTCGGTGATGGGTGTTTGATGGAAGGTATTTCAGAAGAAGCCATTTCTGTGGCTGGTCATTTAGGGTTAAATAAATTAATCGTCCTATGGGATGATAATGAAATTACAATTGACGGCCCCACTTCTGTTGCGACCTCAACGCATATGAAAATGCGTTTTGAAGCCAACGGATGGCGTGTTTTATCGTGTGACGGGCATAACTTTGAATCTATAGAAACGGCATTAGAGTTGGCTCAAGAGTCCGATAAACCGGTTTTAATTGATTGTAAAACAACAATAGGGTGGGGGGCTTGTGAAAAAGCCGGAACGCCTAAATGTCATGGGGCACCTTTGGGGGTGGATATTATTACCCAAATGCGTCAAGATCTTAATTGGACTGCTGAGGCGTTTGAGATTCCCACCGATATTTTAGAACGGTGGCATTTAGCCGGTATCAAAGGCGAGGGGATGCGTCAACAATGGGAAGACAGATTAAATCGTCATCCGCAAAAAAAAGCGTTTTTATCGGCAATGGCTGGGGATTTACCAGCCGAATTGACAACTCAACTGCACACCTTTAAAGAACAGTTGATTAAAGAAACTACACCAATGGCGGGGCGCAAAGCGTCTCAAAAAACGCTGGAAAAGTTAATGGATATAATACCCAATCTCATTGGTGGATCGGCTGATTTAACGGCGGCAAACTATACAAATACGCCTCAAACAGTGGCGATAACCCGATACAACTATGGTGGAAACTATATCAATTATGGCATTCGTGAGCACGCTATGGCGGCCATTATGAACGGGATTGTGGCACATGGCGGATTTATTCCGTATGGCGGAACATTCTTATCTTTTGTGGATTATATGAAACCGGCTGTACGATTAGCGGCCTTAATGAATTTACGCGTTTTGTATGTTCTGACGCACGATTCAATCGGGGTAGGGGAAGATGGTCCTACACATCAACCGATTGAACAATTGGCAATGCTCAGAGCAACACCGAATGTCTTAACATTCCGGCCGGCAGATGGTGTTGAAGTAGCAGAATGCTATGAAGTGGCGTTATCTCATCAAGGCCCGTCCGCTTTCGCTTTATCACGGCAAGAATTGCCTGCTTTACGTCAAACAGCAACCGACAATAAATCGGCAAAAGGGGCGTATGTATTGTATGAACCGGATTGCGCTCGTGATATTACATTAATTGCAACGGGGTCCGAGGTTGGATTAGCCATGCAAGCAAAAGATTTGTTAACAGAACAAGGAATTTACGCCGCTGTTGTATCCATGCCATGTATGGAGTTATTTGAACAACAATCTGAAGAATATCAACACACTGTGTTGGGAACGGCTCCTCGGTTGGCTATAGAGGCCGCCAGCTCATTTGGGTGGTGCAAATGGATAGGAGATAGTGGAGATATCATCTCAATGACCGGTTTCGGATGTTCGGCACCAGGACAACAACTCAGTGAAAAATTTGGCTTTACTGTTAAAAATATTGTTAATCACGCTTTAAAATTAATTCACAAATAGAGTATTTCACGTGAAACAAATAACATTTATTATATTTTTGGTGATAGCCGGATGTTTTATTGGTTTGTTTGCCTATACCAACCACCAAACAGCATTAGTTAAAACCAATCCAGCTGTTAGTGTGCAAGCAACCTGTACACTTCATACAGGAAGACGTACATCCATCAGCTGTCAACCTATTGTATCCACGGCTGACTGTCAATATTTTGCTCAACAAAAATGTCCCATAAAAAAAATAAAAAACGTCAAAAAAATGACAGTATCGGCTGAACAAGTTTCTTTAGCCAAATCTTTATTGGCAACACCTCAAAACGCCATTGTTATATTACAGGTTCCATTCCGAGGAAAGGCTAAAATTAAACAAATTCAAATAAAAGATAACATTTTACAAGCACCATAATCAGTCCTTATACTTTTGTATGATAATTTTTATATATAACACATTAAAATAAATAAGAAATTTTTCTTCAAAAAAAGTTAAAATCAATTGAATATCTCTTTTTATAAATATATACTAAAGTTAATCTTTTTGAAGAAAACACTCTTTCAAAAAGCTCCTCCTTTTGTAAAGATGATATTCCCTCCTTCCCCCTATCATCTTTACTTTATCCCCCACCCTATATAACAAACACTTTTCTGTAAAAAAACACCATTTAAAATGGTGTTTTTATCATTTTTACGCCGTTAATGTTTTTTATCTCATTTCACACCCAACGGCATCTTCCAATTTTTGAAATCCTTTATCCAACAATATTTTAGTCAACTCTCTGTTGATTTTATTAACCACATTAGGGCCTTGAAAAAGAATAGCTGAATAAATTTGAATTAAACTGGCACCCGCGGCAATTTTTTCATAAGCATCTTTACCATTAAAAACACCGCCACACGCAATAATCGGTAATTTACCTTGAGTATGTTGATAAATATTAGCCACTAATGCCGTTGATAAATCCTTAATCGGTTTACCAGCCAACATACCAATATGATGATATTTTTTATCTTTTAACGTATTACCATTCCCTTTAGATAACGATTGAACGCCACCAACGATAACGGCATCCACTTGAGCCTCCATTAAAGCATTACAGACCAACGGTACCTCATGAGGTGTTAAATCCAATGGTAATTTAATCACAATTTTCGGAGGCCGAATCGGTGCTGCCTGAGAAATAGCCGTTCGGACACTACGCACAATCGGCACAACAGTCGCTCGGTCCGTCATTAAACGAGATAATTCCACCTCAGGATGGGCAAAATTCAACACTAAATAATCACAATAAGGGGCCACTTTTGAAGCCATAAGAGCAAACTCATGTTCATACGTCATGTGTTGGCCTTGTTTAATATTTTCGGACTCTGTCGGTGTTGAGGTTGTAATATTAACCCCGACAAAATTGGGTAAATGCCGTCTGGATATCAAACTGGGAATAATCGC
The DNA here is from genome assembly GCA_017457425.1 of Alphaproteobacteria bacterium. GTDB lineage: Bacteria > Pseudomonadota > Alphaproteobacteria > CAAHEQ01 > UBA3637 > UBA7488. Next base: position 7,500 of record JAFTHM010000028.1, read on the forward strand.
TTGCACCCCCGGATTTCTATATCCTAAAGATTGCATTAAAATGGCTTTATCTTGACGCAAATACATCACCTTTTTAAAGGGCATTTCCTTTTCTAACGTATAGGAGCCAAACTCACCAAAGCCATATCCTAAAGCAATCATCCCGTCAATCACGTTTCCGCGTTTATCTAAACCGGCGGCAACACCGATAGGGTTTTTAAAATGATACCCCATCACATCTATACCCAACACTTTATTAAAAATACGTCGGTCGGCAAAAGCTCCGTCCCGTATACCATAAACAATTAATTTTTTGGATAATGACGGACTGATTTTATGGGATATCCACCAAAAAGCCGTAAACAGCATATTAGACAGATTTGCTTTACCATAGCGAGGTACTTTCATGTTTACTCCGTTTCTTTATATTTTTGACGCAATTCTTCCACCCGTTCAGGTAAGATTTTTTGGAACAACGGTTCGGATTGATTAATGTGATGACCGCTTGTCAGTGTTTTCAACTCTTCGGCCATTTTTGACGGTACCCAAACCGGATTTGTTTCAATGTTCAAAACCTTATTCATACGCTCAGCTGTCGCTGGCATAATCGGTGCTATCAATCTGGCATACAAACGAATTAAATTTAAGGCAGTATACAAAATTGTACCGGCACGATTTAAATCTGCTTTAGCCGCTTTCCACGGTTCTGTTTTGGCTAAATAGTTATTACCGGCCACCAAAATTTCACGCAAATCAGCCATAGCCTTGCGGAACTCTAACCCATCCATATGGTTGTAATAGGTTTTAATTGTGTCATCCAATAACGCATACAATTCGGTTTCAGCCTCAGTAATTTCACCACAGGCCGGAACAACTTCACCGAAATTAGCCACCGTCATTTTTAAAACACGATTAATAAAATTACCAAGAACGTCATTTAAGTCTTTGTTAATTGTGGCGGCAAATTGTTCAAATGAAAATGACGTATCGTCGGATTCCGGCGCATTAGCAATCAACCAATACCGCCAGTAGTCAGCAGGGAATTCTTCCAAAGCTTGGTCTAAAAACACGCCACGATGAGCCGATTTTGAAAATTTACCACCGGCAAAATTCAAATAGTTCATCCCTTTTAAGAAAGAAACTTCCGTCCATGTTTCACCTGTACCACGCAATGTGGCCGGGAATGAAATGGTGTGATATGGAATATTGTCTTTGCCCATAAATTCGGTATGACGCACATCCGAGGCATTTAACCACCAATCTTCCCAATTGCGATTTGCCGGATCTTCATCGGCCCATTGCTTTGTAATACCGATATAACCGATTGGAGCATCAAACCACACATAGAAAACTTTATTTTCAAAACCTTCTTTCGGAACAGCAAACCCCCATTTTAAATCACGGGTAATACCCCGTTCTTTTAACCCTTCCTTGAGCCATTTTTTAGCCACCGTATAGGCAATGTCTGGCCAAATACCTTTTTTGGTTTCAATCCATTTTTCCAGTTCAGCTTCCAATTTCGGCAATTGTAAGAATAAATGTTTTGTCGGACGAATTTCAATATTGGTACTGCCGGACAATACAGAACGAGGATTAATCAAATCAACCGGATCCAAAACTTTAGTGCAATTTTCACATTGATCCCCTTTGGCTTTGTCATATCCGCAATGCGGGCAAGTTCCCATCACATAACTATCCGGCAAATAGCGATCATCATCCGGAGAATAAACTTGATTAGTTGTTCTTTCTTCAATTAAACCATTTTTATCCAACGCATGAAAAATGCGATAAGTCATTTCTTTATTTTGTTCGGAACTTGTTCGGCCAAAATAATCAAAGGATAAATTAAATCCTTCATACATTTTAACATGTAAATCATGATATTTTTTACAATATGCCTCAACGTCCATACCTTCTTTGGCCGCTCCGACCTCAGAAGGGGTACCATGTTCATCCGTTCCGTCAATGAATAAAACTTCTTCTCCTTTTTGGCGAAGATAGCGGGCATATACATCTGCCGGCAAATGGCAACCGATAAGATGTCCCAAATGAGGTAATCCGTTGACATAAGGTAAAGCGCTGGTAATTAATTGTTTTGTCATTTCTTCATATTCCTTTATTTTTGATTTTATTTTTTCTTTGTTATATCATAACCACATATCTTTTACAATGTTTTTTAACGTTCTCTGGCACGTTTTTTTGCAAATTCGGGTTCCCACGGAAAAACAACAAACGCATTTTCCGGAACCAAAGCGGGTTTTACGATATAATCCGGCGATATTTTTTTAGAAAACAGCGGTAAAAAAGAAGCATTTGGATAGTTTTGTTTAATATACTCAGCCGTTTTTCCGCCATCTACCAAATCATCAACAAACAAAGTATCCGGAGCATCGGGTACATCGGGGCTAACCAAAACCGTAATATCGCCTTGTGTTCCATCCGGATGATAAGAGTATAACGACAACGAGTGTACTTCACGAATATCCAAATATTCAGCCAACAAACACGCCGGAACCAATCCGCCACGAGAAATAGCCACTAACCGATTAATTTTAACCGGTTGACTTTTAATTAAGGCGGTCGCCTGTAAAGCAGCTTGTTCCACCTGCTCATAAGTGATAAAATAATTTGACATTTTAAATTCCCCTTACTGTATAAACAACATTATATAAAAAAAAGAAAAAATATTCAAGAAACCTTGATTTTTATTTTAAAATAGTGTATAGTACAGTTAATTAAGTTTATTTTTTTCATGAAAGGATAATAAGTTATGGCTCGCGTAACCGTAGAAGATTGTGTTGAAAAAGTTCCAAACCGTTTTGATTTGGTATTAATTGCCGCTGGTCGTGCAAAGGCTTTAGGGGCTGGTGCACCACTCACAGTTGATCGTGATAATGACACAAATACTGTTGTGGCTTTGCGTGAAATTGAAGAAAGCACGATTGATTTAAATCAAGTTAAAGATGGTATCATTATCGGTATGCAAAAATATGTCGGTGCTCAAGAAAATGAAGTAGACACAGAAGAAATCAAAGAAGTTGAAGCCGAAATTCAAGGTGATAACTTGTATGCAGACGCCGAATTTGTTGAATCCGACGCTTTTCAAGTTGTGGATGATTTAAACGCTTAACGCCAAAAGCGAGGGGTCCGTATGCGGCAATATGAGTTAGTAGAACGGGTTAAATCATATGATCCAAATGCTGATGAGGTTGCCTTAAATCGTGCTTATACATTTGCTTTAAAAGTGCATGGTTCACAAAAACGTGAATCGGGTGAGGCGTTTTTTTCTCATCCTGTTGCTGTTGCCGCTATTTTAACTGATTATAAATTAGATAGTGCCACCATTATGGCGGCCTTATTACATGATACGGTAGAAGATACAGCCGCTTCATATGAGGATATTGCTGCATTATTTGGTGATGACGTAGCTTTATTGGTTCAAGGTGTTACAAAACTTGATAAACTGCAGGTCAAATCCGAAGCATCTAAACAAGCTGAAAACTTCCAAAAATTTGTCTTAGCCATCAGTGAAGATATTCGTGTTTTATTAATAAAATTGGCCGATAGATTGCATAATATGCGCACACTCGGCGTCCGAAAACCGGAAAAACGCATCAAAGTGGCACGTGAAACAATGGAAATCTATGTACCACTCGCCGAACGTATTGGGATGCAAAACCTAAAAGATCAACTGGAAGATTGGTCTTTTAAATTTTTACATCCTGAGGCCTATGAATCTATCCAAACCCGATTAAATTTCTTAAAAAAACAAGGCAAAGATCAAGTTTCCCAAATTATGGAGCAACTCCATAAAGATATTGCCGAACATCATATTAAGGGAGAAATTACCGGACGTGAAAAACGCCCATACTCCATTTGGCGTAAAATGCAAAAACAAAATATTGCCTTTGAACAAGTTTGTGATGTAATGGCATTTCGGATTGTGGTTGATACAGTAGAAGAATGCTATAAAACATTAGGAACTATCAACACAAAATATCCAATGATTCCAGGCAGATATAAAGATTTTATCTCAACCCCTAAACCAAATGGATATCGTTCACTACATACCGGTGTAATCGGTCCGCTTAATCAACGGATAGAGGTTCAAATTCGCACCCATGAAATGCATCAAGTGGCTGAATATGGTTTAGCCGCTCACTGGGAATATAAACAAGGGCAACACCGAGACGGTAAACAATACAGGTGGCTCAGAGAACTGCTTGATTTAATGAAACATTGTGCCGATCCAAATGACTTTTTGGAACACAGTAAGATTGCTATGTATCAAGATCAAGTGTTTTGTTTTTCACCCAAAGGGGATTTAATTACCCTACCAAAGGGGGCAACACCAATTGATTTTGCTTATGCTGTCCACTCACGGGTAGGGGATAGCTGTGTCGGCGTAAAAATTAACGGTAAAATAAAACCACTTAGAACCTCCTTACAAAACGGTGATCAAGTGGAAATTTTAACGGCTAAAAATCAAACGCCGTCTCCAGAATGGGAACGTATTGCCGTTACAGCCAAAGCAAAAGCAAATATTCGCAGATTTTTACGCATTCAAAAACGTAATCAATATATTGAAACAGCTAAAAATCAATTTAACACAACATGTAAAGACTACGGATTAACTTGGTCTGAAAAAGATTTGGTGCCGTTTTTGGCCCAATATAAAGCCGAAACAACAGATGATTTATTGGCCTCAATCGGGGAAGGATTAACACCATTCACCGAAGTATTTCATTTAATTCATCCGTCTCAAAAATTATTGTTAAAACGAGCGATTAACTTCTTTAAAAAGGCAAAAACAGAACACGGGGCAGACAAAAATATGCCCGTTACCGGTTTGGTTTCTGGAATTTCTCTTTCTTTTGCAAAATGTTGTCATCCAGTACCGGGGGATAAAATTGTCGGTATTGTAACCACTGGAAAAGGCGTTGCTATTCATACACAAGATTGTCCGGTCTTGCAAAAATTTGCGGATGAACCGGAACGCTGGTTAGATGTCGCTTGGAATGAATCGGCTATTAAAGACAAAAGAATGACTGTTCGCATTAAGGTTGGATTGGAAGATACCCCAAATGCTTTAACGGAATTATTAAATATTATGACAAAACACAATGTGTCTGTATCTAATTTCAATACTCTCAATCGTTCAGAAGGGTGGAGCGAAGTTTATTTTGATATTGAAGTAAAAGATAGTGATCATCTAGATGTCTTATTACAAGCCGTTCGTGCCTACAAAAAAGTATCATTTGCTCAACGGGTTAGAGGATTATAAATGATTGTAGGTATCGGGACAGACATTGTGCAAATTCGCCGAATTGAATTATCTATTCGCAGATGGGGAGATAAATTTTTAAATCGCATTTTTACCGAAACTGAACGCAAAACGGCTGAAAAATTATCAGCAGAGCCCAGAATGGCCTATTATGCCAAACGATTTGCAGCAAAAGAAGCGTTTTCAAAAGCATTAGGAACCGGCATTGGTTCGTTATCTGCTTGGACGGAAATTGAGGTTGTACGTGGAGAATCTGGTGCACCAATACTTAATATTACGGGACGTACCGCGGAAACCCTAAAACAACGAGCAGGGAGCAACGCAAAGGTACATATCTCTTTATCTGATGATGATGCAGCAACAGCCTTTGTTATAATAGAAAACAACAAATAAAAAAATCCCCCTCTAACCAGAGGGGGAATATAAGTTATTACATCTAAGTTTTGTTATTCTTTCAAACCTGAATTTTAATTAAAAACTTTATTTTCTTTAACACATACAATAGAACCTTGGCTTCCGTTACCACAAGAAAAATAATCAGGAGCAATATGACATGTCTGAGAAGCAGAAAAAAAGTCTGCACTGTTAGGGCTTAAACTAGCTAATTTCTCAACAACATCCATTCTGTTTTCATAATTATCAATAAAGTTCATCCCAATAGATTGACATATTGTATCAGCCTCATCTTTTTTATAAGGACGTTGAGGAGTACCTGTTACTAAATAAACATCTTCACCTGTATTCAATGTTATCTTATAAAAGTCTGCCTTGATACACACTTTATTTTCATCAGAATTATTTAATTTTCCACAATAATATCCATAATCACAACCCGAATTATCAGTGCATACCTTATTATATACACACAAACCACTTTGGCAAAATTTAGTATTATCGCTTTCACATACTGCTCCATCTTCTTTCGGAGCGCAAACTGTATTATTTCGACAATATTGACATTCACCACACTGTTCATTTTTACTACACCTAGCATAATCTGTTTCTAAACTAGGCAACTCCTCACTCATACAAATTCCATGGGTACAAGAAAAAACCTCTGGGCATGTTTTATCTTTACACAAATCTTCTGGATTTGTGCCGCCCTTGCCGGCATTGGTAATAAAGAAAAAGCCCATCTTATTATCATCACCACAAGCCGAAGAATCATCCACCACATAACCATTAACTTCTACCTCAGTTGTTTGGTTTTGCATAATGCCCTCGTAAACCATTTCACAGACTCGTTTTGGCACACCGGAAAT
>JAFTHM010000029.1 GCA_017457425.1 Alphaproteobacteria bacterium
ACCGGTAGACATATCTGCCCACGCTAATCCCATGCCTTCTGCGCCTTCTGCAACACACACCAAATAATTATGACGGCGTGCATTTAACAAACTATCTTCAGTCAATGTACCAGCTGTTACAATACGCACAACACCTCTTTGTACAACGGATTTATATCCTCTTTTTTTAGCCTCTGCCGGACTTTCCAATTGTTCACCAATGGCAACTTTATAACCGGCTTTTACTAAACGCACCAAATAATTTTCATAAGCGTGGAACGGCACACCGCACATGGGTATCGGTTCCCCGTTATGTTTTCCGCGGTACGTTAATACAATATCTAAAGCGGTTGCAGCCACTTTTGCATCCTCAAAAAACAATTCATAAAAATCCCCCATACGATAAAATAACAAACAATCGGGGCATTCGGCTTTTGTTGCCAAATATTGTTGCATCATTGGCGTAATTTTCGGTTCACTCATTTTTTATTTCCTTTTTTTGTTGAAAAAGAGTATACTCTTTTTATGAAAAAAAATAAAGTCAAAAAGAAACAAAATCAGCTTGGTTTTTGGGGCAGTTTGCGGGCAAACCTAAAAACATCTCGTTTTTTTGCCCGTATTTTTGTGTTAACTGTTCCAACTTTCTTGTTTTTAAGCATTTTAACGGCTTTTAAAGAGATTTTGTGGTGGCAAGGCATTTTATACTTTGTGGCCATATTTATTCTAACCGGCTTTTTAATCACCTTCGTATTTAAAGATTTAGAAAACTTTATTTCCTATTTAAAATCTTTAGCACAAGGCGCTGACGTAGAATTACCTCGTTTTCATTTGGGAATTTTCGGCTCGGTTCGATTGGCCGATGCTTTTGTATCTGTTAAAAATCTATGGTCTAATCAAACATTGTCTGATGCCAGCATTTTGGAACGCTTGCCCACCCCTTTGTTGATGATTGATACACATGCCGAAATTGTTTTTGCCAACACCATTGCTCAAGATTTTTTTGGAGACTCTATTTTACACAAACCGGTTGTGGATATCTTTAAAAACGATATTTTTTCCAATGCCTTAAATCAAATTGTTTCACATGAAACACAAACACAGTGGTTTGAATTTGATTATCAAGATGACACGCCTTATACATTTGCCACCCGCATAGAACGACTACCTTCTGTTGCCAAAAATAATGCTATCGCCGTTATTGTGATGCACGATATAACCGCCTTTAAATTATTCAAACAACAACAATCCGACTTTTTTGCCAATGCCTCGCATGAACTTAAAACCCCTCTGTCTATTTTATCTGGCCTCATTGAAACATTACAAGGCCCTGCTAAAGATGATGAAATAGCTCGTGAAAAATTCCTTAAAATGATGGCGGAACAAACAGACCGAATGACAAATCTTGTACAAGATTTACTCAGCTTATCCCGTTTACAAATGATGGATAAAACGAAGCAAAATGATATTATTTTAATACCAGATTTGCTAAAAGGTGTTGTGGAAAGCCTAACCATTCGGGCGGATACCCACAAAAAAACATTAAAGCTTAAATTATTACATGACTTACCCCGTGTAATTGGTAATCGGGCCGAACTACATCAAGCCGTTCAAAATCTGATAGATAATGCTATTAAATATGGGGAAGATAACTCTGTCATTACAATCAAAGCCGAGTTAAACAATGGCTTTCCAAAAAAATCAGAGCGTTATTTTGATGATATTCGGCAAGTCATCGCCATTTCGGTTCACAATACCGGTAATCCGATTTCTTCACAAAATAAACAACGGATTTTTGAACGTTTTTATCGGTTAGACACTCTCAAATCTCACAGAACGGAAGGAACTGGTTTAGGGCTTGGCATTGTTCAACAAATCGTTCAAAAACACGATGGTTTTATTGATGTGGTCAGCTCTGCCTCCACAGGAACAACTTTTACAATTTATTTACCGGTAGATTTATAAAATTACCTCATTTTTGCGCCTTTAGTGGCAACATTGGTAATCATTAAAATGGTTCTGGCCACCATTAAATCGGCGGGATATCCCGTTGTTTTTGTTTGTTTTTCCGTTTCCGCCAATAAATTAAGCACCCGAACAACCCATTCTTTTTTCCAAATACTCAGTTGGCGTTTGACTTCACTTTCTAATTTAAATTGCCCTGCCCTTAAAATCCGTTTTGTGGCCACTTCAATCGGCTCTCGATTATCTACCGCATTGACAGCCAACAACAATTTATTGAAATAATTAATCAGTACCCGCACAATCCCAACTGAGGTTTCACCACTTGCCAATAACAAAGTTAATGCCTCATCCGCCTCTTTTTGCCGTCCGCCGGCAATAGCCATGCACAACACATCAAATGATGTTGCTTGCGTACACGTAATAATCTCACGCACATCATTTTCTTCAATTTGTTTGCAATCCCCGACATAAGTGATTAATTTTTCCAATTCTCGTTTTGTAGCTATCCGATTTTCAGTCAGTCGGTCCTTTAACAAATTAACTGCACCGGCTGAGGCCCGATATCCGTTTTCACTTAAAAATGTAGTAATTCCGGCAATAATATCTTTTTCTTCATCGGCATAACACGCAATTGTTAAACACTTCGGATGATTTTCAGAGGCCACTCTCAAAGCACTGTTTTTGGGCAAATTATCGGCCGTCATTAAAATAAAAGCATCTGTTTTGACTTGTTCAAAAACTTCTTCGGGTACAAATGAACAGGTATTATCGGCCTCTTTAATCCATATCAGTTTACGCCCCCCCATTAAGGACATGGCATTAGCGCTATCCAAAACACACGCTTTGTTTTCCTTTATTTTAGAAGGTGTTAAACGAATAACACAAAAATCATCTTTTAAATCAGGCGTAATCATTTTGGCGATTTGTTCGGCGGTTTCCAAAACACTCCCAAAATCGGGACCATATACCAAAGCCCCCCGATAAGAGGATTGAATATCCCTTTTTAATGCCGACACTTGATAGGCTTTAGCCTTCATTTTCAGCCTCGTTTTTCTTTACAAACGAAATAACATGCAAGGTAATTCTGTCTGCCAGTATTTTAATTAAATTTTCTCGCACTTTTTTTTGAGCCATCCATGTGGCATACGGTTCCGTTGCCACGTTATAAGCCCCCGTTGCCGAAGCCGTTGTGCTGATAACATTGTCCCCGGTTTGAATATCTGTTAAACGGTAAGAAACGCTTAAACTCATTCTTTCACGAGAAGAAAAGTTATCATTTTGAATATTTTGATCACTGATATTGGGCATATTCAAATGCACATTTAACCGATACTTTTTGGCAACGTCTACCTGATTCGGATTTAATCCGGCTACGAGATAATTTTGCATCAAATATCCTTCATAATCGGCAATCGGCTGAATATCTACTGCTGCCGTCAAGTTGGTTGTTTCTTGACCTTTTGTTAAATATAGTGGAGAAACATGACACGCAGATACCAACAATAAACTTAAAAAAGTAAAAATACGCATTTTTATATCCTTTGTTGGCTTTACTATATCGTAAAAATCCCCAAAAGACAAATATTATTTGCAAAAAAACACATCAGTGTGTATACTGACACCATGAAAAAAATTTATGTTATTGTCGGTTCTACCGCCAGCGGAAAATCAGATTTAGCCGTTAAGATTGCAAAATCTGTCCATGGCGAAATTGTCAATGCAGACTCTATTCAAGTTTATCGGGATATTCCTTTATTAACGGCACGCCCTACTTTGGCGGACGAGCAAGAAATTTTACATCACTTATATGGATATTTAGACGAACATGCTGTTTGTTCAGCTGCTGATTGGTTAGAAAAAGCCGTTTTAACACTCAACCACATTGATACACCCGTTGTCGTGGGTGGCACCGGTTTATATATAAAAGCATTAACCGAAGGATTAAATGATATTCCGCCGGTTGATACAGCCATTCGGGATATGGTGCGCAATATGCCGATAGAGGAAGTTCGCTCAAAAGTATTAAACTGTTCAGCAACAGACCCTCAACGCCTCAGACGGGCATTAGAAGTTCAGCTGACAACGGGGAAACCATTATCTTATTTTCAATCTTTGCCCCCTGTCAAAAAAATTGAAGCCGATTTTGAAATATTGTGGGTTAATCGTCCTCGCGAAGAAATTCGCACTCGCTGTCGGATGCGTTTTTTGCAAATGTTAGAACAAGGAGCGATTACTCAAGTACAAGATCTGTTATCTCATTCCCCAACAGGAGGGATAACCAAAGCAATCGGGTTTAAGGAAATCTGTGCTTATCTCAATCGTGAAATTTCATACGAAAAAATGATTGATTTGGCGGTTATCGCTACATGCCAGTACGCAAAACGACAACAAACTTGGTTTAAACATCAATTAAAATCCCCTAAAATTATAACCAACCCATTGGATTTTAATATTTAATTACTTGTTTTTGATTTATTTTGATTGGACACTTATTTCTTCTTAAAAAACATGAAACACCTTTTATGTAATTACAAAATAATCACATATTACATAAAAGTAATTACATTGTAAATACTATATATATGTTATTACTTTGTATATACTTGCCCCAATTTCACACTTCAAAAACATCAATAATTACATTGTAATTACATACTATAAGTAAACACAATGTAATAACATTTTTAAAAAAGTAATTACATTGTATATTTTTTGCTTGCATCTATTTTATTAAAAAGATATACTAACAATGAAACTTTTAAGAATTAACTTTTGTTTTTTGAGGAGTTTTTATGATACATCGTTCTAAACCTCATTCCATAGACGATTTATTTTCAGATATGGAAAAACCGATGGCACCTTCTTTTTTTCAAAAGAAAGGGGCCGTTTTTGCAACATTTTTTTCATTTATTTGGCTGATATTTATTGCTGATTACCTTATTTCTTCCGGGTGGTGGGCTAATCGTGGCACATTATCGCCAGCTGAATTTATTGGTGGTACTTGTGGTTTATTCCTACCAATTATCATTGCTGTATTGGTAGCTGCTTATTTTGATAGATCAGCCCAATTAACATACGAATCAAAAACATTGCAATCCTATTTAAATGAATTGGTTTACCCCACAGAAGAAGGGGCAATTTACACAAAAACACTCACAGATGCCTTACGCACTCAAATTAAAGAATTTCGCGCTGTTTTTGAACAAGTGCAACAGCAAACAAATCAAGTGCGCAATGATTTAAAGGGATGGATTTCGGATTTAGGAACCGTTATCAATCATGTTGACACAAAAACCATTGAATCTGTAAGAGAAATTGCCTCACATATTCAAGCCCTTACCAATACAACAAAACTAGCTAATGAACAAGCTGAACAAGCTAGTGCTTTATTTGCCGAACAAGCATCAATCTTACAAAAAACAACAGAACAAACGGCTAATATTGTGGGCAAACTCTCTCAATCTATCAGCATGAATGTTGAAGAAATCACCAACACAGCCCATGCAATAGAAACAACAAACGACAGAAC
>JAFTHM010000003.1 GCA_017457425.1 Alphaproteobacteria bacterium
CATATTTTACAACATCTATCATTTCATCCTCCTTATTTTATGCTGTCCGTTCCAATGTCGGTGTCGGCATAACTTTTTCAATCATTGCTTGAACAATTTCAGAAGCGACAACCTTAGCAATACCAACGCCGGTTGCAATAGCAAGAGTTCCTTGTTTAACGGCCTCCTCTAAACCTGCCCCGCAAACTAATTCAACACCACATTCAGCAACAAAACCACCAGCCATTGCTCCGATAATAAACAACCCTATTATTGTTGCATATTTTGCGACCTTATTCATAACGGCCTCCTTTCACCTTTATTGATAAAGGTATAGACCCATTGTACCATGCAAAATATATTTTGTCAACAAATATCTCAAAACATTCATTTTTACAAAATCAGACTTAAAAACCGTCATTTTCCCTTAAATTGCGCCAAATATAAAGCGTGATAAGCACCATTTTTAGCCATTAATTCATCATGAGAGCCGGTTTCAACGATTTCCCCTTCATTAATCACGACGATTTTATCTACATGTTGAATCGTACTCAACCGATGAGCAATCACAAAAACTGTTCTGGATTTCATCAAATTATCAATAGCTTGCTGCACAACTGCTTCGGATTTGTTATCTAATGCCGAGGTCGCCTCATCCAAAATCAAAATTGGAGCATTTTTTAAAAAGGCTCTTGCAATGGCTATGCGTTGTTTTTGACCTCCCGAAAGCAAGGTGCCACGTTCACCGATATCCGTATCTAAACCATTATCTAATTCGGCAATAAAATCTTCTAAGCAAGCAGCTTGAATAGCGGCCTTTATTTCCTCGTCCGTGGCATCAAATTTCCCCAACATTAAATTATCACGAATCGTACCGGAAAACAGGAAATTATCTTGAAATACGACACCGATATTTTGACGTAATGAAGCCAAAGAAATATCCCGAATATCCTTTCCATCAATTTGAATGGAGCCACTGTCAACTTCGTAAAACCGTGGAATTAAATGCACAATTGTTGATTTACCGCCACCGGAATTACCGACAAAGGCTATTTTTTGGCCTTTTTTAACGCTCAGGTTAATTTTTTTCAGTACCGGCACATTTTCCACATAAGAAAAATCCACATCCTTAAACACAATATCTTTTTGCAAAGTCGTCAATGTATGAGGATTTTTTTTGTCTTTTACAACCAATTTCATATCCAAAATTTCAAACACACGGTCTATCGCCATAAAGGATAATTGCACTTGATTAAAGTTTTTGCCGATATTTTTAATCGGGGTATATAACATCAACATAGCCACCATAAAAGATACAAAATCACCGGTTGTAATAATTTTATTGGTAATCAAATAACTGCCATACCAAATCGTTCCTGCCATACCGACAGAAATAATGATATGCATCATCGGGGATAACCAAGCGGTTCGTTGTGTATTTTTAATGCCGAGTTTAAACCCTTGCGTCAATAAATCAAAAAACTTTTTCTTTTGATATTCTTGTAAGTTATAAGCCGCAATTGTTTTGGCGCCGGCATATGTTTCCGTATACGTTGTTAAAGTATAACCGCCTACTTCTACGGATTTTTTGACAACATCTTTGATTTTTTTACGGATTTTAGTCAGAGGATATAGTGAAGAGCCCAACACGATAATGGCAATAATTGCCAATTGCCAAGAGGTATATAACAGCACGCCAATTAATGCGACGGATGAAAAAACACGTGTGGTAAATACTTTGGCATTTGCCAATAATCCGGAACAAGCCGTTGCCGCATCAGATGAAAAACGGGTTAACACCATACCGGAAGATGAGGCATCCAAATAATGTTGGTCTATAATCAACAATTTTTGATACAGTTTTTTTTGTAATTCCTGCGTAATTTTACCACCGGTCCATGCATTTAGATAAGCTGCTGCATACTCTAAAACAGCTTGTACAATTGTAAAAGCCACAATAAAAACCGGAATAGAATACAAAGGCATATTAAAGGGAGTGGCTCCACCTTGTTCCATAATAACCGTATCCATAAACGGTTTTAAGGCAAGTGCAATGACCGCATCTAATGATCCGATTGGAATGGTAATCAATAAAGCCAATAATGAACGAAACCAAAATGGTTTAATAAACGGCCACATCCGTTTGTAATTTTTAACAAAATGCGTCTTAGAGGGTTTTTGTATTTTTTCAGACATAGATATCCTTTTGTTTGGTTATTTGATAACACACTAACAAAAATGATAAAAAAAAGCAAGCCTATCTGTTAATCTTGAAAACAGTTTTGAATAAAGGGTATTATGTGTTGCAGGCAGGCCTCATCTATGCCATGTCCCAAGTTAGAGGATAAAAATGTGGTCGGTGTAATACCGATTTTTGCCAACTGATGAACATTTAAATCCATACCATAGGGAGGAACAACGCTATCCGAATCACCGTGCGTCAATAACACAGGTATAGTCTTTGAAATATTTTGAGGGGGCAACACCTTTTCAAATACAATCGGAACGGCAGAACAACCAATAAGCCCCCCTATCGTATAAGGCACTGTTAAACCGGTATATAATGCCAACAAGCCCCCTTGAGAAAATCCCATTAAAATAATGTTTTTATCTGCCACATGGTAGGTATTTTTAATCATATGGATATAATCGGCTAATAATTGGGCCGGTTTTTCACATCGTCCGACCAATGTATCTAAATAATCAGTTGAAACAAATTCCGGTGCCGTTGTGTAATCCGACAAAGAAAACCATTCGTATCCGTTATACATCATTGGTGTCGGGGCATTAGGGCAAAAAAAGCCTGTTTGAGGCAAAAAATGCTTTAAATAGGGGACTAAGCCCATTAAATCATCACCATTTGACCCATACCCATGACACAAAATAACGGCATATGTCATCTTGTCAGGGATAAAAGACGGACCCGTTAACATAAAATTCTCCTTGAAATAAAGTTTAAAATGTGTATAACTGAATACTATATACTTGGTAAAAAGGAAAAATGCAATGCAAAAAACGATTTTATCCGCTCTTATTATATTATGTTTAAGTTCGTCTGTTTTGGCCGCCAGTCGCACCTTAAACGGCATTAACGAAAATGAACAACTCGGCATGATGGCCGGTTTGGCTTTAGCCTGTAATGCCGGTGCCAAACTAGATGATTATGAACTCATCGCCAGCAGATTGCTTGCCAATACCGCTCAAACAAATGCCGAACAAAGACAAGCTGAACGTCAATATGCCGAAGCAAAATTTAAAGCCTATAAATAACATAAAGCCTCACCTCAAGCCAGTTGTGGAGAAATTTTAGAATCTTTTTCGGGTTTACCAATTTTCAGATCAGTGGTTTATGCCGATGGATCCATTAAAACACCGTATGGAA
>JAFTHM010000004.1 GCA_017457425.1 Alphaproteobacteria bacterium
ACCTGTTGCATCAAATTGAGCGATTGCGTCCGTTGCGCGCAACATAATATCATTAATGATGGTGTTTGCTCGGTATTTATTTATGCCATAATTATAACCCGCAATACCGCCAATGGATAAAATGCCCATAATCGCAAGCGTCCCTAACATTTCCACCATAGAACGACCGGATTGTAATATTTTGTTTTTATGCATATTTTTCTCCTAACTTATCTATCATAAAAACGGTCGTTTTTGTGGTAGATAAAAAGGGTTAAAATCAGCAAATTATATAAAAATGACAAAAAACAATCTATTTTATTAATTTATTGTTGAAAAATTAATTTTTTTGCGATATTTTAAAATCATTAAAAACAAAAAATTGCGTCTACCACAAAAACGACCGTTTTTGTGGTAGACTTTTGTCTTTATAACACAAACGATTATAAAAAAAATGAGGTCTAAAAAGACCCCATTTTCTGTGTATTTATACACCCTTAGTCATCATATTCAACAGATGGGTACCGTGCATCCAATTTAAATTGTTTAACGGCATCTTCCAATTTCATGACGACTTGTTTTTCTTCACCCAAGCGACGCAAAGTGAGCGTTTCTTCGGCTGCTTCGTTTTTACCAACAACGGCAATCACAGGGATTTTTTTCAAACTGTGTTCACGTACCTTATAGCTGATTTTTTCATTACGCAAATCGGCTTCGGCACGAATACCGGCCCGTTGCAGACGTTTGAGGACTTTTTTGGCATAGTCGTCTTGGTCATTCGTAACGGGTGCCACCATAATTTGAACCGGCGCTAACCAGAACGGGAAACGACCAGCTGTGCTTTCAATATACACACCTAAGAACCGTTCCAAAGACCCGAACAAAGCACGGTGCAACATAATCGGACGATGTTTTTGACCATCTTCACCAACATAGTTCACATCAAAACGTTCCGGCAAGTTCAAATCGGCTTGCAAAGTCCCAAGTTGCCATTCACGGCCAATTGCATCACGGAATTTAAAGTCCAATTTCGGACCATAGAAAGCCCCGTCGCCTTCGTTAATTTCATAGGTATAGCCCATATCCGTAATGGCTTCGGCCAATCCGTTTTCAAGGAAGTCCCAAATTTCATCAGAACCGATACGTTCAGCCGGTCGGGTAGACAATTTGATTTTCATATCCGTCATGCCGAAATCTTCATAGATACTGACCATTAATTTAACCACATTTTGCAATTCGTCATGCAATTGCTCAGGCGTACAGAAAATATGGGCATCATCTTGCGTAAAGGCACGCACACGCATTAATCCGTGAATAGCACCTGAGGCTTCATAACGATGGACACGACCAAATTCACCAATCTATTGCGGTAAATCACGATAGCTGGTCAGACCATGTTTAAAGACCAACACACCCCCTGGGCAGTTCATCGGTTTTAAGGCAAAAGCCTTTTCTTCCACCGTTGTCGTAAACATATTTTCTTGATACCAATCCCAGTGGCCTGACGTTTCCCATAACACACGGTTCATCAGTTGCGGTGTGTTAATTTCAACATAACCGAAGGCTTTTTGACGTTTACGCATATAATCAATCAATGTTTGGAACAATGTCCAACCACGTGGATGCCAAAATACATCCCCCGGCGCAAATTCTTCAAAATGGTACAAATCCATTTCTTTACCGAGTTTACGGTGATCACGGCGTTCGGCCTCTTCCAACATAGTAAAGTAGTTTTTCAGTTCTTTTTCATTAAAGAAAGCCGTTCCATACACCCGTTGTAAAGATTCTTTCGTAGCATCTCCACGCCAATAGGCAGCGGATACCTTAGTTAATTTAAAAGCTTTGCCGAGCATCCCCGTTCTTGGCAAATGCGGGCCACGGCACAATTCCACATAATCGCCTTGCGTATAAATGGAAACCTCTTTGACGTCTTCGGGCATATCACGAATAATTTCCACTTTATAGGGTTCGCCCCGTTCGGCAAAGAAACGTTCGGCCTCATCTCTAGCCATCATTTGGCGAGAAATCGGATAATCGGCCGCCACTATTTCGGCCATTTTAGCTTCAATTTTCGGCAGTTCGTCTTCTTTGATAATAATACCGGCAAAGTCATAGTAAAAACCATTTTCAATCACAGGGCCGATTGTGGCCTTGGCATTCGGATACAAACTTTCCACAGCCTGCGCCAATACATGAGCCGCCGTATGACGTAAAATTTCCAAACCTTCCGGATTTCTATCTGTGATAATTGAAAAAGTACCACCGGTTGTAATGGGCGTTGTTATATCCATTAAAGTGTCATTCACTTTAACAGCGACCGCTTTTTTTGCTAACCCTTCAGAAATTTTTGAGGCAACATCTACACCTCTGATGCCGGATTCTACCGACATTTTTGCGCCGTCTGGCAATACTAATTCAATCATTATGTTATTCCTTTTTTTAAAAATTGTTTGCCCAAAAATCCCATTTTAGGCAAATTAAGTTTTTTTCCTATCAAAACCCGCACATACGACATGCTGGATTTTTTCAAGGTCCAAAACCGTCGGGCGAATACGCCACCAAAAAGGAATTTTTGAACCTCCCCATACGACAGGGCAGAATTTCATTATACACAAAAATTTTTAAAAGTCAAAGGCTTTTTTAACTACGTCTGTGTATTCTGTCCGGCACAACCAATTCCCGTTTTTGATTAGTTACCAGCTCTGGTTTCTTAGGGCCACCGATAATTGTTTGTGTATGAACAATTTTATCTTGCAAACTTTTCGGCGGACAAATACTTTTAGCTCGTTCATAATCTGCTGAAGAATATGTTTCTTGCGTTAAACCGGAAACTTGTAATTGATGCGCTTGCATGCCAACCAAAATATCATGACCGTGAGCACACATCATATCGTGTTTTTTGGCTTCAGTCGGATTTTTTAAAACATCCAAAAACGGGACATCTTTTTCACCAATAACCGCCGGTAAAATCGGGACATTAATAAAAATTTTATGCCCATCTTTTGCAACTCGGTCCGGTTTCAACAACAACGAACCATAATACCAACCATTTAAAAAACGATATAAAGTATCTGCCATATGACTGGGGACTAAACTTAAATTAGAACACCCCTTGCCATATAAATTACCGCCCAGCCCGATTGGATGCAAATGATACAAGTAGTACCCTGCCACGAATCCTTCTTCAGCTTGCTTTTTAAAATCTGGGAAATCATTAAATATACCTTGTTCGGCACATTGTTTTAATGCCATACTTTCAAACCCTTCGCATTTACGGGTATGACGCCCCATAATTTCCACCCAACGAGAAGGAACACCTTTGTAATCATACCAACAATAAACATTATTGTTATTATCGTGTGCAATTTGAGAAAACATATTATCTGCCTCGTATTTTCAATAAATTAAAGAGTTGACCCGCAGATGAGTTAGAAACAACACATTGCGGTGATGAGGGTAAAAAGGATAAATCCGATTGTTTAACAATAAATGGTAATTGAGGCATACTGATAAAAATCTTTTTATTTTGTTCACTCATTTCCCGAGCCATTTGTGTTAAAATCGGAGCACATTTTTCCAGTTGCAAAAAATGATGTAATTTTTTATGTAATTCTTTCGGTATCAAACAAATATTAGTGAGATCATTTGTTCCCCCTAACCCAGTTGGGTGAATATGATGAAAATCATACTCATCTAATTTACCTTGCTTGTGCCACTGTCGTACCCGTTCCACCAAAATCGGATTAATAACATTTTGTGTATAAACCGCTCTCAGCAATTTTCCTCGTTCTTTATTTTTAACTTGTCTAGGCTCTACCTGCACAAAACAAGCCGGCGTTTCTTTTAAATCGTAGGAATAATACCTGTTTCCATTCTTATCAATGCGATATTTATTAAACATACGTGTCCTTTTTTTATTTTTTAATGCGTTGATGAGAACTTGGGACAATGTTATAACATGTGTGTTTTGTAATGCAGTGCCCATTAGGTTGGTCATTATGATAAGCTATTTTTGCACGTTTGCATTTATCTTTAGCCAAAAGTCTACGCAACTCTTCCAAACTGAGCAATAATACTTTATCTTCCGGAACCATAACCGGTGGCAACTTTGGGAAATCAACAAAGGCATGGCGTTGTTTAATGCCAGATTTTAATGTTTTATAAATTCCCTTCCAAATACGATCGTGTATTTCGGCATGAACATCTTTGTGAACTAACATCAAGTTTGAAAAATCATTACTGCCACCACAACACAGCGGAACAATATGGTGAACTTGATAATCTCTAGGACGAGCTCCTCTGTTTAAAGCAGACCGTACAACCGTTTTTGAAAAAACTTTATCCAAGTGGCCTTGTTTTGCCAAATATTTTAAAAACTCACGCTGAATTTTGTTTTGGTATTCATACGCCATTCGCATTGCATGAACAGCCTCATCATCACGATACAAAACCGGACGCACCTCTTTTTCCATGCGAGATGCATACGTAAAAACCAAATTACCATCTTCATTCAAATATGTTTCAATCATTTATTTCACTCGCTATGCTCTAAAATTTTGACTTTTATTTCTGACACAGGCCGCCCATTCATTGAATGACCAACGATCTGAAGCCATACGAACAGCTACCGGACGAGTAGAATGTAATTGATGCAGTTCTATTGGCTGAGTTCTGGGTGGTGGCCACGAAGAAACACACCGATTATGTGGATTTTTAGCAATAACCCCATTAACAAAGTGCGGACGACTAAATGCATTCGGATATCTTTTTAAATAGGCATCAATCATTTTTTTTGCCAATTTTAAATCTTGCGTAAAACTAAATGGTTTCATGGCAAAAGCAATATCTTGTTGACTGACAACCGGTGGTAAAATCGGCACAGCCATAAAAATCTTTTTTCCATCGGGAATCGGAGCGGTCAAATGCGTCAAAGGCAAACATTTTGCAATAATAAAATCTCGCATAAATTCATGTAATTTATTATGTAAATCATTATGAATTAAAACCATATTGCTGAGCTCTGTTGTATATCCTCCCAAGGCCCGAGGATGAACATGATGCAGAGAATATCCCACGGGGGTAATACCACGACAGCATAAATCCCGCACTTCTTTTGGGGCAAAATAACAATCTAATGTTATACACTCAGCCCATCGCTTAACTGTTTGGCGATAAATTTTACTATTTTCTAAGGTTAAATTCCAACGAGCATCATTTATTGTTTTAGGAATACTTCGTACCTCAACATACCGAAATGGTTTGCCCCCAAAGTCATATTCAAAATATGTATTTCCGTTATGATTTAAAATTCTGGAAAACATTTATCCCTCTTTTTGTTTTGTCAAGATTTATTATAACACATTCAAACAAAAAGTCAAGGAACATTTTATAACTTATTGAAAAAAAATATTTATTCTTATTTATAGCCACATATATTAGTGTTTTTTTACCCACATACAAAATATGTATAGAAATATTCA
>JAFTHM010000030.1 GCA_017457425.1 Alphaproteobacteria bacterium
CAGGAAAAACCATTTTAACCCCAAACACCTCATTAAAAGAATTATCTCCAATGCGTTTTAATTTTGGAGCAGTTAATTCCTGTAAACTATCCAATTTAAATTTTGATAAAAAATTATCCGGTAATTCTGTCGTTTCTAATAAATTTAAACGCGTTATTTTTCCAGACTGCAGCGTACACAATTCTTGACCATCAGCCAAAATTGTTGTGGTATCGGTTTCTTTATCCTTTGATACACTGATTTTTTTACCGGTTATTTCATTTTGCAAAACATCGGCAAATGAACTATCTATACCACATATATCCGTTATTGTCCCATTTTTCTTATCCAAAATGAAGGCATGCTCAATCATTTCTTGATAATCTTTATTTAATTCGGTTACCTCACCGTCTTTCACATAAAACGAATCACCGACATAAATATTATTTTCTTCACGGCCATATTTAATAAGTTTGTCGTTTATATATGTATATCCTCTTGGCAAGTATGCTTTTTTAGACGAAAAATCAACATTAAAATGTTGTTTAATGGCCATGGATAACCCTTCAATAATATTATCGGGATTGCTATTTAAGGTATTATCCGGATTTTGAACAGTATGATTATATCTGTTTTTAATGGAAATAAAACCGCCTGTTTTTAAAACTTGAATGGATAAAACCGAAGTACCGTATTTATCTTCACGTTCGGGATTTGGGAAATCTTCACGGCGAATGTCATCTACATCTTTACGAACGGCGTTAATGATGTGGTATTTTTCAAACCGATGCGGATCACGAAAGGTACACAATCCTTCTCCGTAAGGAGCATACTGATGACTGATAAGATCTTGACTGGCTAAATTACGTAATGTTTCCTCATCGGCATAATATTTGCTGATGGCATTTTGTTTTTCCAATGTATCGGCATAATAGGCATCATATCCGGCCTCATCCAATAATTGAAGAGGCGTTTTGGATACTGTATGTTCGGCAATTTCCACACCTTTTAAGGAAACCAAATAATCCATAATCGGTTCGGCCTCACGACCGGCGTATTTGACAATTTGATCCAAATTTTCAATATCAAAAATACCGTTATCATAGGCTCTGATTGCCTTAGCAAATCTCTCGCCATTTTGTTTTTTTATCTTTTTAAACATATCGGCCATAATGACACCTCCGATTAAACATCACCTATTTATTATACCATATTTTATTAAAATCGTCAAAAAAAAGACTACCATAAGTAATCTTTTTTCATTTTTTTATCCTTTTTTGACAATCGCTGCCCGCACAAACTCTCGGAAAATCGGATTAGGATTTCCGGGGCGAGAGGTAAATTCCGGATGGAACTGCACACCGATAAAGAACGGATGCGATGGAATTTCCACAATCTCAGGCAACAATCCGTCCGGTGATTTACCCGATAAGACCATACCGACCGCCTCTAGTTTATCCGCATAGGCTATATCCATTTCATAGCGATGCCGATGACGTTCGGCAATAGTCATTTCGCCATAAATACGGTGAGCCAGCGACCCGTTTCTGAGTACACACGGATAAGAGCCTAAACGCATCGTTCCCCCCAAATCCGTATTGTCCGAGCGAATATGTTTCACGCCGTCTTGTTCCCAAATAGTCATTTTTGAAATCACCGGTTCAAATTCCGGACCGAATTCAGCTGAGCCGGCCTTTTCAATCCCAAGTAAATGACGACAAGCCTCAATCACGGCCATCTGCATGCCTAAGCAAATCCCAAAGAACGGTACATTATGTTCACGGGCATATTTAACAGCACGGATTTTCCCTTCAATCCCACGACTGCCAAAACCACCGGGAACTAAAATACCATCAAAATATTTTAAGGTATCATGCAATTCATCCTCAGAGAGCGGTTCCAATTTTTCGGATTCAATCCATTTGACTTTGACTTTCGTTTTTGCATCGATACCTGCATGGGTTAAAGCCTC
>JAFTHM010000031.1 GCA_017457425.1 Alphaproteobacteria bacterium
TAAAAAATGCCCCATCAGCTTTTACTTCTCAATCTACCAGGATTATTATTTTGTATGGTGAGTCTTACCAAGATTTTTGGCATATGGTTGAACAAACGCTTCAAAAAATTGTGCCGGCAGATAAATTTGAGGCAACAAAACAGCGTATAGCCTCATTCGCTTTGGGTATTGGAACGGTTTTGTTCTTTGAAGATGATGCCGTTATTGAGGCTTTAAAAAAACGGATGCCGACATATGCGAATAATTTTTCGGTTTGGGCAGAACACGGTAATGCCATGGTGCAGTATATGGTGTGGTCTGTGTTGGCTGAACAAAATATAGGTGCCTCTTTACAACATTATAATCCCTTGATAGATGAACAAGTACATCGTATGTTTGATACGCCTAAAACTTGGCGATTAATTGCTCAAATGCCGTTTGGTAGTATTGAACAAGAGCCAAATGATAAATCTTTTGAACCGATTGATAAACGTTTTAAAGTCTTTAGATAAGGTCTATTTTTAAAAAAGACTTGCTATTTTTAATGCTTTTTTGTAAACTGCCTGATGAAAAAAGGAGCTCTTTATGAAAAAAATACTTGCTGGCATTATTGTTTTATGTTTGTTGGTATCTGTGAAAAGTATTTCAACACCAACACCTCAAAGCAATATTTTGGGGACGTTTGGAATGTGGACGGCTTATGTGTTTCATGATGGCACGGGTAAGGTTTGTTATATGGCGGCCGAACCAACAGAATCTAAGGGAAAATATACATCTCGTGATGATGTATTTTTAACAATTACGCATAGACCGGCCGAAAAAACGTATGATGTGGTCAGTATGACGGCGGGTTTTACCTATCAAAAAGGCAGTAAACCCAACATTCGGATTGATAAGAAAAAAGCAATTACCCTAATGCCGGTAGAGGATATGGCATGGGCTAAAGATGATAAAACGGATGCCACTTTGGTCAAAGATATGGTCGCCGGTTCTAATGCATATGTGAATGGAACGTCTAAGCGAGGGACAAAAATTACAGATACATTTTCTTTAAAGGGTTTTTCAAAAGCGTATAATGCAATAAATGAGGCTTGTGGACGATAATGAAAAAGAATTTAATAGGTTTGTCTTTTGATGAATTGAATGCTGAATTGGTATCTATTGGAGAAAAGCCGTTTCGGACAAAACAATTATGGCATTGGTTGTATCATCAAGGTCAAACAGATTTTAGTCAAATGACGACATTGGCTAAAGATTTTCGGGCAAAATTGGCAGATTTATATACGGCCGAGCATCCCAAAATTGTGACAGAACAAACATCTGTTGATAAAACGCGCAAATGGTTAGTGGAATTTGCCGATGGCAAACAAGTGGAATGCGTTTATATTCCGGAAGAGGATAGAGGCGCTGTGTGTATTTCTACTCAGGTCGGATGTGCGCAAGGGTGT
Source organism: Alphaproteobacteria bacterium (assembly GCA_017457425.1). GTDB lineage: Bacteria > Pseudomonadota > Alphaproteobacteria > CAAHEQ01 > UBA3637 > UBA7488. The sequence goes on from JAFTHM010000031.1 coordinate 1,428, forward strand.
AAATTTTGTCATACCGGCACACAAAAGTTAATGCGTAATTTAACGGCCGGTGAAATTGTTGGTCAGTTTATGACGGCTAGAGACAGTTATAACGAATGGCCAACACCAACGGATGAAACACGGTTTTTATCTAACATTGTTGTGATGGGTATGGGTGAACCGTTGTATAATTTTGATAATTTGTCTAAGGCCTTAAAAATTTTGATGGATGGGGACGGTATCGGTATTTCTAAACGTAAAATTACGGTATCTACGGCGGGTATGGCGGATAATATTCCAGCTTTGGCAGATTTGGGCGTGAAATTGGCTGTCAGCTTGCATGCCCCTAATAACGAAATCCGGAATCGCATTATGCCGATTAATAAAAAATACCCATTGGAAAAAATAATTGCAGCTTGTAAAGAATATCAACGCCGGTGTGAACGGCGTCAGTATATTACAATGGAATATGTGATGTTAAAGGGTATTAACGACACACCGGAATGTGCCAAGGAGTTAATGGACCTTGTAAAGGGATTAGAGGTTAAATTTAACCTTATTCCTTTCCATAAATGGGATGGGGCACCGTTTGAACCATCTGATAAAGAAACGATTAAGAAGTTTTCTAAAATTTTGGAAGACAATTGGTTTGCGGCTCCTGTTCGCCGGTCTCGTGGGGAAGATATTATGGCGGCCTGTGGACAACTTAAATCTGCAAAAGGCAATAAAGAAGCATAAGGAGGACTTTATGGAATTAATGAAAGCCATTATGGGACGACGGTCCGTTCGTCAGTATGATGCAACAAAAACCATTACGGACGAAGATTTAAAAACCATTTTAACGGCGGCCATGTATGCTCCATCGGCAATGAATAAAAGACCATGGGAATTTGTCGTTATTCGGGATGAACAGACGTTAGAACAAATTCGTGAAATTCATCCGTATGCCGGATTTATTACCGAAGCCGGTACGGCGGTGGCTGTATGTGGTAATAGGGCCGAAGCCTATTCAAATTATGCGCCAATTGATGTGGCATTGGCAACACAAAACCTGATGTTAGCGGCCACAGATTTAGGATATGGCACTTGTTATTGCGGTACTTATTCTGATGAGCCATGGGTAAAACAAATTGCTCAGTGGCTGAATTTACCCGAGAGTGTAGAGATGTATGGATTAATAGTTGTCGGAACGCCGTTAAAGAATAAAGAAGTCCCAGAGCGTTTTGAAGAAAACAAAATCCATTATAACGTGTGGTAAGTTTTTAAAAATTGGGTTGAAATAAAATTCGCCGGTACTTTAAAGTGCCGGCGAAAGAATAAAGTCCGATTAAAAAGTCGAAAAACTACTTACACACAGCGTAACGGTTTCCACAATTATATGCGCGGTTATTGCGTTCCTCGGCACCAACACAGCCATATGCAAGATTCACGTGGTACGCAGTGCAAGAACTAGGGTCATCCGTTGGGTTTTCTGTCCAAACAGACCAGAATGTACCCAAATGATTCTGCAAGGTTTTACCAAGAGCTGTAAATTCATAGCGTTTGCAACCACTGGCATCATAGCAAGACCAATCATCTTTACCATCCCAGCCGTTAATCAAGTCAGAAACACTGACCAAGCCCTCTCGTCCTAATGCCTTACAGCCGGCATCTGCATCCCACCAACTGGTTGCAGTATCTGAGATATAATGGGTCGTCCCCGGTAGGCGAGAAAATGTCATGTTTGCAGCAATGCACATACCTGTTTCATCACTTTGAAATGCCTGTTCGCAGCTGTTATTTGAACTGGCACAGTATTCATTTTTACCACATTTATTGGTATCATAAGTACACCCAGAGGGGTTACATAGTCCACTACCACATTTACCGGCGACGTTGCTATCTGTTAATGTACAGGTAGCATTACGCGTCGTCCAATCTTCTATACAACCGTAAAAGGAATCACAAACAGCACAATTATTTCCTGTCCAACCGGTATTACAATCCGCATCCGTTTTGCAAGTACCACCAATGAAACCTACCGTCACCTCTGGGTTGTGCCCCTTAAAACACCATCCGTTATCGCAATAATTTCCTGCATCACAATCGGTATCAATTTTACATTGGTTCCCACCACTACTTGAAGCGTCAAAATAAAATTCCATGGTATTGTTGTCCGATTCGTCACAGGGGTCTTCTTCGGTGATATGTTCATCATCATTTACATAAACTGAGGCCATGGGTTTTAGCGCATCACCCACCATTTTACACACTCGGGCGGGAACCCCGCTGATTTGAATACCATATTGTGTTTCATCTTCGGGATTCGGTACGACCGTAAAGTCATATCCGGCTGTTGTCTTTGTTCCCCATTCAGATAAAGTTGGGATACCTCTGTTTTGTGATAATTGTGTTATCATATCTACGCCCATTAACATCACATCGTTAATGGTTTGATTTGCCCGATATTTGTCCATACCATAAGAATATCCAGCAATACCACCAATGGATAATACGCCGATAATTGCCAAAGTGCCGAGCATTTCCACCATAGAACGACCGGATTCATATTGTAAATTTTTCGTAGCCATTAAGACTTCCTTTCAATTTATAGATTAAACGAAGACCACCTTTTATAAAAAAAGTGGTTGGAAGCTAGAAACTACTTAAGGCAAATAGTATGATATATTGACCTTATCGGCTATTTTATCATCTTCCAACCGCTGTTGGAAGTATGTTTATGTCTTGTATTTCAAGACAGCCTTAAAGAGGCTTCTAGACCTCGGGGCGAACATCACTCGCCTTACTCATAGATTAACAAATCCAATGTAATAATGCAATAAAAAAATGGGTCTTAAAAAAATAAGACCCATTTCGCTATCCATAAATCGGTATTTATTTAAACATACCGCCTAAACCTTTGATACCATCGGTAACGGATGAACCGATGTTTTTAACGCCATCCGTGATATTTTGACCGGCTTGTTTAGCGGCATCTATACCACTATTTAAAGCGGCTTTTGCATTGGCAAGACCGGCTTTTGCCAATTCACTGCCAGAATTTAAGACCGCCTTTAACGAATCGGTTGTGAAATAAGATAAGATTAAAGCAACGGTATCTTTTAATGTGTATTCTTTTTTCTTATCTTCCCCGATATTAGTTTTATGAACATCCGGTAAAGGAATGTCAATTGTTTGACCTAAAGCCCCTAATGTCAAAGTTGTATCATCAATGTTTAATTTTTTGATGACGACTTTTTTACCGCCTTTAGAGGCCGTTTTTTCTTCTGTCTTTGTTTCCGGTTTTGCCGTATTTGTTCCCGTTCCCAAATAGTTATTGACGTTGTTTTGTAATTGGGTCAAGTTAATGTCGCCGGATTTATTGATTTCAGCATCTACTTTGGTATTTTTGATGGCGATTTGTTTGATAATGATTTTGTCTGTTAAAACGGATTTTAAATCAAAATCAACCATAATTGAGCCTAATTCAAAAATATTTTCTTCGGCAAATCCCTTTGGATTACCTACCTTTAACCCTTCAATGCCGATATGGCCTTTCATCAGAGAAATATCCACATTTTCAACAGACGCCGGTGTACCCGTAATCGGCGGAACGGCGGTAGAAACGGCCTTTTTAATAATGATGCCCAAAGATAAATAAATCCCAATCACCAAAGCGATTAAAATAATAATGAGCCACATAATTAATTTAAAAATGCGTTTTAAAAAACTGCTTTTCTTTTTTTGTTTTTTCATGTTTATCCTTTCAGTTTGTATATATATACTATATTAAAACAATGGGTTATGCAAATTGTTTTTTCAAATTAAACTTTGTGGTGCCTTTGGGGTCTTTTCCCATTCGTACGGTATCCCAAATGCGTTTGGCGGTGGTACTGTCATAGCGTTTATGGCAAAAATCCACTCGGTAAATTGAGGCGTTGAGGTGTCTTGTTTCACCCGCCCAACAAAGCGATTCTTTTGGCACAACCGTTGTTTGACAATTTTTGGAAATTAATTCAAACCGGCCTTTACCATTAGATAATTCGCCGTGCCATGGTTTTTGGGGGCAAACACTGCATTCATTTTCTCGCACGCAGTTAGCCGATAAAAAGACCGGCACGTCTGTATATAAGATAACGCCAATGTTATCCGATAAAGCGGTTAATTTTTGAATGTTATCCAACGTATCTTCGGGGGAAATAAAGACACTTTTCGCCCCTAACTCAAAACACTGAGAAACAGCTTGCGTATTTAAACAAGACAGTTGAGAATCAAAGGATATATCCGCCGTATCGGGTAAGAATGTTAATCCGCTGAGATTTCCGATAGCATATTTGCGGTATCCCATTTGCCACAGTGTATCAATTATTTTTTGATATTTATTGCTTTGTCGGATAATAGGGGGTAAACACAACCGGATTTTGTCGTTTGGTAAATGAGACAGTGTATTAATGTCAAAATCTATATCTATGACAACCCAAATTTCATCATAGGTCATCGGGTCAATCTCCGCCAAAGTATCCACGTTATCCGTTTTGATAATCCATTTAGGAGTAGTATTTGTTTTTACCATTTGAGCCGGCTTCGGCAAATTGGGTACAATATGCGTGATGTTAATTTGGCTGTATAATTTTCGGCGCAGTTCGTTTAAAACCGACATTGGAACGAATAAGCCGGCTTTATTTTGAATGGTTAATTCGGCTAAATCTAAGACCGTATCTCCCGTTTTTTCAAAAGCTGAATGAATAGCCTCTGTCATTTTATTTAAATCTTTTGCCGGTGAAAAATCACCCAAAATTTCGGCTGTTTTGTCTTGGTAGATAGCCACAATTTTATCGTGTTCAACAAAAACGCAAACACTAATCGGCAATCGGTTTTTAAACGCCCCCGGTTTTGGTTTTTCATAGTGGTAGGCCCCTTTGACCCGAGTAGAGGAGGCCAAATAAACCACATCGCCTTTTTTAATAAACGGATGGTGGTCGGGCAGGGTAATTTGAACGGTTTTATGGGCTGGCACTTCAAATACTTTTTTACCACCCACCGATAACATTTCGGCCGAAAATCCAAATGGTTTTTCTTGAGAGCCACAATCAATTTGAATGCCGTCATATTTGGCAATCGGGTGTGTGGGCGTTATAGTAATAACATGATTAAAGATTTTCTCAACCGTCCCGATAGTCAGACCTCTGTGTCCCACAAAATCGGGGTCAATTACATTTTTATTTTTCCCTTTCAAATGCAGTGTTGTCCAAGGGCGAGAGAAAATCTGCTTAATGTTATCGGCCAACGAAATATCGGCACGTCCCGTATCTAAAATACGGCGGTAATAATCTACGACGGCAGCCACATACAGAGCACTTTTTTTACGCCCTTCAATTTTTAAGGATAGTCCCTTTAATTTTAGAACCTCTTTTTCCAAAGCCAAATCTTTCATAGAAAAAAGATGTCCTTGCCGGCCGTCTAATTTAAACGTATCACGGCACGAATACACGCATTTTCCACGGTTGGCCGAACGAGTGGTTTGAAAGGAGGAAAAGGAACATAATCCGCTGTAAGAATAACAAAGTGCGCCATGAATAAAGGTTTCAACCTCTATCCCACAGTTATCCTTAATATGTTTGATTTCGGATAAGGATAATTCTCTGGCCGTTACAACACGGGTAAAACCCATTTTTTTAAGAGCCAAGGCCCCTTCTAAATTATGAATAGCCATTTGTGTACTGGCATGTAATTCCAATGACGGAAAGCGTTTTCGGACAATGCGAGCAATCCCGAGGTCTTGAACAATAACGGCATCAACACCTGTATCTACACACGTTTGTAAGCCCAGCATAACTTCGTCCAATTCGCTTTCTTGAACCAATGTGTTCATAGCAACATAAACTTTACGATCGATACTGTGGGCATAGGCGACAAATTCATCCAGTTCGGATTGTGTGAAGTTAATGGCTTCGGCACGTGCGGAAAATTTGGGTAAGCCTAAATAAACGGCATCGGCTCCGTAATAAAGGGCGGCGTATCCGGCCTCAATATCACCGGCTGGTGCCAAAAGTTCGGTTCGCTGTGTCATTTTGTATAAGCTTTCTCTTGAGTCATGGGTATATAGGGATAAGATAAAACCGGTTTTGGTGTTTTGTCCCATCGTTCAGATAAAGTGTGTTGTATTTTTTGGCTGAGGTCCGGTTGATGAAAAGCCCCAAAAAAATATTTTCTATCTTTTTCTTGTGTACGTTTTAGTAAAAAATGGGTGTCATCTACAACCAAAGAAGTTCCCGCCAATATTGGGGCCGGATGAATTTTGATCCGTTCCATAGTCTGCATTTCACTGACAAATCGTTGCTCGGTGAAATCTTCTGGTTCTGTGTTAATCAATAAGCGAACTTGCAAATTTGAATTGGATAACTCTTTTTGCAAAAAACGAAATATTTTGATGTCTTTTTCTTCGGAAAAAGCGGTAATACTTTTTTGCGCTCTACGACATAAATCAATAATCCACATTGGATAGAATTTTCCGATTTCAACAATATCTTGTTCATTATTTTGAACCATTTGAGCCATTAAATTTTGATAGGCTTCAGTTGTGTGTTTTGAATCAATCAAACTTTGTTCACGATTTGGATAAATAAAATGCAATTCTTCTTCGGTCATTGGAATTCTCCACAAAATATAACCGCCAGTATATCAATATTTTATAAAAATGTCAAGGATTAAAGAATGTCCAATGTTCCCTTATTTGCATCTAAATGTGCTTTGGCCCCAATTGGAAAAATCGTTCCTTTAATACCGTGGCCATAGGGAAAGCCTTTCACCACAGGAATGTGTAAAAGGGAAAAATGCTCCATTAAAACGGCCTCAATATCACCATCATTTTTATCTTTTGATGTGCACTTATACCAATCCCCCAGTACGACCCCAGTAATTTTATCAAAAATACCGGCTAAGCGCATTTGTGTCAGCATTCGGTCTATCCGATAGGGTTCTTCTGCCACATCTTCTAATACTAAAATGGTGTTTTTAAAATTAGGTTCGTATGGCGTACCGATTAAGGAGGTGATTAATGATAAAGTTCCACCCATTAAACGACCGGTTGCCTTCCCTTTTTTTACAGGCGTTAATCCTTGCCAACTGATTTTTTTGCCCAATAAAGCCGATTCAAATGTTTTTTCAAGGCCGATATTTATTTTATCTTGTAAAAAGCTGGCTTGAATACCGGAATAAGATACCAATTTTGATTTTTTCCATAGAGCCAATTGTAAGGCGGTCGCATCGGAGAATCCAAAGAGAGGTTTTTTGTGCTTGGCTATAAATTTGTAATCAATTTTATCCAATACTCTGGCACTGCCGTATCCGCCTCTTAACGTCATAATGGCATCAACAGATTTGTCTATAAAGGCCCACATAATATCATCGGCACGGACCTCATCAATACCTGCTAAAAATCGTTCTTTATCAAAAGCCGCTTGTCCATAAATTGGTTCATATCCGTATTTTTTGAGTGCTTCGGCAATTTTTTGTGTGTCCAATTCCTGAGTGGGAGAAGATGGAGAAATAATGGCCATTTTTTTCATAATTCAAGCTCCTTGAACGGTTTTGAAAATTTCCTGAGCAAAATCGGATAGGGAATCATCTCTGGCCCCCATAACGACAATTTTATCACCCGATTTAATTTGTCCAGACAGATAAGTTTAAATATCCGTTCTGTTTGGGATATACACAGCTTGTTTACCCATTTGTGCCAATGGAGTGATGACATCTTCGGACGAAATGTCTTTGGCTACTGTTCCTCCGACATAATAAATATCTGGCATAATTAAGGTTAAACGATTATCCATTATATCGGCAAGAACATGAATGAATTCATCTTTCATCAATCGCATTGGGGCAAATCCATGGGGTTGATAAATGGCAAAAATGTGTCCCCCGTAGGATTTTAAAGCCGATAGCGCTGCCCGAATTTTTTCCGGATTATGGGCATAATCATCATAAACGACAATATTATTCGTTTCGTCGATTTTTTGCAGACGCCTTTTTGTCCCTTTAAAGGAATTTAAGGCCTTTAAACTGTCGGATATGGAAATACCGGCATGTAAAGAGGCACCAATGGCGGCTAAGGCATTAGCTACATTGTGTTCGCCAATCATGGGCAGAGTTGTCCATTCTCCATTTAGCTTAAAGCTGACTCCTCCTTCTAAAGGAGTAATATTGGTAGCCATTAAATCGGCTGGGGCTCCATTGGTTGAAAAACGGATAATGTTAGGGTGAACTAAGTGTAGTTTTGCCGTTTCCGGACAATCAGCATTAATCACAATCCCATGACGGGTACGATTTAAA
>JAFTHM010000032.1 GCA_017457425.1 Alphaproteobacteria bacterium
AAAAGACCGCCGTTTGGCGGTTTTTGTAATTTATCGGTATGGCGGTTTGAACCGAAGAAGTAGGTTCGGGCTTTAGCCAATGTTGCGCGTTAGCGAAACAGCCCCTTGTGGGTGAGTGCCTATTGGCACGAATAAATCCTGTCATTCCGACCACTGCGCCAATAAAAAATTGCCGGTGGCAAATTTTTATGCGTAAAGCAATGAGATACAGTGAAGCAAGGGCATTGAAAGTCCGTAGCTGAACTGATATCGGAATTGAAAAGACCGCCGTTTGGCGGTTTTTGTAATTTATCGGTATGGCGGTTTGAACCGAAGAAGTAGGTTCGGGCTTTAGCCAATGTTGCGCGTTAGCGAAACAGCCCCTTGTGGGTGAGTACCTATTGGCACGAATAAATCCCGTCATTCAGAACAATTAAATCAAAGACTTAGGCGATGTAGCCATAAGTCTTTTTTTAAATCTGCAACCATATTACAACTAAATACATGAAAAAGTTATAGACGTAAATATAACTGCCTAAATAAAAACAGCCATTATAGACTGTTTTTATTTGGTGGAGGTAAGCGGGGTGGTAATTCCCATTTTTTTAATGGGTCCCTTTCCGTCTTGCTCCTGCGACTAAAATCGCACCGGCATACTCGCGTCTGCCTGTCGCTCGCCTGACGAACCGCTTTGATGCGTTTCGCTCCCACAATACCTACCAAATAAAAAAACGACCAAAAGGTCGTATTTTTTATTTGGTGGAGGTAAGCGGGATCGAACCGCTGACCTCTTGAATGCCATTCAAGCGCTCTCCCAGCTGAGCTATACCCCCAAAAGGTCAATAACCACATTATGCACATATTTTTTATAAATGCAACAAAAAAATTGCATTTTTTGAAAAAAAGTTATATCCTACAGTAAAATAAAGAAAAAATAAGGATTTTTTATGATTAATAAAGATGAAAATACAACAGTGGATGATTTTTTAGGTGGGTTAATTAAGTTAAGGCAACCTAAAATCGGGTATCGTGCCACATCAGATGCCGTTATGGTGGCGGCTGCTGTTCCGGCGAAAGAGGGGGAAACGATTTTGGATGTCGGATGTGCCAGTGGTATAGTGGGCTTGTGTATCGGGGCCAGAGTGCCAAATCTTTCCATAACCGGCGTTGAAATTCAACCTGAATTGGTCGAACTTGCGTGTCAAAATGCCGCGTTAAACGGACAAAATTTAACGGTTATTGAGGCCGATATTTCTAAAAAAGTACCCGAACTACACGGTATTCAATTTCATCATGTGGTGACTAATCCGCCATTTTATACGGAAACACCGGCAAGACAGTCTCGGCAAGTGGAAATGGCCTATAAGCAAGTTGTCCCCCTTAAAAAATGGATAGATTTTTGCTTGCGCCATTTGCGAGCCAAAGGTACGTTTACAATTATTCATCGCGCCGAATCGGTTCCAGAAATTTTATCCTTATTAAACGGTAGGTTAGGGGGCATTCGCCTGATTCCGATTTGGCCGAAACAAGGTGTTAATCCTAAGCGAGTTATTATCCAAGGCATTATGAATTCCAAAAAGCCGTTTGAAATCCATTCGGGATTTGTGATGCATCATCATGATGACACCCGAACGGATGAAGCAGAACGCATTATGCGTGAGGGTGTTTCATTGTGGGATGTGCAAAAATAAAAAGCGATTATTTTTTTGTTGACAGGATATTTTTATTGGTGTAATATAGCACCATTGTTTAAAGGTCCCGTAGCTCAGCTGGATAGAGCAACAGCCTTCTAAGCTGTGGGTCGTACGTTCGAATCGTACCGGGATCGCCATAAAAAAACAGAGCCGATTGGTTCTGTTTTTTTTATGCGTTGTCCGGTACGGTCGGACGTACGAAGTGCGTTCGTTCGCATCAGCGGACGCCGAACGTAGTGAGGCGGTCTGAATGAAATGAAGACGAGGGGATTTATCCCCGAAGCAATCTACCGTGGATCGCCATAAAAAAACAGAGCCGATTGGTTCTGTTTTTTTTATGCGTTGTCCGGTACGGTCGGACGTACGAAGTGCGTTCGGTGAACGCAGTGAACGATGTTTGCCTACCTTTTTACCAATTCCGTGCCTTATAATCAGACCAATAATCATAGGTTCTGGCTTTATCAATTGACGACAAATGCCGTTTAGGGGCTTTGCTTGTTTTTAAAAAACTTTCTTGAATATCCAAACATGCCATTTCTGCTGTTTTTCCGGTCCAAGCCTCTTTGGGTACATATCCGAATTTTTGTAATGTATCGTGAAACAATTTAGAATGATGGGCGTCGTGAACGATACAGCTGGCATACCAATGAGTTGAGCTGTTAGATGTTTTTCGACCGACTAAAAAAGTTGGTGTATCCCAAAATGCTGCCATCCCGCTTTTTTCATGCTGTTGAATGCGTCCGATATGTTGTTCAACCATTTCGTAATGTGCGGGCGAATGTTGTTTAATCAGCTGTAAAGCCTTTTGAGTATTTCTGATAAACTTATCATCTCCTTGGATTTGAATGTTGAAATCTCCGAGTGCCTTTTGTGGGACACTGGCGCATAACCATTCAAAAACGCACAGCTTTCTCAAAAAAGAAAAGGCATTTTGATTGCGGTTTTCGTCTTTCATATGTTTTGGCAAAGGGGGCGGAGACCATACAGAACCATGATGAGACCTTTGGTTGGTCTCCTCTTTCATATGATCCGGTAGCGGTGGCGGCACCCATTGTGATTCTGTATATGACATACGGTCCTCCTGTTCTGTATCTTATTATACCACAATCAGGTAAAAAAGTCAAAAAATAACAGGCAATGCAGCAAGCGGATACACTGTTTGAAACTATCTGACAGCTGGATGTGCAGGGGATAAAAGTCTGAGTTTTAGCTGTGAGCACACGAAAGAGGGGCAGTATTTTAGCAGATAATATCAACCGCTTTCATAAAAGTTTATCTGTCTTTTTTTGGCAGAGGATTTTTTTGTATTGCATTTGTTGTAAAAAGAGTGTACCATGTAAAGTATGAAAGGATTGCTCGAAAATAAATCGGTTATCTCAAAAATGTCAATTTCAAATAAGTCATTGAAATT
>JAFTHM010000033.1 GCA_017457425.1 Alphaproteobacteria bacterium
CATAAGTACATGTTTTATAATATATATTGGGGGTATATTATCTATACTAACCGATTATCCATTATTTGGATTTTTTTATATTTTAACCTTATATAACTGGTTAAAAACAAAAAGATTTTTATGGTGTGAATTAAGCTTGATATTATCTTTTTTAATGAATATAAACCTTGGTATAACAGCTGGGGTTATCAGCTTACTCACAACCTTTTTACTGATAATACAAAAAATCCCCCCAAAAAATGCAATTCGTTTTTTAAAACCATGGTGGGTATTTTATGCCTATTATCCAGCTCACTTGATAATCTTATATGTACTGGCTTTAACAAAGTAAAACATCTTTTAGTGTTGTTTCAGTGCCTCATCAATCGCCCGAGCCAGTTGGTCGGCACAAGAGGTACTTTTGCCACCGCATGTGTTGCCTCGTAAAATATCGGCAACTGCCTTAGCATTTTTACCTTCAATCAGTTTAGAAATAGCACGCAAATTGCCCATACAACCACCCATAAACTGAACATTATGTAATTTACCATCCGTGATATCAAAGCTGATAAGTTTCGCACACACGCCACTGGTTTGATATGAAAAAGTCATTTTATACTCCATACGATTGTTTTAGAATATCATAGCATATTCTATTATTTTTTTCAATACCGGCGTTATTATTTATAAAACACCAACAAAAAATATTGATTTTCAACACATAATTTTGTAATATCAATCATCATGGAGGCCCCAATGACACAGACACCTTTTTTACATCCATTCGTAACGCGTTCGCATCGTGGTGTTTACGGTATTATTCGCCGTGATAATCAAATATTGCTGATTCGCAAAGCCAGAGGGCCATATACCGGATTATATGATTTACCTGGGGGAAGTCCTGAGGCCGGAGAAACACCCGAACAAACCGTTATTCGTGAAATTAAAGAAGAAACGAATTGCGATGTTATTTCCCATACATTAGTGGGCGAAAAAACGATTTTCTTTTCTGCCTTTACTAAAGCCAGCGGTGAGGAAGGATGTCTACAACACACCGGCGTTTTATTTAATATTGAAGTATCGGGCGAACCGGCAACGCAAGGCGACGGATTGGATTCCAATGGTGCCGAATGGGTGGATATAGACAGCCTGTCTTGTCAAAATGCAACACCGTTTGTCTTAATCGGTTGTGGCAAAGAGGTTATCTCGCTGGCCAATGCAGAAGACTATCCTATGGATGTTTTTATACGCCGAGGAAAAGACTTACGCCCACAAAACAGATATCCGATGATTAGCGGCGTATTTTTATTTAACTCAAAAGGCAACATCATTTTGCAAAAAGTGGCCTATACCAAAAAAGTTGATGCGGGCAAGTGGAGTTATTCTGCCGGCGGTCATGTTGATGCCGGCGAAAGTTATGAACAAGCGGCCTTGCGGGAACTTGCCGAAGAAATGGGTGTTGTGGCCTCTCATGGTGACTTTGTCGGAAAAAGTGCAGATATCAGAGACGGACACCTGAGGAGCTTTCATCATGCCTTTAAGGTTATATCGGATAGTCCTATCGTTTTTGATCCCAAAGAAGTGGCTGAGGTTAAAGAATTCACCATTCCGGAATTAATCAGTCAAATCAAAGAACATCCCGAGCAATTTAAGCATGTTTTTGCACAGCTTTTTATGGACTATTATGAAAAGGAATAAAAAATGCTCATCTTAAATATTAATGGCCCCATCAATGCCGGCAAAACGACCGTTTCAAAAATATTGGTTGACTTATTGCCAAATGCGACCTTTATTGAGGTAGATGATTTGTAGAGTGATGAAGAACAAGAAACGCTGGGGTTATCCATTCAAGAGGGGTGGTATGAACGCCGTAATCGTTTAAATAAAAAATTACAAATATTAAAACAATCAAGAGAATATAATACTGTGATTTTTGCTTATCCGATTACGGATAACTCCTATCATGATTGGAAAGCGATGGAAGATGAACGCACGCAATTTATGAATATTACATTGGCCCCTAGTTTGGAAGAATGCTTAAAAAATCGTGGGACAAGAAAACTGAATGAGTGGGAAGAAAAACGTATCCGACAAATGTATGAAGAAGGCTATCACAACCGCCCTTTTTCCGATTTTATTATCAATAATGAAGACCAAACGCCCAAACAAACCGCCGAAATTATTAAAGAATTTATTGAACAGGCTTTATCCTCTAAACAACAATGGCTACATCTGGTGGAAAGACGTTGGCCGGCTCTGTTAAATGGCAAAAAGACATCTACACTCCGATTAAATGAAGGATTTATTCATAAGGGCTTTTTGGTTTATAAAGATTGTCCGAAAGAACAATGGAACGAGGTTGTCTATGTTAATCAGATCTATTATGTGCCTTTAAAACAAGCCTTAGAAATTGATGGTTTTGACGAACATACACCCAATGTGGAAACGGGACTGAAACAAATGCAGGTTCATTATCCGGATATTACTTTGAACACACCGATTTTATTGGCCAAACATTTAAGCGTTCCCGAAACAAAGAAGCAGTTCCCTGATGAAGTCAAAAAGATTTTGGAGAAAAGAAATGAAATTTAACACTCTCATTCCGGAATTATCTGTTTCAAATATTCAAAACTCTTTGAATTTTTATACAAAGGTTTTAAATTTTAAAATAGAATATGAAAGAAAAGAAGATAAATTCGCCTTTTTATCTTACGGAAAAGCCCAACTTATGATTGAAGAAATAAACAATCATTGGAACACTGGTGAATTGACCTATCCTTTCGGAAGAGGAGTGAATTTTCAAATAGAAACAACGAATATTCAAGAAATTCAAAATGCCCTCAAAAAAAATAATATAAAACCATTTAAAGATATTTTTGAAAGTTCTTATCGTTCACAAAATACAATTTATAAACAACAAGAGATCTTGATATTAGATCCAGACGGATACTTACTTAGATTTTCTCAAGATATACCAACTAATGCTAAGAATTATCTAAGCCAATCCGTATCGGTAGTTATGGACAGACCTTTGGGAACAAAACATCCCAAACACGGATTTGTATATCCTATCAATTATGGGTATATACCCGATACCGTTTCCGGTGATGGCGAAGAATTAGATGCCTATGTGCTGGGAGTTGATACGCCTCTTACAACATTCACAGGCAAATGTATCGCCATTATTCACAGAACAAATGACAATGACGATAAATTGGTTATTGTACCTGAAGGCATGATACTGTCTGATAAAGAAATAGAAAAGCATGTCCATTTTCAAGAACAATGGTTTAAACATACTCTTATTCGGGAAGCAAAATGATTAAAGTTTTATTCGTATGTTTGGGAAATATATGTCGGTCGCCGATGGCACAATTTGTGTTTAGGCAAATGGTTGAAGAACGTGGTTTATCTGATCAGTTTGAAATAGATTCTGCCGCCACTGAAAGTTATAACGAAATGTGTCATGCCGGTATTCATTATGGAACAAAAGAAATATTGAGGGCAATGCATGTGCCTTTTGAAGAGCATTATTCCAGACGTATTCGGCCGTCTGATTATGCTTATTACGATTATATTTTAGCGATGGATGATAGCAATATAGAAGATATAGGGTCTATCGTTGGCATGGATACGGATAACAAAATCCACCGCTTGCTAGATTTTGCAAATAAACCTCGCAATATCAAAGACCCATGGTATACTGGCAACTTTGATGAAACCTATTGGGATATTGTTGAAGGCTGTGATGCATTTTTGAAGCATTTAAAAAAGGAAGTATGACAACTCTATTTTTTTTATGAATTCAACCTCTGACACACCACAAAAAAAACCGACCTAATGGCCGGATTTTTTAATGGTGGGCGTGCAGAGATTGCTCGGGGGCAAGCCCCTCGTCTCTCATATATTCGGGACCGTCCTAACGGACGTCCACCTTCGTGAACAAACTCTGATTTTATCTGCTGACGCCGATAAAATGAGTTCGGCCTCTGACACACCACAAAAAAAAACGACCTAATGGCCGGATTTTTTATGGTGGGCGTGCAGAGACTCGAACTCTGGGCCCGCTGATTAAGAGTCAGCTGCTCTACCAACTGAGCTACACGCCCCAATGAAAATATTTTATACACCTATTTTATTCTAATTGCAAGATGTTTTTTATAAAAAAACTTGACAACACATCAATATTCCTATATAATGCCCCGAAAAAATGAAAAGGAGAATAAGATGGATTCCAAATCAACAGATTTTTTATGTACATTGGGTATACTGACGGGTCTTGTTTGTCTGGTTGTTCACAGTTGTGATGACCGTGAAAGTATATCATACCATGACAAAAATTTACTGGCAACATTAATAAAAAGTACAATTGAAAATGACAAAACGTATTATTTTATAGATACGGATAAAGATTTAAAAACGGCCGAATATGCCCTATTCACTCAAATTGGCACAACGCAAGACATTCAATTAAAGGCCAAAATTTTAAATCATTCCTCCTCCCCTTTTCAAATGGAACTAAATCAATGGCGTAAGCATGCCAAATTATTTGAACGGGTTTGCAATTAAAATATCAGGAGAAAAAATGGACAGTTTTTTACATAAACTTATGTGTCTTTCAATTATTACCAGCGCCGGATTTTATATCGCCAGTCAATTTGAAGACAAAGATATTTTGGGCTTTGGTGAAGGGCAAAAAATCGGCAACTTGGTGGCGACAGCTAACACACCAAACGGTATGGTTTACTATTTAGATACGGATGGCAATCCTAAAACAGCTGAATATGTTGCCACAACAACGACCAGTAGTCGTGGTGAAATCCAAATGAGCGCTCAATTGCTCAACAATGAACAAAGACAAATCACAAATATGCCTTTAAAAAAATGGCGTGATTTTTCCGATCAATTTCAACGGGTTCAAGAACGCTTTTAATTATCTTTTTCGTACAAACAATCTCATCGGCCAAGGGGTTTTGCGCTCTTTGGCCGTTAAGCGATACTGTTGCCGTTTCATAACATAAATATATCCGCCGATTAAAATAACGCACGCCCCTATCCAAGCCGTCGGCCCCGCATAACACAGTCCGATATAGCCAAACCAAGAGGCTAAAACAATACCCGAAAATCCGCGCATAAACAATTCAACAAAGCCCGATACCA
The DNA here is from genome assembly GCA_017457425.1 of Alphaproteobacteria bacterium. Taxonomy (GTDB): domain Bacteria; phylum Pseudomonadota; class Alphaproteobacteria; order CAAHEQ01; family UBA3637; genus UBA7488. The sequence continues at coordinate 5,140 of JAFTHM010000033.1, forward strand.
TCGGCAATATAGAATGTCCCATCCCTTGTAAGGCTTGTCTGAAAATAAAAATTTGCCCCAAAAAACAATAAAATAATGTGGTAATTTGCAAATAGGTATGAGCCAAATGAATAACTTCCGTGTTTGCCTCTTTTAAAAAGAGCAAGACCATTTTATCGCCGAATAAAAAGACTAAAATCGGTAAAATCAAACTGATAACCAAAGAAAAAACGGAAGATTGAAACACACCTTGGCGAATACGATAAATTTTCTTAGCGCCATAATTTTGAGCGGTAAATGTTACAATGGCAGCTCCGATACTGACCAAAGGCAGAGCGATAAATTGTTCAATACGAATACTGGTGGCCATAGCGGCAATTGCAGACGTACCAAAAGTATTGCACACGCTTTGAATAATAATGGCTCCCAATCCAATAACGGAAAATTGCACTGTCATCGGAATGGCCAACCGCAAGTGAGCATAGATACGAGCCTTTGAGACATTAAAATCTTGCCTTGTGAGTTTCAAAATAGGATATTTACGATAAATCAGTAAAGCACATAGGAATACAGAAGATATTTGAGAAATCACACTGCCAAGAGCCGATCCACGAACACCCATACCGAATTCAATAATAAACAACATATTTAACAAGATATTAAACACACACGAAAAAATCAAAAAGTATAATGGCGTTTTACTATCCCCCAAAGCTCTTAAAACATTAGCTAAATAGTTATAAAAGACCATCGCCATACATCCGTATAATAATGTGTTAATAAATATAACGGCTTCAGAAAAAATATCACTCGGGACATTCATCAACGCAATAATTAAAGGCGTAAAAGGCAAACACGCCATCAAAATAACACTGAAAATAAAAGATAGAATAATACCCGTAGCAAACGATTTGGCAATACCTTGATAATCCTCAGCCCCTAACCGCTGAGCAATAATAATGCTTAACCCACTAGTAAAACCGAAACTTATCATAATGATAACACCATATAGGGGCATAATGGTTCCCACCGCCGCCAGCGAGTGCATTCCCAAAAAGCGACCAACCAATATCAAATCGCTCATCAAATATAATTGTTGAAACAAATTTCCCAACAATACCGGCAAAGAAAACCATAAAATCAATTTTATCGGACTACCCGATGTCATATCTTTAATCATTATTACACCTGTTTTTTTAAGAGCGAATTATATACATATTTTATTCAAAATGCAATAACAAAAGTAAAATTTTCTCTATATTTTAATGGTATAACATTTTTTTAATAAAAATTAAAAAAAGTGCTTGACGCCGATTAATTAATAGGATATATTCCTTATTGATAACAAATATCATTAAGGAATTAACAGATGCGTCATACATTTCAAAAAGCATTAATAGATGAGGCCATACACGCCCTTAATCATCCAACCGCTGATGATGTATATCTGTACGTATCTCAATCTCATCCGGCTGTCAGCAAAGCAACCATCTATCGTAATTTAGCAAAACTGGCTGATAAGGGTATCATTTTACGTATTGCAATTCCTGGAGGGCCGGATCATTTTGATTATCAAATACACAAGCATTATCATTTTCATTGTGATACATGCCATCAATTATTTGATATTCAAATTCCCTATAATGACACTTTTAATCAAGTTAACCCAGCGAATAACTTTACAATAAAAGACCATTCGCTGACTTTTAGTGGCATTTGCAATAAGTGCCATCCCTCTAACAATAAAGGAAAGAAAAAATGACAGATAAACCATTAAAAGGATCTCAAACAGAAGCTAACCTCTGGGCCGCATTTGCCGGTGAATCTCAAGCCAGAAACAAATACACATACTATGCTTCCAAAGCAAAAAAAGACGGGTATGTTCAAATCGCTAATTTGTTTGAAGAAACAGCCAACAACGAAAAAGAACATGCCAAAATTTGGTTCAAATTATTGCATGACGGTGGTATCCCAGATACAATCACAAACTTAGAAGATGCTGCCGCCGGTGAAAACTATGAATGGACAGATATGTATGATGGTTTTGCCAAAACAGCCCGTGAAGAAGGCTTTACAAAAATCGCCAAACTGTTTGAAATGGTTGGTCAAATTGAAAAAGAACACGAAGAAAGATATCGTAAATTAGTTGCCAATATTAAGGAAGGCATTGTCTTTTCTCGTGAAGGTGATACCATCTGGCAATGTGGCAACTGTGGCCATATCGTCATTGGTAAAAAAGCACCGGAAATTTGCC
>JAFTHM010000034.1 GCA_017457425.1 Alphaproteobacteria bacterium
AAACGACAACGTCTGCTCCGACGACAACGATGACTCGGACGACTGCAACGCAAACGCCGACACCGACAATGACGGAAACAACGGAACCGTCTTTAACGGAAACGACAACGTCTGCTCCGACGACAACAATGACTCGGACAACGGCAACGCAAACGCCGACACCGAGAATGACGGAAACAACGGAACCGTCTTTCACGGAAACGACAACGTCTGCTCCGACGACAACGATGACACGGACGACTGCAACGCAAACCCCGACACCGGTGACACGTACGACGACAATGACTACAACAACGCGCGGTACAACAACCACAACGGGACGTAGTTATGATACGGAAACAACCGAGTATGATTATACAGATATGATCACTGAGTACACTAAACCGGAAGAAACGGGAACAGGTGGCAGTTGGTGGTTTTTGTAAGCGCTAAGACAATCAAAACCTCTCTGTTTAGAGAGGTTTTTTCTTTTTCTAAAACTATTCAATAAGATTCTGCTTTTTTAATTATCCGATAATGTATCGTAAACCCGTTTGATTTCTTGAATATCTTGCCACATTAACCATTTGGGAGAGCCAACTGTCTTTTGAGCATTTCTCAGCAAATATGATGGATGAAAAATCGGCATCATTTTGGCACCATTCGGTCCATCAAACCATTGACCTCTGACCTTTGTAATGCCTAAATCCGTATCAATGAAAGATTTTAAGGCCACTTTGCCACACAGCAAAATAATTTTAGGTCGCAATATATCCAATTGAGCATCCAAATATTCACGGCACGCATTTTTTTCTTCAGGCAGAGGATCCCGATTATTTGGTGGTCGGCATTTAATTGTATTGCAGATATAGATATCTTTTTGACGGGATAATCCAACTGATTCAAAAATTTTATCTAACAATTGACCTGCTTTGCCGACGAAAGGTTCGCCTTGTTGATCTTCAAAAAATCCAGGTGCTTCCCCGATTAACATCAACTTATTATTGGGAACGCCACCCGAAAAGACCGATTTGGTGCGAGTTTGGCATAAACCGCATTTTTGACAAGCAGCACATTTTTGACGCACGGATTCTAATTGTTCAAACATGACGACCTCTTAAAACAAAATGAAAGTGATGACAGAAAAAATAGTCCCACATCCTGATAATAACAAGGGTAATAAAAAAATAAATACTAATTTCATGTGACTCCTTTTAATTTGAATATATCCTTAAGAATACTCTATTTTGTGGGATAAAACAAGAAATTTCCTAACAAATGAGGCGGTGTTTTGTGAAAAAGTGCTTGACACTTTATGGGAAGTTAATACAATAAATCTATTGTTAACAAAAGGAGAAAATATGAAAAAAATAATAGTCAGTGTTTGTTTAATGGCGTTTTTATCGGCTTGTGCGACTAATCCGTACACGGGGCAAAGCCAAGTATCTAAAACCGCTTGGGGAACGGGTATCGGAACGGCTGTTGGTGCTGGAATAGGTGCCATTGCCGGCGGTAAAAAAGGCGCTTTAATCGGTGCAGGTGTTGGGGCCGCTGCCGGTCTTGGTACAGGGGCCTATATGGATGCTCAAGCCAAAAAATTGCGTTTGGAATTACAAGGAACCGGCGTGCAAGTGGCTCAAGAGGGCGACAGAGTGTACTTAATTATGCCGGGGAATATTACTTTTGGTACAAATGAAGCCGTAATAAGAGCTCAGTTTCAGCCGGTGTTAAATTCCGTAGCCAAAGTTATTAATGAATACAACAAAACAATGGTTGAAATTATTGGTTATACGGATTCTACGGGGTCGGCCGCGACAAACAATGCCTTGTCTTTGCGCCGTGCCAATGCGGTGTCTAATTACTTGCGTTTGCAAGGTGTAGATGGCAACCGTATTGTGACGGATGGATTGGGTAGCAAAAATCCGATTGCGTCCAATGCGACCGCCGCTGGACGTGAACAAAACCGTCGTGTAGAAATTACACTGATTAATCGGGATTAAAATAACAAGCATTTAAAAAAATCCCTCTTTGAGTATTTTAAGGAGGGATTTTAAATTTATATTAAAATATTACTGCATTCTTTTTCAGAATGTAATAGATATGATATTGTTATATTTATTCAGTTATATCACGTCCACAATGAGGGCACTTATGCTTGACTTTATTATTGTCAAAAGCCGGTATAACTTGTACAGT
>JAFTHM010000035.1 GCA_017457425.1 Alphaproteobacteria bacterium
AAGTCCAACAGTTACTAGAAAGGCATTTTATACAAAATTAGTATAGGGTTGGACTTGTCCTCATTCACGTGCTGAAGTTGGTACAACTATGGTAACACTCTGTCGTTAATATTCGTAAAAAAATAATTTGCTACACATTCTAAAATATGCTATGCTTTTTGTTATAGGAACAACATAGGAGGCCATAATGACAGACAAAACTCCCTACATTCGCCCTTCGTGGGATGAATATTTCTTAGAGGTAATGCATTCGTTGGCAAAACGGGCTACTTGTGATAGAGGCCGTACAGCGTGTGTTATTGTCAAGGATAATCAAATTATTGTATCGGGCTATGTCGGGTCTCCTCCGGGATTGCCACATTGTGATGAAGTTGGGCATTTGCTGAAAAATTTAACGCATGAAGACGGAACGACAACGACTCATTGTATGCGTACCATTCATGCCGAACAAAATGCAATTTGCCAGGCCGCTAAACGTGGGGTGTCTATTGAGGGGGCGACGATTTATTGTAAATTGGCTCCGTGCCGGACATGTGCGATGTTGTTGATTTCGGCAGGTATTAAACGAGTGGTGGCTGAATATAAATATCATGCCGGAGCCGAATCGGAAGCAATGCTCAAACAAGCCGGTGTATCGGTTGAATATATTCATGATGAAATGCTGACATATTAAAAAATGTTGCATAATAAATAGAGTGGGGCTATAATGCCTCTGTCAATAATACAAATATGAAAGGAAATACGATGAAAGGAATTTTAACAGAGTTTAAAAAGTTTGCCATGCGTGGCAATGTAATGGATATGGCCGTTGGTATTATTATCGGGGCGGCTTTTGGTAAGATTGTTGATTCACTTGTAAAAGACATTATTATGCCACCTTTGGGGATTTTATTGGGTAAAGTTGACTTTGCGAACTTGTTCTTTGTTTTAAAAGATGGTCCGAAAGTAGCGGCGCCTTATGAAAGTTTGGAAGTCGCCAAAAATGCCGGTGCGATTACTTTAAATGCTGGGGCTTTTTTAAATACGATTATCAGCTTTATTATTGTTGCCTTTGCCGTGTTTATGTTGATTAAAGCCATGAATACGTTGCAAGCTAAATTAGATAAAAAAGAGGCTGAAGCTGCTCCTAAGGCACCGACGACAAAGGAATGTCCGTATTGTATGTCTCAAATTGCAATTAAAGCAACCAGATGTCCACATTGTACATCGGAATTGCCGAAAAAATAAAAGTGATTTGATTTTTATGGGTCGTCCATTGGGCGACCTTTTTTTGTGAAATAATACTTGCATTTAAAAATAATTTTTGATAGTGTGATTTTTAAGACGAGTGATGTGCGTCCCGAGGTATCAGAACCTCTTTAAGAAGCGTCTGAATAAGACGATAAATTATATGCTTTCCGGCGGGGCCGGAAGGCGGCAAAATATCCACTATGGCGGTGAATATGCCGCACTATATCTTCTTAAATAGTTCTGAACTTCCGGTCGCCCATCATCACGGCGATTTTTTTGTAGTGTTAATTTAAGGAGTAAAAATAATGAAACAAAACTACGAATCCGGTCGTTCTATGGTAGAAATGCTGGGAACATTAGCGATTATCGGCGTCCTGTCTGTTGGGGCGATTGCAGGATACAGCTACGGAATGGATAAATACCGTGCCAATCAAACGATTAATGATGTGATGCTGTTGGGTGTGGATATTATCACACAGTTATCACAAAATAGAGGGACTCCGACCTTATCTGCCGAATGGGGAACAAAAACCACAGTCGGATATGATTTTACGGTTGTACCAAACCCCTCAGATGATACGCAATACGGTATTCAAATCAGCGGGGTTCCCGCCCGAGTGTGTAAAATGGTGGGTGATGCGTTAAAACCCATGGCCTCAGTTTATGTAAATGATGATGAACATATCACCGAAGAAGACCCGTGTGACGAATCGGATAGCAATACCATGGAATTTTATTTTGACACCGGAGTCGTTGAATCGGATGGTTGTAAAACGGATGCCGATTGTGGTACGAATAAATATTGCGATATGGGATTGTGCTTTAACGGTGTACGTCCGGAAATGACGGGCCGTGTTTTTGATAAGGCATGTACATCGGATGCTGAATGTAATACAGGGTGGACCGGCACTTGTTCGTCTTGTGATACAAGTTTAGGGTATTGTGTTGAAAAATATGATATGAATAATGCTGCTTGTACCTTATCTGATGGTACAACGGGTAAATGCGGAGCGGGCGAATGCTTGCCGACAGGCTGTACATACGATACCAACAAAAAATGCGATGATAAAGAATATTGTGCCAGTCCGAATAACAGCTGTACCGAAGCCTTCCAAAGTGGCGAAAGTGGGTCTTGTGTTTCATTTAACGCCCGTTTTTCACCATTGACAATGGACGATGGTACAACGTATTATGTCTCCAATGGTCCCTTGTCCTGGTGGGATGCGGATGCAGCGTGTAAATCCGTTGATAAAAGCTTGTTAAGTGTATCTGACCTTGTGACGGAATCGGATGGTAGCGCTTGGGAAGGAGATTATGACACTCACAGTAAAACGGTTTTTGCCAGTGAATTATATAGTAAAGGATGGAACAGTAATGGGTATCCGTATATCTGGACAAATAACTTGACAGATGGTGTAAATTCTTGCTTCGCGTACTTCGTGTACCTGAGCGATGGTTACGTCGACTACAACGATCGCAACTACGGCAACTACTACGGCGGCAGCTACTACTACGCGGTATGTCGGTAGTTTTTCGGCTTTTTAATAGGGGCGTAC
>JAFTHM010000036.1 GCA_017457425.1 Alphaproteobacteria bacterium
AATACGCCCATGATGACCAAACCCAATAGGTGTTTTCATTATAAACATTCCAATTTCTTCATAATTACCTGCTTTTACTTTAACATCCAACGGGTCAAGTTGTAAATCTATTGCTTGTGCATTTAAAAACCAATGACCATCAGTAATTGGTCCAGCACCTTGACCTTGTGGGATGATTGTTATAGGCTTAATCAGAAAGGCTCTGTTTAACACTTCGCTCTCAGTGATGTTTTTTGTTCCAAATTTTACTAATCTTTCTATTTCACTCGCTATTATTCCAATATTTTCAGTCATGATAATATCCTTTCTTTATTCTGTTCTTGCGCCATGAGAAGAGTCTTGTACAGGTATTTTCTTTTGGTCTGTGATTTTTTGCATACTTGGTAAACCATTTTCGTTTTTTATTTTTGTTTTATATGGCGAAATAAGATAATCTAATCCGTCTTGGCATCCTTTGAGTAAGCCACCCAACACGGCTAAAAGGAAACAAGCTTGTAAAACAGCTACGCCCTTTTTTTTAAGAGTGTTTTTGGTATGTTTTAAAAGAGCTCGCTTAAATTGTTGTATTGTTTCCTTTGAAGCATTTGAATAGTCAACCCAAATAGCATGGTCTTCACCTGTTAATTTAATACCACTTTTAGGGCCACCAACATCTTCAAATGCTTTGCTAACATCTTCAAATCTCTCAATCGAAAAAGAAAGATGTTTTTCTTCTGGCCTCATAATCAACTCCTTTTTTGACTCCAATATACCTTCTTCATACCACATTTTAGGGTATTTTTCAATAAAAAAATATTGGATACAAGCCTACCAAACGGTTAAGACAACACCCACAATAATAACGGCAAAGCAAATCAATTTTTTAACAAGTTCTGAGCGGGTCAAATTTTCTTTAAATCGGCTGCCGAAGAAATAGTATAAAATATATCCATACATTAAGACAAAAATAGGTTGAGTTGACCCAAGTGCCGACTTAACAACAACCGGCAATAATGATAAGGCTAACATACTGGTCAGCGAGGCACTTCTATCCAACACCTCCATAAATACCAACAACTTAAACTTGCGTTTAAAAATATGAAAATCTGAGGCAATTTCCTTGCGAAATTTCGGAATTAACAACATACTGAGCATAAAAACGTCAGATACCAAAATATAGTAAAAACTAAAACTCAGCCAGTTCATATCATCCAAAGCCTTTTTGGAAATAACACTGCCCAAAACCGTCATAAATGAGGCACTCAGCATCAAGTAAAAACTGATATCTAAGCGTAATCTATCCGTGCGTTTTAAGTTCAAAACCATCGTTGCAGCGATAATCACAAAGAATCCAATGTATTGAATCAGGCTTAATTCTTCACCAACGATATAATAAGCCAACACCGGCATAAAAATACGCCCGAATGAAAACATAGCCGCAATAATGGACACGTCCATTCGTTTAAGAGCCAAAAAGTATGGAATTTGATAGCCGACTTCTAAGGCCGCTGACAGGGCAATAATCCACCACACTTCTTTTGGAAAGGTTAAAACATCTGCCCCACCCCACCAAACAATAAATGGTAAGACCAGCAAGTTTGTCAGCCCCAAATAAAAAATAACACTGCTGTTTTTGCGAAATAAGTTATTGGATACATGGGAATCCAAGATTTGAGAACCAGCCCAAATAAGTGGTGAAAGCAACGCAATAAAAACAGAAAACAGCATCTAACCTCGCTCAAAGACCAATACACGGATAATACCGCCTAAGTCTTTTTCCATCGCCCGCAATACAAATCCATTTTGCACCATTAAATCGGCCACATCCGTTTCTTGCCCCTGCCCGATTTCAAAAAAGATTTTCGTTTTTTCGTGAACAAGAGGCATCAGCGTTTTTGCCAGTTGTCGGTATGTCGTTAAACCATCCTCACCGCCATCCAAAGCCAACATCGGATCATATTGTTTAACGGCAATATCTAACCCGTCAATATCGGCCGTTTTAATGTAAGGTGGATTAGAAATAATAACATCAAACTTTCCTAAATCTTTAGTCCAAGTGTTCGTCATAATATCTTGTTCTAAAAAGGAAATATTTCTATCATTTGCAATTTGATTAGCATTTTCCAAGGCAATTTTTAGGGCTTTTTCAGACTTATCCAATCCGACTCCGACAGCATTTTTATACGCCATTACGGTTGACACCAACAAACATCCGGAGCCCGTTCCAATATCCAAAATACGGATTTTTTCCCCTGTATCCGGAACGTATTTCAAAACACTTTCCACCAACGTTTCCGAATCGGCACGAGGGTCCAGCACATCAGCCGACGTTTTAAAAATATACTTATAAAATCCCTTCTCGCCCAGAATTTTGGATAGAGGCTCTCCTAACCTACGACGGGCTAAAATATCATCAACCTCATTATCCGATGGATTTTTGGATGCAATCAAACGAGCCTCATAGTTCGGAGTATCCGAAACAGGCCTTAATTGTTCGGTTAATGTCCTAAAATCCGTCATTATTCATTTTCCATCAAACGAGCCATTTGATCTTCCAAAACCAAAGCCTCAACAAATTCATCTAATCCGCTACCGTCCATGACTTCAGCTAATTGATAAGACGTTTTATTGATACGGTGATCCGTTACACGCCCTTGCGGGAAGTTATACGTTCTGATACGCTCTGAGCGGTCGCCACTGCCGACTTGACTTTTACGGTTATCGGAACGTTCCTTATCCAAGGCTTGACGTTGCATATCATACAGAGCCGTTCTGAGACGAGCCATCGCCTTTTCTTTATTTTTAAACTGAGAGCGTTCTTCTTGGCATTCTACGGCAATACCGGTCGGTTTATGCACAATACGAATAGCTGAGTCCGTTTTATTAACGTGCTGACCACCGGCACCCGAGGCACGACACGTCGTAATTTCCAAATCGGCCTCATTAATTTGAACGTCAACTTCGGTTGCCTCAGGCAAAACAGCCACAGTCGCTGCAGAAGTATGAACCCGTCCTCCTGATTCGGTTTCTGGCACTCGTTGCACCCGATGAGCCCCTGATTCAAATTTCAATTTGGCAAATACGGCATTACCGGAAATTTGTGCGACGGCTTCTTTATATCCGCCAAGTCCCGTATCATTTAAAGACAACGTTTCAAATTTCCATCCTTTAATGGCGGCATAGCGTTCATACATACGGAATAATTCAGCTCCGAATAAAGCGGCCTCTTCTCCACCAGTACCGGCCCGAACCTCCAAAATCACGTTGCGTTCATCAGCTTCATCTTTCGGCAACAACA
>JAFTHM010000037.1 GCA_017457425.1 Alphaproteobacteria bacterium
CAGGTTGGTGTATAAGATGGGACAGATAACTTGGAGGGCTGATCCGTATCAAAATTTGTATTTGAAAAGATATTCACAACTTCGTTTGTTTCGGAAAAATATTGAGCCCATCCAATGCGACCATGCTGATGTGGCATCAAACCCGTTTTCAACGTTGTATTTGCTGCTACCGTTGTTGCCGGTATCACCGTTTGTAGCAAATCTTTTTTATGAGCATTAAAAAAACCATGCGACGCATGATGCTTTAATATATTTTCCCCCAATGCATCAATAACGATCATAACAACATTTTGAGGATTACTCTTTAACGTACAATCTAAAATCGGATGAGACGTATAATTTTGACACAATTCAAAATGTTTTTCAATAGATGATGTAATCGATGTTATATTCATAATTTCTTTCCTTTCTTACGTTTTAACAAAATCTTATATCATTATTAAAATTTTGTCAAGAAAATTTCAAAAAGTAAACAATCGTAAAAACTGACCATTTTTTTATAATAAAGACAAAACGAGTTTTGTCTGATTTTTAGTTTAAAAACCATAGCTTTCATTTTTTCCATCTCAGCTTGTAGCACACATCTTTACCCATTTGAATTGGATCCATATAACGATCAGCTTTTGTTCTGCTCCCATTGTAGTTAGTAGGGTTACAAAAAGGCGCAAAAGATACCTTACCATTACCATATATCTCAAAACACAATAAAAATATTTTTCCCTTGCATTTTTGATTTTTATTCGGTAATGTAGGGGTATGTCAGATTTATTTAATGCAACACCAACTAAAACAGAGTATTCCGCCAAAGATATTGAGGTTTTGGAGGGGTTAGATCCTGTCCGCAAACGCCCCGGTATGTATATCGGTGGGATTGATGAGCGTGCCTACCATCACTTGGTGGCCGAAATTATTGATAACGCCATGGATGAAGCCGTTGCCGGTTATGCCACAAATATTGAGGTATCACTCGCCGAAAATGGATATGTTACGATTAAGGATAACGGCCGTGGTATTCCGGTAGACCCTCACCCTAAATTTCCGGATAAATCGGCGTTGGAGGTTATTACAACCACCCTACACTCCGGTGGTAAATTCGGCGGAAATGCTTATGCCGTTTCCGGTGGGTTGCATGGTGTTGGTTTGTCTGCGGTTAATGCTTTGTCGGCTCACCTGATTATTGAAGTGGCTAAGGATAAAAAACTGTATCGTCAAGAATATAAACAAGGCAAACCCATAACTCCCGTCACCTTTTTGGGACCGGTCAGCAATCGCCGAGGGACTTCCGTTTGTTTTATTCCGGATACAGAAATTTTTGGTGAACACATTCGTTTTAAACCGGCTACATTATTCCGCATGGCCAGAACAAAGGCTTTCTTGTTCCGTGGCGTTGAGGTTCGTTGGCATTGTGATGAGTCGTTAATTACGGGTGATGACAAAACACCGGTCGATCACATTTTAAAATTCCCGAACGGCGTTGCCGATTATTTGGATTATTTGATGAAAGACCGCCATGCCGTTACGAAAGAGGCCTTTACGGGACGTGTAGAATTTCCCGACAATATGGGGGTTGTGGAATGGGCCGTTTGTTGGCCGGATGATTATAAGGACGGTTTTTCCTATACCTATTGTAATACGGTTATCACACCACTGGGCGGAACGCATGAAACGGGTCTCAGAGCCGGATTAACAAAATCTTTGCGTGCCTATGCCGAAATGAGTGGCAATAAAAAGGCTGCCGACATTACCGCCGATGATATTTTAAACACGGCCGGCGTCATGTTATCCGTCTTTATTAAAGACCCGCAATTCCAGGGGCAAACAAAAGAAAAATTAACAACTGCCTCTGCCACTCGTTTGGTGGAGAATGCCATTAAAGATCCGTTTGATCATTGGCTGAGCCGAGACATCAAATCTGCCAGTGCCTTGCTTGATTGGATTGTAGAGCGGGCCGAAGAACGCAAACGTAAGAAAAAAGCCGTTGAAACACAACGTGCTTCCGCCACAAAACGATTGAGATTGCCTGGGAAATTGGCCGATTGTTCGCATAACAAAACAGAAGGCACGGAAATCTTTATTGTTGAGGGGGATTCTGCCGGTGGGTCGGCTAAACAAGCCAGAAATCGTGAAACACAAGCTATCTTACCAATTCGGGGTAAAATTTTAAATGTCATCAGTGCCAGCAACGATAAGATTTTGGCCAATGAAGAAATTAAGGATATTACCGAGGCTCTGGGATGTGGTCGCCGTGATAAATACAATGAAGACGGCTTACGTTATGACAAAATTATCATCATGACCGATGCTGATGTGGATGGCGCCCATATTGACTCTTTGCTGATGTCATTTTTCTATCAAGAAATGCCGAAATTAATTGAAAACGGCCATTTGTTTTTGGCTTTGCCACCTCTGTATCGTTTAACGCAAGGCGGAAAATCCGTTTATGCCAGTGATGATGCCGAAAAAGAACGCCTGCTCAAAACTGAATTTAAAAATACCAAAAATGTGGAAGTTTCCAGATTTAAAGGGCTTGGCGAAATGCCTCCGCAACAACTCAAAGAAACCACGATGGATCCGACTAAGCGAACACTGTTGCGTGTTGTTATTCCACACAAAACAACCGAGGAAGAACAAGAGGAATTTGCTTTTACGGCTGATATGGTCAATCGGTTAATGGGTAATAAACCGGAACACCGTTTCCAATTCATTCAAGAGCATGCTAAGTTCGTTGAAAACTTAGATATTTAAGGGAGTTTATATGCCTACCCCAACCATAAAATATGATATTATTACTATTTCGGGGGCACTCGGCAGTGGCAAATCCACCATTATGAAAATGTTGGCAAACCGTTTGGGATACGAAACCTATTCCACGGGAAATGCCCAACGAGACATTGCAAAAAAATACGGCGTCACAACATTGGAGCTCAACCATATTGCCGATACCAATCCGAATATAGATAAGGAAATTGATGGAGTATTTACTTCGTTGGTCGGCACAGGTAAAAAATATGTGATTGATTCACGATTAGCTTTTTTCTTTATTCCGTCTTCATTCAAGGTCAAATTAAATGTAGATGTGACGGAGGCTGCCAGACGCGTTTTAAATGACGCACAACGCACCAGCGAAGTAAAATGTGATACGCCCGAGCAAATGCAAAATATTTTAAAAGAACGACGCGCCTCTGAGGTTGCTCGTTTTATCGCAACATACGGCGTGAATATTGATGACGAATCTTATTTTGATTTAATTGTGGATACTACCCATAAAACGCCTGACGAAATTTGTGATATTATTTTACAGGCCATCCAATAAAAAAGGGAGGCAAAACCTCCCTTATTGTTATAACAAATCTATTATCGTGATTTTTGAGGATACATTCTGAATTGGGTCGGCATATTACGTCCCAAATTCTCTTCCAATCCTTTACGTTCAGTGTTGGCCATTGCTCGTTTTGCCGCTTCAGCAGCCACCACAACAGAACCAAGCGCTAAAAGAGTTCCAACCGGACCAGATACAAGGGTTCCCATTCCCAAAAAAGCACCCCCAATCATTTGGCCGAATCTCATAATATTACGACCCACTTCATTTTTTTCTACAGTTGCGTTTGTACCGGCTTTTGTTTTACCAATGATTTTGGTTTCTTCTTCCAACCGATGCCGACTAAGAGCCATTGCACCAGCAGTCATTACTGTTGTTGTCGCAAGCCCTAAAGGAATAATCTCATTATCCTTTGGATCCTCATTAGCCGCAGCAACAGCAGTAAGTCCCGCCATCGCAATTGCAGTTCCAGTTATCATTCGGCGAAAATTTTTATCATCTGTTTTACGATGTTCTTTAATTGCTTCTTTTATTTCCGTGCGAGCCTTTACCGTTTCAACATCTTGTTTGCTCATGTGTGTTGCTTCATTTGACATTTGGGTTGCTGTCATATGTGTCATTGTATCCTCCTTTTGTTTCAAACCATATATTTATACTAACATATTTAACACAAAAAGTCAACATAAACCTCTCAAGTTGTTGATTTTAATCAATTAAATTATAAATATTTTTTTGCCGTATTTTATTTTTGTTGTGTTTTTATCTGAGGAATCACTACCTCATTCGGCAAAGTAGCACGCAAAATTTTACGATTTTGCATATGTTTGCGATAAACCAATCCTTGTGCCATTGATATCGTTGTTCCAATACTCAACATCGTTATCGGTATTGAATGAAATAACGCCACCGTTAACGCATTAACACCAAAAATCGCCGTTCCATAAATCAAACCATCTCGTTTCCAAAATTTATCATTATCTGAAAACGAATCAAAATCATACATTGTTTTAAGTGGATTTTTGGTTTCTTGAACCGCTTGCATAAATTGAGAACGATATGCCGAGTTTTCTTTATACAATGGAAAATCCAACACTTTATGCAATACGTCATTTTCCAATTTCAGTAAATTTTTCTTATCCGTTAATCTTGCTGCACATCCCATAGCTGCAACGGCCCCTAAAGATACCGGAAAAGAATACCATTTTTTATCCGTTTCTCTAAAAGTTTCGGCGGCACCGATTAAAGCAATCATAGATCCCACCATTAACACATTTTTCCAATTAAAATCGGGCCTGTGTTTTTGATGAATATAGTCAAATCCGGCTTTAATTTCAGATTTCAAACGTTGATGTTCGTCATTTTGGGGATTTACAAATCCAACTGCATTGTTTTGATTATCTGGTGTGTTCATCAATAACTCCTCTAGGAAATTCTGCCGATAAAATATGTCTGTTTTTCTTTGTCAAATGATATTCGTATGACATACAGGCACAAGAAACAGCCCCCATTAAAAAATTAAAGTTCGGTGTCGGCAATTTTCCAATCAGCCATGCTACCACCCCTAAGAAGAACGCACATTCCATGATTTTCATTACTTTTTGTCCTGTATCACAGTTTGCATAAAAATTGTCCGGTGTCCTTTTATCACACATATTTAATATCTTAAGTAATTCCAAATTTTTTCGGCCCATTGGAATACTTTTTTGAGCAAAAACAGCCGTCATGGCCAATGCAGAAAAACCCATAAAACAAAATCCATTAGAGGCATTTAATCCCATATCGGCAATATCAAGTGCATACAATAACGCCACAGCAGAAGACCCAATCATAAAACCCTTATTTATTTTACGATTTCTAGATAAGTCATTATCCACACGTTTAAAACGATTGACAATATCCGACCGCAATTTATCATTATCCATATTTTATCCCCTCATTTTTTAGATGAGGGGGCATTTTATCAAATTTCATTTATTTTGTCAAGTATTATTTAAAAAAGACAGAAACAAACAAAATAATTAAGATAATCGGAGCTGTAAATTTTAATGTAAAGAGCATATATTTATTAAAAAATGTATTAGATATTTTTTTACCCCCGTCACTGGCATTACGTATAACGACATTTGGCACAACCCATCCTATAAACACTGTTGTAAACAATACAAATGCCAACATTGTATAACTACCCGTCAATATGTCTAATGCCGAAAATAAATTTTGATCAGCAATTGTCCAATTTAATTGTCCGGTGTATGAAGCCAATACAATTCCAACGATTGCAAAATTTACTAAAACTAAGCTTAAAACCGCCTTTATTCTGGACAATGATAATTTATCCATTAACAAACTGACACCCGCTTCATAAATAGATATCAAAGAGGTTAATGCCGCCACGAACAATGACATAAAAAACATCAACATTAATACGGAACCACCCGTTATTTTAGAAAACACCATCGGCAAGCTGATAAAACTGAGTGTCGGACCTTCCGTCGGTGCTAACCCAAAAGCAAAAACGGCCGGCAAAACAATCATCCCCGCCATAATGGCAACTAACGTATCCAAAACAATAACCCATTTCGTAGAGTTTTTTAAATTTGTCTTATCTGACAAATAGGACCCGTAGATAAACATAACACCCATTCCTAAAGACAAAGAATAAAAAGCTTGTCCCATTGCCGTTAAAAATAAGTCAGAAAAGATATTAAAATCAAATCCACGTTTTGTAAATCCCATCATTTCCCAATTCGGTGTAAACAAAAAGGCCAATCCTTTTTCCGAATTCGGCAAGAACAAAATACAAATAGCCATTAAAATTAATAAAACAAATAAAGACGGCATTAAAATAAGCGATAATTTTTCAATCCCCTTTTTTACACCACGCACCAAAATGGCAGCCGTAACGGCAATACTTAATGTTCCCCATAACAACTGCTCAGAAAATGAGCCGGTCAATCCCGAAAACGTTTGAGCGGATACCGTTTCACCCAAACCAAATAAGTTGCGTATCCCTAAAATCACATAGGATAATGTCCATCCGGCAACAACAACATAAACGCTGGACACCAATAAAATGTTTAACATGGCCAACATACCGCCAAAACATCCCCACCAAGAGGATACCGTTTTATGATCCTTTTTAGCCACAACTTGAAAACCATCTACAATATTTGTTTGAGCTGCTCGCCCAAACGCCAATTTAGCAAGCAACAAAAAATATCCAAGTCCAACCGCACATAATACATACATCAGCAAGAAACTGCCGCCACCGTATGATCCGGCCAAATAAGGAAAACGCCAAATATTCCCAAGTCCGATAGCTGATCCAGCTGTTGCCAAAATAAATCCTAATTTTGTTGACCAATGTGTTCTATTCATTTTTTACCACCTTTTGTTGATGGCTTCATCTTACTGAATTTCACGATAAAAATCAAGCTCAAATATCATTTTTTTAATTTGTTATAAATTTTTTTCCAATAGGTGTTTTACATCTCGCAATGATTCACACCGAAAATGCGTTTTAATCGTCTTTGGTACATTATTAAAAACACAAATAGACGTAGCTCCTAAGACCTGAGCCATTTGCATATCCGATATACCGTCCCCAATTAAAATTAATCGTTCATAATCAAAATGTTGCAAAGCTTTTTGAGCAAAAGCCAATTCCGGCTTGGCATGTTCGTCTGTTGACCCTTGAATATAGTTAAAATAATGTTTTAATCCGGTACATTCGGTTTCAGGAAATAACAATGTTTCATCTTCATTACTTAAAATAATTTGCGGTACGTTTTTTGATTGCACAAAAGACAAAACATCTTCAGCCCCCTCTATAACACATATCGTATCACGATAAGTACCATATCGCTTTAAATAATAGCGGACAGCCTCCTCTTCCTTATCTCTGAACGTCGCTTGCCAATAAGTGCGATGTGTACCAATAACCGTCATCATATCCTCTTTAGCAACAGGGGGAACACCATACTGTTTAGCGACATCTTGCATAGCCAAAAAACTGGCCTCCATCGTATCTACCAATGTATTATTCCAATCCCAAATAACTAATGGTTTCATCGGCTGCCCCGCCCCCTATTTTGTTGCATAC
>JAFTHM010000038.1 GCA_017457425.1 Alphaproteobacteria bacterium
ATGCGACAATTTATATAACAAAGCATCCGAATTCGGTATTCGTTATGATGATCCGGAAATTGGAATTGATTGGAAAGTGCCGGCCGAAAGAATCATTACATCTGAAAAAGACAGATTAGCTAATCAGTTAAAGGATTTAAAACAACATGCAAGATAACATATTGATTACAGGCGCCAAAGGTCAACTGGGGTTAGAGTTGTCAAAACTATTGCCTGAGGCGATTTTAACGGATATTGCAGAATTGGATATTACCAATTTAAGTGCCGTTAAAACATTTGTACAAGACCATCAAATTACCACCATTATTAACTGTGCTGCTTATACGGCAGTGGATAAAGCTGAAGATGATATAGAGCTGGCAGAAAAAATAAATGTTTTAGGCCCGGGAAATTTGGCAAAATCTGGGGCAAAAGTAATCCATGTGTCAACGGATTATGTGTTTGACGGTTTGGGACATAAACCCTATGAACCGACAGATGAAACAAAACCAATCTCTGTTTATGGCAAAACAAAACGTGCCGGAGAATTGGCTGTTTTAGAAAATGCTGATACAGCCGTTATTATTCGGACAGCTTGGTTGTATTCCATACACGGAAATAATTTTGTAAAAACAATGCGTCGTTTGGGTGCAGAACGAGAAACATTAAATGTTGTTGCCGACCAAATCGGCTCGCCAACGTACGCCTCAGATTTGGCAAAGGCTATTACCGAAATTATCCCCCAGATAAAAACAGGGCAAAAAACCGTTTATCACTTTACAAACGAAGGCGTTTGTTCTTGGTACGATTTTGCCAGAAAAATTATGGAATTATCGGAATTAAACTGTCAGGTCAATCCAATCCCAAGTTCAGCTTATCCCACAAAAGCGACTCGTCCTTTTTACAGTGTGCTGAGTAAAGAATCTATCAAACAAGATTTTGGCATTAAAATTGCCCATTGGGAAGATGGATTAAAAAGATGTTTAAAAGAAATGGAGAAAACAAAATGAAATCAATTTTAGTAACTGGTGGTGCAGGCTTTATCGGTTCAAACTTTGTTCCGTATTTTGCACAAAAATACCCCGAATATCATGTGATTAATTTGGATAAATTAACCTATGCCGGTGATTTGACCAATGTATCAGAATGCAATGATATGTCTAATTACACTTTTGTTCACGGTGATATTTGCGACCGAACCTTAATTGAAAAATTGTTTGCCGAATACGATATTCGTGGCGTAATACATTTTGCGGCCGAAAGCCATGTGGATAATTCCATTAAAAATCCAATGGCATTTATTCAGACAAATGTGGAGGGCACGTTTACGCTTTTAGATGTTGCTTATCATCATTGGATGGAAGCCCCTCATAAAGTCAAACAAGGCTATGAAAATTGCCGTTTCCATCATATCTCAACGGATGAAGTTTATGGGACTTTAGGTGAAACGGGATATTTTACGGAAAACACACCTTATGCACCAAACAGCCCATATTCGGCCAGTAAAGCCAGTTCAGATTTTATTGTGCGAGCTTATCATCACACATTTGGGATGAATGTGACGACATCTAACTGTTCAAACAACTATGGTCCGAAACAACACAACGAAAAGTTAATTCCGCATATTATTTCTAAAGCGTTGGCCGAACAACCTTTGCCGATTTACGGACAAGGTCTTAACATTCGTGATTGGCTGTATGTGTTGGACCATTGTAAAGCCATTGATTTAATTTTCCATAAAGGCAAAGCCGGCGAAACATATAATGTCGGCGGTCATAATGAACGCAACAACATCACGATTGTAAAGACAATTTGTGCGATTTTGGACGAGAAACACCCCAGAGCCAATGGTGCAAAATACGAAGAATTGATTACATTCGTGCAAGACCGAGCCGGACATGATTTCCGCTATGCCATTGATGCAACCAAGCTGGAAACAGAACTTGGTTGGAAAGCCGATGAAACGTTTGATACAGGTATTGTTAAAACCGTGGAGTGGTCTTTG
>JAFTHM010000005.1 GCA_017457425.1 Alphaproteobacteria bacterium
ATGGCCTCATTTGGAAAAATTGACTATGGGATCTGAGGCTATCGGTTTTTATTTGTCGGCTCACCCGTTAGATGCGTTTGAATCAGTTTTTGAACGGTTGCGCGTGTCTTCTTCATCCGATTTGGATAAATTGGTGCAAATGGCGGGGGCGTCTAAAGTATCTTTGGCGGCGATTGTGTCCGATGTGCGGGAAAAAATTTCTCAAAAAGGCAATCGTTTCGGTATTATTTCGGCGACGGATAAGGGCGGAGCATTTGAGGTCTTTACGTTTGCCGAAACGTTGGCGAATACCAGAGAAAAATTAAAATCCGGTCAGCCGTTATTGCTGAATATTATGGCAGATAAACGGCCGGATGATGAACGCGTGCGGTTGTCATTGTTAAGTGCCGATTACCTCAATGATATTATGTCCAAAACGGCGGCGTCTGTGATTATTACGGTGGGCAGTGCGGAATGCGTGCCGGCACTTGCCCGAACGATTGAACAGCAACCTCGTGGTCAAAGCCGTGTCTTTATTGTGGTCAAAACGGATGAGTTTGATGTGGAAATTTCATTGAATGGTCGTTATACCATTCAAGGTGACGCCATCAATCATTTGCAACATATGGCCGGTATCGTAGAAGTTCGTCAAGTTTAAAAACGAGAGTTAACAAAAAATTAAGGGATGTATCAAAAAAGGACTTGACAATCAAAATAAAAAAGGGTATAGTGGCTTGTCTTAACTTTTAGGGGATGATTCGTTTGAAAGTTAAGGAAAAACGGTAAGGGGTATAGCTCAGCTGGTAGAGCATCGGTCTCCAAAACCGAGGGCCGTGGGTTCGAATCCTACTGCCCCTGCCATAAAAAAGATATTTTATATGATCCCTGAACAATAGGTTGGGGGTCGTATAAAATAACTTTAAAAACAATGTGTTAACTAAACAGAAAGAGATAAAAGGCATGAAAACATCACCCGCTCAATTTGTTCGTCAGGTTAAACAAGAGGTTTCTAAAATCACTTGGCCGACACGTTCCGAAACAGTTCAAGGAACTATTACCGTTATTGTTATGAGTGTGGTGTTAGCAGGCTTTTTATTTTTAATTGATTTAATTTTTGCTTATGCCATCCGCTTAATTGTGGGTTAATTTTGGAGGTTTTTTATGGCGATTCGTTGGTATGTTATCCATGCTTATTCCGGTTTTGAAAAGAAAGTGGCTGAATTTATTAAAGAACAAGCCGATAAAAAAGGTTTGGGCGATAAAGTAGAACAAGTTTTGGTGCCGGAAGAAAATGTGATTAGTGTCAGAAATGGTACTAAAGTGGAATCTGCTCGTAAATTCTTCCCAGGGTATGTGCTTGTAAAAATGGAAATGACGGATGAAACATGGCATTTGGTGAACTCTACGCCAAAGGTAACGGGGTTTTTGGGCGGTAAAAAACCGACTCCGATTACGGAAAAAGAAGCTATGCACATCTTGCACCAAGTTCAAGAAGGTGTGGATCGTCCGAAATCTGTTTTAACCTTTGAAGTGGGTGAACAAGTTCACGTAAACGAAGGGCCGTTCGCTTCCTTTGTTGGTACGGTTGAAGAAGTGGATACAGAAAAAGAACGCTTAAAAGTGTTGGTTTCCATCTTTGGTCGTGCAACGCCGGTGGATTTGGACTTTACACAAGTTAAAAAGGTTTAAAAATTTTCGGGGATAGGGGTAAAAGCGGTTCGTACCCATATCCTTGGTAGCAGAAGAGCCATTCTTCGCACTACCAAAACTTCAAAACAAGAAATTGTTCATGGACCGTTGAATTTAAAAATTGAAGGTTGTCAAAATGGCAAAAAAAATTATTGGTTTTATCAAACTTCAAATTGAAGCTGGTAAAGCAAATCCGTCACCTCCAGTCGGTCCGGCTTTAGGTCAACGTGGTTTAAATATTATGGAATTCTGTAAAGCATTTAACGCAAAAACACAAAAAGAAGAGCCGGGTTCTCCGATTCCTGTGATTATCACAGCTTACGCAGACCGTACATTCTCTTTTGTAACAAAATTACCTCCGGTCAGCTACTTAATTAAAAAAGCTGCCAATGTGAAAAGTGCTTCAAAAGAACCGGGTCGTAAAAAAGTGGCTAAAATCACTATGGCTCAAGTAAAAGAAATCGCAGAAAAGAAAATGCCGGATTTGAACTGTCATACGGTGGAAGCCGCTATGCAAATGGTGTCCGGTCAGGCTCGTTCTATGGGTATTGATGTAGTGGAGTAAGACGATGAAACAAGGAAAAAGATTGCAAAACGCTTACAAAACAGTTGATGCCGCTAAATTGTATGAATTGGCCGAAGCTGTTAAAACAGTGAAAGATAATGCGAAAGCTAAATTTGACGAAACAATTGATATCGCCGTTCAATTAGGTGTTGATCCGCGTCAATCCGATCAAATGATTCGTGGTGCCGTATCCTTACCGAACGGAACAGGTAAAACTTTGAAAGTGGCTGTGTTTGCCAAAGGTCCGAAAGCTGAAGATGCTAAAAAAGCTGGTGCAGACATCGTTGGTGACGAAGATTTAATGAATGATATCATGGGTGGCAAAATTGACTTCCAACGTTTAATCGCTACACCGGATATGATGGGTGTTGTCGGTCGTTTGGGTAAAATTTTGGGCCCGAAAGGTTTAATGCCGAACCCGAAATTGGGAACAGTAACGATGGATGTTGCCGAAGCGGTAAAAGCTGCTAAAGCTGGTCAAGTTCAATTCCGTGTGGATTCCGCTGGTATTGTTCATGCCGGTATCGGTAAAGCCAGTTTTGATTGTGAAAAATTGGAACAAAACGCCGTTGCTTTTGTTAAGGCCTTAATCGCTTTGAAACCGGCTACCTCTAAAGGTGTGTACTTGAAACAAGTTGCTTTAAGTTCTACACAAGGTGTTGGTGTTAAAGTTGCTTTGGGTGCCTTTAACGGCTAAAAAAGTTTGGGTCTCACATATGTGGGACCCGAAAAATTGCCTGTCAAAGACGGTGGGTGCCTATCACGGGATAGGATATAAAGGAAAGCATTCCGCCCATTCAGACAGAAAAGATAAGATTGATATCCTTTTATGGGTTGAAGATTGAAAATTTCTGGACAGGTTTTAGTGGGATGACATAGGAAACTATGAAATCCTTTGTGAGAAACCAAGGAAAGAAATTTCCTTATTTTGGAGACAAGATCGTGAAACGTGAAGAAAAACAACAGTTGATTTCCGAATTGCATGACGTTTTCAACAAAGCCGGTTTGGTTGTTGTTACCTTAAACAAAGGGTTGACAATGCCTCAAACAACGGAATTGAGAAACGCTGTTCGTGCAGACGGTGCCAACTATCGTGTAACAAAAAACCGTTTGACTAAATTGGCTCTTGCAGGAACACCATGTGAATCTATGGCTGATTTAATGGTTGGTCCGACCGGTCTGGCTTATTCCGAAGACGCTTTATCTGCGGCTAAGGCAGTTGTGAAAATGGCAAAAGCTACTGACAAATTTGAAGTTGTCGGTGGTGTCATGAACGGTCAAAAAGTTTCCGTTGCAACAATCCAAGAATTGGCTGCTTTGCCATCTTTGGACGAATTGCGTGGCAAATTGGTTGGCTTGTTGGTCGCTCCTGCGGGTGCTATTGCTCGTGTATGCAAGGCTTATTCGGAAAAAGAAGAACAAGCCGCTTAAAATTAATTTTAAGCACGCAACTGAGCGGTCGCTTTGCTTTTTTCAGAGGCATTTGAATACGTTATGTATACAAAACCTCCTCAAAAAACAAAAGCTCTCTCCATTTGCGCGTTAAAATCAATTTTTAATGGTAAATACAAAAGCAAAAGTCAAAAAATAAATATTAACAATCAAATAAACTCCCCGATGGGGAACAAACTAAAAAAGGATAAATAAAATGGCTGATTTAAATAAAATCGTAGAAGAATTATCTGCTTTAACAATCTTGGAAGCAGCTGAATTGTCTAAAATGTTAGAAGAAAAATGGGGCGTTTCCGCCGCTGCTCCGGTAGCTGTTGCTGCCGCTGGTGCTGCCGGTGCTGCCGCTGAAGAAAAAACAGAATTTGACGTAATCTTGGTTGATGGCGGTGCTAACAAAATCAACGCTATTAAAGAAGTACGTACAATCACTGGTTTAGGCTTGAAAGAAGCTAAAGACTTAGTTGAAGGTGCTCCGAAAGAACTCAAAAAAGGCGTATCTAAAGACGAAGCCGAAAAACTCAAAAAACAATTAGAAGCAGCTGGTTGTAAAGTAGAATTGAAATAATTCTGGTTTGGCTGATGACGTGTTTGTTTGACCCTTAGGGAAAAATGAGCACGTCATGGCCCTTTCTAAAACCCCACTGCTGAAAGGTTTTAGAAAACGCATCTGAAAACGAAATTTTCGTCTTCAGATTTTTGACAAAAAAGACAGGTCCCGATTCCTTTTAATCGGAAAGGTTTTTATTTTTATGGGGAAAAGCATGATTAAACGTGATATAAATCGCAGAAGAGTCCGCAAAAGTTTCGGAAAAATCGAATCTGTGGCTGAAATGCCCAACTTAATTGATGTTCAAAAAAGTTCTTATGACCAGTTTTTACAATGGGGGGTGCCCGTTTCAAAAAGACAAGATACTGGTTTACAAGCCGTTTTTAAATCGGTTTTCCCAATTCATGATTTCGCCGGCCGTGGGGATTTAGAATTCGTTAAATACGAATTAGACACGCCGAAGTTTGATGTTGATGAATGTTTGAAAAGGGGCTTAACATTTGGGGCTCCTGTCCGCGCCACTTTGCGTTTGGTTGTTTGGGATACAGATATGACAACCGGTGTGCGTTCCATTCGCGACATTAAAGAACAAGATGTTTATATGGGCGATTTGCCGTTAATGACCGAAACAGGTACATTTATCGTCAATGGTACAGAACGTGTTGTTGTTTCACAAATGCATCGTTCCCCGGGTGTATTCTTTGATCATGATAACGGTGAAACACACTCATCCGGTAAATATTTGTTTGCCGCTCGTATCATTCCGTACCGTGGGTCTTGGATTGATTTTGAATTTGATGCCAAAGATTTGGTCTATGTTCGTATTGACCGCCGTCGTAAAATTCCGGCATCTTCTTTCTTGTATGCCTTAGACAGCGAATATACAGCCGCTAAACGTGCTGAAGCCGCTGCCAATGGGACAGAAATTGATCCGTCCGATGTGTATGGGATGAGCAAAGAAGAAATCTTGAATTACTTCTATGAAACCGTTACATTTACAAAAGATAAAAAACATTGGAAAACGGCTTTTGTTCCGGCTTTGTTCAAAGGTGTGAAATTATCTCATGACTTAGTTGATGCCGAAACAGGTAAAGTGGTTTTGGAAAAAGGCGAAAAAATCACAGCTGGTAAAGCCAATAAATTGGTCAAAGATGGATTGAAAGAAATTCGTGTTGAAGCCGAAGAATTATTGGGCCGTTTTGTGGCGACTGATTTTGTTGATGAAAGTACCGGTGAAGTCGTGATGGAAGCCGGTAATGAAATCACGGAAGATGACTTGGCTAAATTAAATGAAATGAAGGTCAAAGAAATCCAAGTGTTGCATATTGACTATGTCAACGTTGGTCCGTACATTCGCAATACATTGGTTGCCGATAAAAATACGACACGTGAAGAGGCCTTAATTGATATTTACAAAATCATGCGTCCGGGTGAATTGCCGGTTGTTGAAACAGCTGATGCTTTATTCCAAAGTTTGTTCTTTGATTTAGAACGGTATGATTTGTCTGCTGTTGGTCGTGTTAAAATGAATGCCCGTTTGGGTGTTGATAACGCCGATGTGCCGGACAGCGTACGTGTTCTTCGCAAAGATGATATCTTGCGCATTTTGAAAACATTGGTTGAATTAAAAGACGGTAAAGGTCAAATTGATGATATTGATAACCTCGGCAACAGCCGTGTCCGTTCCGTTGGTGAATTGATGGAAATCCAATACCGTTTTGGATTACTGCGTATGGACAGA
>JAFTHM010000039.1 GCA_017457425.1 Alphaproteobacteria bacterium
AAAAGACACTGGTTGTATATCCCGAAACGGTATCGGGCATTAAATCGGCTAATATTAATACTTCAAACGGAATGTGTTTAGGGAAAATAACGGCATTTGATAGTTTTTCTTGAATTTTTTTAGCAATGATACGATTGTTTAAATTGGGATGTTCTTTTAAAACCAACACTCGGTTTTTATCATTTTTAAATAATGTCGGTACAGTTTTTATTTGTTCATCTATTGAGGAAAATGCGCCTCGTAGCAAGAAAAAATCAACTGGTTTATTTTCAATTTGCTTTTTGTAGTCATCTATCTCAAAACCGACTAATGCAAATATTTGTTTTTTTTGTTTTTCTGATATTTTTTTGGCTATTTTTTCATAATTGATTTCTTGAATAGTGGCGGTGCTGATAAAGTTCATGAAAAGATAAAAATCTTCATTGTTTTTGGCATAGTCAACAAAGCCAAAATAATAAGTTGTCGGATACAATGTATGAAAAGTCAAATCGTAATGATGGCTGTATTCTTTCTGATTATTTAAAATATGTTGTAAATCTGATGCATAATCATAATCGGGTTGTATGGTAATTGTGAGATGTTTTCTGGAATGAACGATATTGGATACGCCATCTTCATAGATATGTAAATGCTTTATGTGTTCTTTTGGAATAATACGTAAAATCGGAATCAATAACTCATTCCACCATAAATTAGAATGAATAATATAATCGGTATCTGGGTTTTGTTCGTATATTGTTTGAATACTGTTTTCCACAATATTATAGCATATCTTATTTTTTCCTTCCGATTGGGGTAAATCAATTTGAACGGCATTATAGTCGGCTAAATTAACACGCTCTGTTAAATTCGGGAAACGTCGCCAAAAAATAAATTTTTTATCTCGTTGTGGTTGCTTGATAAAGTCCGTCATTTGCAACAATGCCGGTGTTGTGGCATAGTCAAGGTAAATATGGATTTTGGGTTTTAACGGGTTTAAAGCATATCCGAAACCAAAACTAAAGAAAAAAATGAAAGTGGTTAAGTGTTTGAACATTGACGAATGCCTTTTAATAAAGGAAATGTTATAAAACATAAGACAAGAGAGAGCGTAAAAAATATCCCCCATCCCCAAACGGTGGCCGTATTTTCAAAGGAAAAAACACGATTCGTTCCCCACAAAATACCGTCCAGTATAATACCTGCCATCACAGAAGCAAAGGCCGACATAAAGGATTTAAAAACGCTGTTGACTGATAGATAAATTGATGCATCTTGTTCGGGAATATATAGTAATGAGATATTGTTCATACCTAATGTAATGGCTGATTGGCTGATACCTAATAAAATGTGGGTACCGGCTAATACGCCCAGTACAATGTGTTCGTTCGGGATGAATAAACATAGAGCAAATAAAACAATACAACTCATAAATAATGGAACGGATTTTTGTAAGATAGTCGCGCAGTTTTTTTTGTCGGCTAATTTACCCCAAGTTTTAACACTGAAGGCATGGGTGAATTGCGAAACAACCGTTAATCCGACAACAATCGGTGTTGAAAATCCGAGTGTTTTTAACATAAAAACCGTCATAAAAGGGGTAATAAAGTTAACGGCAAAATTAAGGGACCCTAAATACAGCAACAAATTTTTAAATGGTTTATTTTTTAGGGTGTGCGCCGTCTTTTTAATAAAAGAATCCGTTTTTTGATAAGATACTTGTTTGTTGTCAACCTGTGTTAATGTATAAACGCCATACAGACTGATGACAAAGGCAATACCCAATAAAATGGAGTAGGCAAAAATAGTGTCTTTGGATTTATATTTTTCAAAATACCAAATAAGTCCGGCTCCGGCACCATAGCATATGATTTTGGCAATCATCATCCACTTGAAACGATGGGAGAAAAATCGTCCCATTAAGTTATCTGGTACTAAGGCTTTCATCCAAGGAAGCCACGCACCGCCGGCAACCGAGCCAATCATATAGGTGGCGGAAAAACAGCCAATTAATAACGCTAATGCCCACGGCGAACCAGCCCAAAAAGCCAAAACAGCAGCAATTAAATAAAAGGGTCTGGACAACGCTGAAAACCAAACAGAAATTTGTTTTGGGGTTTTGCCTTGTTCAATTAAGTAAGCCGATACTAAATGCATTAAATTACCGACAAAGCCGATGGCTCCCAAAAAGCCAATAGCAATATTGCCAGCCCCGAACATTAAAGCATAGGCAATTAAAAACGGACCGGTAGCCAGCGTGTCCATGGCACTGGTGGCAATGCCACCATAAAATACGTTGTTGAGA
>JAFTHM010000040.1 GCA_017457425.1 Alphaproteobacteria bacterium
GAAATGAGGTTATTTGATTTGTCGGATTGTGCGTGTTCAGATACAATATCCGATTGTTCCAGATGTGTTGAATTAAAAGACTTATCTGTCGGTTGGATTGGATGGGTTTGGACAAATACCTCTTCAACTATAAATCCGAAAGAAACGAATGCTCATGAAAAAATGGTGATTATTATGAGCAATTCAGAACAGTGGAAAAATGGTCATTTTAATTATAATGGACCACGTCAATATAGCGGTGCGACACCGTTATGCAAGTAAAAAAACGCCCCGCCTTTTAAGCGGGGATATTTGTATCTAACACCTGTGGTTAGTTTGCTTGGACTCTGTCAGAAATTCTTGAGTGAGTAAAATTATTATCAACCGACAAAACTTCTTCTAACGGCAGAGGTTTTAACGGTTTAACCAAAGCATATTTCAATACTTCTTCGGCCGAACTTACCGGAATGATTTTTAATCCCTCTTTTACATTTTGCGGAATTTCTTCTAAATCTTTTTCATTTTGAGTCGGAATTAAAACTGTTTTGATACCACTGCGTAAAGCGGCCAACAATTTTTCCTTTAATCCACCGATAGGCAATACCCGTCCACGCAATGTGATTTCACCCGTCATGGCAATATCTTTGTGAACAGCATTACCCGTTAACGCAGATACCAAAGAGGTCATCATGGCAATACCGGCGGAGGGTCCGTCTTTTGGGGTTGCCCCTTCCGGCACATGCACGTGAATATCACATTTTTCAAATAAACCAGCTGGAATACCGAACTGTGCATGACGTGAACGAACATATGAATGAGCCGCCTCAACCGATTCTTTCATCACATCACCCAGTTGTCCAGTCAAGGTAATTTTTCCTTTGCCTGGCATTGTGACGGCTTCAATGGATAAGATATCTCCGCCGACTTCTGTCCAAGCCAATCCCGTTGTTGTACCGATTTGATCTTCACCTTCGGCCATATCATAATGATATTTTTGAATGCCGGCATATTTTTTCAAATTCTTAGCCGTTACAGAAACCTTTTTGACATCTTCTGTTTGAATTTCTTTAACAACTTTACGGGCAATAGAGGCGATTTCACGTTCCAAATTACGCACACCGGATTCACGGGTATAATGACGAATTAAATGACGAACAGCCTCTTCGGAAATGGTTAATTCATTCGGTTCCAACCCAGCCAATTTTAATTGTTTGCTAATCAAATGACGGTTGGCAATTTGAACTTTTTCATCTTCCGTATAACCGGACAGTTGAATGATTTCCATACGATCCAACAATGGTTTCGGCATTTTTAATGTGTTAGCCGTCGTGATAAACATCACATTGGATAAATCGTAATCAACCTCTAAATAATGGTCATTAAAGCTGGTATTTTGTTCCGGATCCAATACCTCTAACAATGCCGAGGACGGATCGCCCCGATAATCGTTACCCAGCTTATCAATCTCATCCAATAAGAATAACGGATTGACGGATTTGGCTTTTTTCATGCCTTGAATAATTTTACCGGGCAGGGCACCGATATAAGTGCGTCTGTGTCCGCGGATTTCGGCTTCGTCACGCATACCACCCAAAGAGGCGCGCACAAACGTTCTACCAGTTGCTCTGGCAATGGATTGACCCAAGGATGTTTTACCAACCCCCGGAGGGCCGACTAAACACAAAATAGACCCTTTTAAGCAGTTTGTTCGTTTTTGAACGGCTAAAAATTCCAAAATACGTTCTTTGACTTTTTCCAAACCATAGTGGTCTTCATCTAAAATACGTTTGGCCTCCGCTAAATCATTTTTCAGTGTTTGTTTTGTTTTCCAAGGAACTGAAATCAACCAATCCAAATAAGTGCGTATTACACCGGCTTCGGCGGACATCGGCCCCATCATTTTTAATTTTTTCAGCTCGGCAAAAGCTTTTTCTTTCGCTTCTTTTGACAAACCGGCCTTTTTGATTTTTCTTTCAATTTCGGTAATTTCTCCGCCATCTTCGGAATCGCCCAACTCTTTTTGAATGGCCTTCATTTGTTCATTCAAATAATATTCCCGTTGGCTTTTTTCCATTTGGCGTTTGACACGTTTACGGATTTTGCGTTCCACTTGTAAAACACCGATTTCTTTTTCCATTTCGGCAAATAAAGCCTCTAACCGACCGGCCAAAGAATTAATTTCCAAAATGGCTTGCTTTTGTTCCAATTTTAACGGCAAGTGCGTTGCAATAATGTCCGCTTGTTTTTGTGGATCTTTAATTTGAGAAACGGCCACCAATACTTCCGGTCCAATACGTTTATTGAGACGAACAAAGTTTTCAAATTGTGTTGAAACAGAACGAGAGAGGGCATCAATTTCACTGTCTCTGTCTTTTTTATCCGTAATAGGTTCGGCTTGTGCCTCAAAGAACTTATCGGATTCGGTCCAGCTGAGAATTTTGGCTCGGGCAACGCCTTCTACCAAAATTTTAACGGTACCATCCGGTAATTTTAATAATTGCAAAATATTGGCAATGGTACCGACTTTATACAAATCGCCTGTATACGGTGTATCAATGAGTGAATCGGTTTGGGCCACTAACAATACTTGTTTGTTATTTGAAACGGCCTCATCTAAAGCGGCAATGGATTTATCTCGTCCCACAAAAAGTGGTACGACCACATGTGGAAACACAACGATATCACGCAGAGGTAATACAGGGTAAATACTGTCTTGAACTTTGTTTTCACTCATAAATTTTTGTTTCCTTAAGCTTAAAATTAAAACGGATAACGCATATATGGGTATGTTTTTATCTATACGCAAGAGCTAAACAGCAAAAATTATTACATATTTTTGTATGTTTTATCCTGCCTTTTTTTCGTCCTTTTCATACATCAAAACGGGTTTAATACCCTCATTAACCACTTTTTCATTGATAATAACTTTCTTGACATTTTTCAGCTCAGGTAATTCATACATCGTTTCTAACAAAATATTTTCTGTAATAGAACGAAGACCTCTGGCCCCTGTTTTGCGTTTCATGGCTTTTTGAGCAATGGCTTTATAGGCCTCTTTTGTGAACTCTAATTCCACGCCATCCATTTTGAACAAGGATTGATATTGTTTAATCAGAGCATTTTTAGGTTCTGTCAAAATGTTAATCAATGCTTTTTCATCTAATTCATCTAAGGTTGCAATAACCGGTAAACGACCGATGAATTCCGGAATTAACCCATATTTCAGTAAATCATCCGGTTCCAATTTTGCCAATACTTCGCCGGCTTTCTTTTTGTTTTTCGGTTTGATATCGGCACCAAAACCGACGGCATATTCGGCCGTTCTGCGTTCAATGACTTTTTCAAGTCCGGCAAAAGCCCCACTACAGATGAATAAAATATGACCGGTGTTTACTTGAATATATTCTTGGTTTGGGTGTTTACGTCCACCTTGAGGAGGTAGGGAAGCAACTGTCCCTTCCATTAATTTTAACAAGGCTTGTTGGACACCTTCGCCGGATACATCACGGGTAATAGACGGTCCGTCGGATTTACGTGAAATTTTATCAATTTCATCAATGTAAATGATGCCTCGTTCGGCCTTTTTAACGTCATAGTTGGCAGCTTGCAATAGTTTTAAGACTACATTTTCAACGTCTTCACCGACATAACCGGCCTCTGTTAAAGTTGTGGCATCGGCAATCGCAAATGGTACATCCAAAACTTTGGCAAGTGTTCTGGCCAATAATGTTTTACCACACCCTGTCGGACCAATTAATAAGATATTGGATTTATCAATTTCCACATCTTGATTTTGGTCTTTGCTCATAATGCGTTTATAGTGATTATAAACGGCAACGGATAAAACTTTTTTTGCTTTTTCCTGACCGATAACATAATCGTCCAATACTTTATTTAATTCCGTCGGTGTTTTTAATGTAATATCATTTGAGCCGGTTTTATCATTTCCACCAACGGTTGTTGGTTTGTCTTCCCCTTTAATAATGTTGGAACACAACTCAATACATTCATCGCAAATAAAAACAGTTTCTTGTTTGCCATCCGGCCCAGGAATGGATTTGCCGGCAATGAGTTTGTGTACTTCATTTTGCGTTTTGTTGCAAAAAGAGCAAACCAGTTTTTGTTCCATATCTTTTTTATCTGTCATAAGTCCCCCTTATTTGACCGGTTTTTTTGTAATAATGGCGTCAATTAAACCAAACTTTTTGGCCTCTTCAGCCGTCATGAAATTATCACGTTCCATGGCTTGTTCAATAACGGATAATTTTTGTCCCGTTTGCTCCACATAGATTTGGTTGAGTCTAGCCTTAATAGATAAAATTTCACGGGCGTGAATTTCAATATCCGTTGCTTGACCACGGAACCCGCCGGACGGTTGGTGAATCATAACTCTGGCATTCGGTAAAGCAAAACGGCGTCCTTTTTCACCACAAGTCAGCAGTAATGACCCCATACTGGCAGCTTGTCCCATCACAACGGTAGATACCGGACATTTGATAAAGTTCATGGTGTCTAAAATAGCCAGACCTGATGTCACGACACCGCCTGGGGAGTTGATATAGAAAGAAATTTCCTTATCCGGATCTTCGGCCTCTAAAAATAACAATTGGGCACAAATGAGGCTGGCAACATCATCATTGACTTCACCGGTTAAAAAGACGATGCGTTCTTTGAGTAATCTTGAATAGATGTCAAAAGCACGTTCCCCTCGTCCTGTTTGTTCAATAACGGTTGGTACCAAAGTGTTCGTTGTTTGAGCTCGTAAATCCATCATAGTTTTATCCTTTCTGTTATAATCTACCTATCATACCGATATTTTTTATAAAAGAAAAGCGGTTTTTGCTTAAAATTGTGCAAAATATGCATTTTTTTTAAGCATCAACCGCTTTTTATGTCCGCTAAGACGATTTTGTCTTATTTGGCGTCCGGATTATAGGCGTATAAGTCCTCAACGGATACAGTTTTTTCCGTCGTGTTGACTTCACCCAAGATGTAATCCACGACTTTTTCTTCAAACAATGGGGCGCGAACGGCATCAAAAGCTTGAGGATTTTTTTGATAGTATTCAAATACCATTTTTTCTTGTCCCGGATAACGACGGGCTTCACGCATAACGGCAGCCGTTACTTCTTCTTGAGACAATGTAATTTTGTTGCGATTGGCAACTTCGGCCAACAACAAGCCTAAACGAACACGGCGTTCGGCAATAGCACGATATTCGGCCTTTAATTCGTCTTCGGATTTATTTTTTTCTTCTTCATCTAATTGACCGTCTTTTTTGGCTTGTTCAAATTGTTTCCAAATTGACTCAAATTCCATATCAACCATGCCTTGTGGAACGTCAAAAGAATGCGTTTCAGCTAATTTATCCAACAAAGCACGTTTGGCATGCATACGGGCAATATTTTTGTATTCGTTGTCTAATTCCGTTTTAATTGTTTCATTGAGTTTGTCCATGGATTCCATGCCCAAAGATTTTGCAAATTCATCATTCAGTTCTGGTTTGACAACTTTGCGTAATTCTTTGATATCCACTTTGAACAAAGCTTTTTTGCCGGCTAAGTTTTTGGCATGGTAATCTTCTGGGAAAGACACGTTGACGTCAACTTGAGAACCGATTTCTTTTCCTGTTAATTGATCTTCAAATCCTGGGATGAATGTATTGGAACCCAAATCTAAGTAATAGTCTTTGCCTTTTCCACCGTTGAATTCTTCGCCGTCAATCGTACCGACAAAGTCAATAACGATGATGTCGCCTGTTTTTGTGGCACGTTTTTCATCAACAACTTCTGTTTTGCGTTTGCCCATTTGCAATCTTTCTAAAGCTTGGTTGATTTCCGTTTCACCGGCTGTGGCATTCATGCGTTCAATGGATAACGTTTTGAAATCCACCGGTTCAATAGCCGGAAGAGCCTCAACTTCAACAGAAATTTCAATATCTTGCCCGTCTTCAAATTTTTTGAGCTCTACTTTCGGACGCAAAGCCGGTTTGATGTCTTTATCCTTGAATGTTTTTTCAACTTGTTCTTGGATAAGTGTATCTAAAACTTCACCTTTGACGGCATTTTCATATTTGGATTTGATGAGTGTCATCGGAGCTTGACCCGGACGGAAACCTTGGATTTTAGCTTCTTTGGCAATTTCTTTTAATTTTTCATCAATTTTGGCTGTAAACTCTTTTGTCGGGATAACGACAGTGAAAGAATGAGCCAATTTATTTGTGTTCGTCATATTTTATCCTTTTGTTAATAATATAATATAATATAATATACTCGCCTTCCGGCGCCGTTTTTTAAAGGCAATATGCTGTCCCCTTTAAAAATCGCCGCCCAAAAGAGCCTTAGATTCTTAACTGGTGCGAACGAAGGGACTTGAACCCCCACGCCTTTCGGCAGCGGCTTCTAAGACCGCCGTGTCTGCCATTCCACCACGTTCGCAATTGGTCAGAATACTTTTGACGACCCTATATAACACATTTTTTTTGAAAAAGAAAGTTATTTGTTGACCGAAAAGCAAAAAAAATAATTTAAAAATAACTTGACAAAAAATAAAAAACTTGCTATACTGCTGAAAATTTAATGCAGAAAAGGTGAATTATGACGTTTGTTAAGTTAATGATAAATCAAATAAAAAAATATTTTTTTCGGCAAAAATCACGTGATATTTCGGATTGTTTTGCGCCACTGACCGGTGTCTATCATTCGGGGTATGAGGCATACAAAAACGGATGGAGTGAGTAATGCTTAGTTTACCGCAAACAGATTGGGATGAAAGTGTTATCCGTGCCGCCTATTTTTGTCAGGCCGATATTTTAAAAAATATGTTACGCTTACATTCTGAATCTGTTAACTTGACGGATGAAGGATTATTGTTGGCTGAATTTCCATTGGCAAATTATTCCGAAGGTTCTCTGTCTATGGATGGTCAAAAGAAAACACCTTTAAAAAATCAAGCCGATACATTAGCGGTTATTTTGCAAGCTATGGGTCGCCAAAAAGCCAGTCAGCCGATATTCCGTATTAAAACGTTTGATGAGATGCCTTACGGCAAAAAAGGTGAATACGGAATGGTTTTTGATTCGTATGGAAATACCATTTTGCACATGATTGCCTTTTATGAAGGACAACATTTTTTGCCGGTGTTGCGTAAAGTCGGATTAGATGTCAGTCAACTGGCAAAATGTAAAAATTCAAAAGGTCAAACTCCGATTAATATAGCTCTTGATATGATGGCGAATATGCCATTGGCGTTTGCGATACAAAATGAGGTGTACGCCTATGAACAAAATAAAATATATCGTCGTTTGTTGAATGTTCAAAAACAAAATGCCTCTTTGATGAAACAAATTAATATGTTGAACAGTCAAAAAATTACCTCTTGGAGTGTATCAGGCAGTCAAAATTCGGCCGAAAATTATATCCGTTTTGAATATGAATAAAATAAATGTTGACAAAATAATATAGCGGTGATAATATAATTTGTAATTTAAAATTTGAAAAGGAGAAAAATGATGGCAACAACTCAGCAATTAACATTAGCAATTGAACGAGCCTATCAATGGCATAGCGGTGTTGAATACGGTGGCGGTTTAGTGATGACCAATCAATTAAACGGCACGGCAAATGCCATTGATGCTCATTATACGGGTGAAGATAAGACCGAGGTTTTAATTACAGCCTTGCTCAGTAAAGCTTGGGAAAGCAAACGTCATAATGAAGCTACAAAAAACAATCCGAATGCCCGCAATTCTTATGAGGCTTTAGTTGAAGATTTCGGTCAGAAAATTGCCGATAATATTAAAGATATGTCAACAGAACCGGGTACAAAAGATTGGCATGAAATGGCCGCGTGGGCTCAAAAACAAAATCCGCAAGTACAAGCCGTTTTGTTGGCCGAAAAATTACAAAATTTCATTGTATCTCGTGATAAACCGAATCCGAAAAAAGAACCGGCTTGGCATATTAACTACTATAATACTCGTATGATTATGGTTGAAGCATTGAGAGAGGCTTGCCCGGCATTGTATGTGGAATGTGTTAAGGTTTCCAAACAAGGGATTGCCGCTCAGAAACGCAAATTGGCCGAAATGGAACAAGTCGCTCAACCCAGCGTTGTTGTAAAAGCCGAAAATACACATGTGCAAGATCGTACAAATTCTCGTTAAATAGGGTATGACAGTCTATCAAGCGGGGGTTTTCTCCGCTTTTTCAATGGAAGATGATAATATGGCCGATAAATTGGAAAATGAATGGTAAGCTTATAAAAAAATGTCTCCTCAAGAACGGGTCGCAGATTTTAATCGTTTTGTTGAAGAAATACGCTATGTAAACGGATTGACCCCTCGTCCGATTGCACATCATAACGATGGCAATAACAACCGTGGTGATAATCAAAATTAAAGATAAGAAAGGAAAAATAAAATGGATTATTTCAGTATTGCCGAATGTGCAAAATTAAAACATCTTAAAAATTCGGATGCCGTTAAAATGGCTCGGTCAGTTTATGTGTTGGCTGATGAGTTAATCGGAATTTACGGAAATGAATTGGTTGATTCTTTGCCACGTGATGTTATGTCTGATTTGTGTGATTATAAAGCAAATATGCAAAATGCAATGATGTTTCAAGCTCTCACAATGGCAATGGAATCTTTTTTGGGTGGGGCAGTGCGTCAGAAAAAGCCCGAACAAGAGCAAGAGTTTAACAAAAAGTTGGGTCAAAATATGGCTTTGCGTTGTACATGTTTTGCCTCTTGGTCGTATTGGAAAATGGAAATGTGGAATAAAGATACACCCGAATTAACACATTTGCAAAATCAGTTAAGGGAACAGCAGCAATTCCGTTTGGGGGGTGAGGTTATAAAATTTGATTTAAGAACCCATCAACAAATCATTGTGGATCGTGATTACAAACATGACCGTAAAATACAAGAACGCCTTGAGGAAAAAATTGGGCAACTAGAAAAAGGGCAACCCATCCGAATGGGAGAAGATGAAGCTTTTGAATATGGTATAAAAAGTTGTATGCAATTATTTTCCAAAGAAGGTGAAAATATCTTACAAAAATATAATCGTTTTTGTTCTTTGACTTATCCGGAACGTGCCAAAGAGTTTGATACCCTTATGGCAAAGGTTTTTGAAATAAACGGATTGTCTCCTCGTCCGATTGCACGCCATAATAATAACAGCCATAGTAGTGATAACCAAAATCAAAGGGGGTAATATGATAAAAACATCGGAGTTTTCCATAGACACCTGTGCAGATATATTAAAAATTAACAAAAATGATATATATCATAAATGTTTATCAGTTTATCTATTGGCCGATGATTTAATTGAGCAAAAATACGATTGGCTGACAAGTTTTTTATCTCCCAATTTGTGTAGGGTGCTAAATAAAATGAAAAAGCCTGTTCGCCGAGGTGCATTACTTAGAGGTATTAAAATGGCAATGGAATCGGCTTTTGATGGGGCTAAAATGCAAGAAATTGTTGTGGATGAAATCCCCTCTGTTATGTCTCACAGTGCCAGAGCGTTTGATATTGCGTGGGTCAGTTGCCCTGAAAAAAAACTGACATTTTTTATTGAAAATCGTGATATACCTAAAAATGCATATGCTTGTTTAACCGAAGGTGATTGTTTTAAAAATGGTATAGCATTTTGTATGGATTCTCAAATTATACAGCCGGCAAAATTGGCAGCTGAATACGATATTTTTTTTCATACGCGTTATCCTGAACGGGCCAAAGAGTTTGAACAATTTGTACATAAAATTATTCAATTAAACAATTTGCCACCCATAAAGATTGCCGGACATGATGACTCTCGTCCGACAAATGGAACCGATCATATAAAATATTAAAAAAGTTTTGACAAAATATTTGGATTGGTGTATAATGCAAAATACACAATACACAAAACTGAAAGGAAATGAATATGTCTGATACAAATAAAATGAATTCTTATATACGTCGTGAAGCAAATGGCACCATTTCAATAGCGGTTCTTCCGTATGGCGCTTTAGAGGGGGATAAAGCGAAACATTTTTTAACCGCTTCCATTTTCTCTTTACCGATAGAAGGTATGGTCGAATATTTGGAAAACGGTGGGGATGCAACGATTGTTGATTTTAATGGTAATACATTAGCTCATGTTTATCCGCATTTATCCGAAGAATTATCAGAACGTGGTTGTGATGTTAATCGATTAAATAATGCCGGCTATTCTCCGTTAATGACGGCTATTGAAAATAATGCGCCATTATGGAACTATCAGGCTAAAATGTCAGATCCGTCATTGGCTAAATTGGTTGAATTAACATCCCAAGAAAATTTAAATCGTGTATACCCAAATGGTGAAACGGTTTTGACCTCTTATTTATCCAAAATATCTATGGTGTTGGATGAACACGAAGATGGGGAGATTTTGCCTGTTTTATTAAGACAAGGAGCCAATCCGAATGTGCCGAATGCAAAAGGTCAAACACCACTTGATTGTTGTAATGCGTCCAACAAAGATGTTGTTGTATCAATGATGATACCGTATGGTGTCAATCTTGATAGTAAAAAAGAAAACGGCAAAACGTTATTGATGGAAGCCATTGAACAAAAAGACGAAAAGTTGGCGAGATTGTTGGTAAATAATAAAGCTGATGTTAAAGTTGCTGATAAGCTCGGTAATACAGCCCTTCATTATGCCGCACATGCCGGTTTGACGGAATTGGTTCCTGTATTGGTTAAGGCCGGTGCCTATGCTCATACCCATAATAATGAAGGCAAACAACCGCATCAATATACAACGGGTATTGCTCATGAGTATTTAAGAATATTGGCTTTAAGTTGTGCCGGTGATTATCAATTCCATTCCGGATTTGTGTATAATCCAATGCCTCAAAAAATTGCTTCTCAACCGGTGGCCGGACAAACGCCCACACACGATAATCAAAATACAATTAAATAGGAGCAAAATATGTTTGGATTTTTTAAATCTCGTAGTCCTAAAAATGAAGGAAGTTTAGTAAAAGAAGCTAAAAAGTTTTCTGAATTACGAAAAATAACAACGTGGTTCGAGGTTATTACTTTTATTAATAAAGGCGGTAATCCGAATGCCGTAGATGAAAAGGGTAATACATTCTTGCACCGTTTTCCTGAACATACAGATATCTTGGTTAAACAGGGTGTTTCTTTGGATAATGCCGGTGTGAAAAATAATGACGGCTATATTCCGTTGGCCAGAAATCCAAGAGTTAGTGTTCATCCGGTATTGGTTGCTGCGACACCGAAAGAATATTTAAATGAGGTGTGGCCTGATGGCACAACGATTATGACAGAGTATTTAAAAGGTTGTGTTTCCAACGTAGAAGGGTTTGAGCTATTATTAGCGGCTGGTGCCGATTTAAGAACGCCCAATGCAAAGGGGCAAACGCCACTGGATATTTTAAGCCAAAAATCCGATTATTTTGATTATGTTGTTTGTGCGGTTGAAAACGGACACGATGTTTCGGATATGACAGTGGAATATAAAGAATATTGGCATAGTAAAGAAACCACGTCGGTACCTTTGTTATTTGGTATGATGAGAGAGGCCTATTCCGATGAACGTGTCGCCAGTTTATTAAGCATTTTATCAAAATCCGATTTGACACGGCGTGATGATAACGGTAATACCTTATTGCACACATGGGCTACCGCATTTGATAAAAATGAAAATAGAGGGAAAGAGGCACGAGAACAACTGTTTTGTGTTTTGGCGAATAAAATCAGTGTCAATGCCCTTAATAATAATGATGAAACGCCTCTTGTTTCAGCCTTTAAAATGGGTGAATATTACGCCGAATATATGTGTCATGGCGAACCACACAGTTATCACACGACACGGGTTGAATTTGCCAAATTGTTGCTGGATAAAATGGATGTCTATGGTGTGAATTTGGCCGACAAAGATGGTATGACAGCACTGCATTATGCTGCCAAAGAGGGATTTAATAATGAAGTGGTGGCTTTGGTACAAAAGGGTGCCAATGTTAGTGCCAAAAATGCCGAGGGTAAAACACCGGCGGATATAGCCGATAATGACTTGATGAAGGCTTATTTGCAAATGGTTGCTGAATCCAAACCGCAATGTATTGCAACTCAATCGGTTCAACGGGCGGTATCCGATAATCAAAATACAATTAAATAAATGTTGTATGACTTATAGAAATAGTCCCCTGATAAAAAATTCAGAGGACTATTTTGTTATTGTATAAAAATGGATTTTATTCTCTAACCTGTTGAATGGTGCCAGAATGAGGCGTTTTTACGGCATTCACTTGTGTTGTTTTCTTTACCATAGTATTATGTTGAACGTACCCGCCTATGGCACCGCTCACTATGGCTACAGCTAACAACCCCATCATTATTTTTCGGGAAAAAGATAATTTTTCATCTGAAAAAATTATTGTTTCTGTGTGTGGTTTTTCAAAAATCATTTTTGTATCCTTTCATAAAAATTGCGCATATTTTAGCATATATGCACCATATTTGTCAAATATTTTTTATTGCAAACACATTATATATAATATAATAGTGTCTAAATTTAATCTTATCACTTTTAAAAAAGGATTTTTTACTTGCATTTAATTTAAAAGCCTGTATAAATATAAGTACAATTTTATTCAAAAAAGGAGTTTGTAAATGCTGTTTTCTGCTTTTGTATCGGCTTCATTGGGGTATATTTTTGGGTCTATTCCGTTTGGATTGGTCTTTACTCGTTTGGGGGGACTGGGTGATATTCGTAAAATCGGCTCCGGTAATATTGGGGCAACAAATGTACTCAGAACCGGTCGCAAAGATTTGGCATTTTTAACATTGGTCTTTGATATTGGTAAAGCGGGCATTATTGCATTGCTTTGTACATTTTTATACGCTTCTCCGACTATGGGATTTATTGCTGGTACGGCTGCTGTGATAGGTCATAACTACCCAATTTGGCTAAAGTTTAAAGGCGGTAAAGGGGTGGCTTCAACGCTTGGGTTAATGTTGACAATGACACCTTTTGCGGGGATTTTGACGGCGCTCACATGGCTGGCAATGGCGGTTTCATTTAGATATTCATCACTGTCGGCTTTAACGGCATTGGCATTGGCTCCGGTGTATGCTCTCGTTTTTTCAGGGGTTATTCCGGCGGTGTTTTATTTGGCTTTGGCCGTTTTGTCTTTTTGGCGCCATAAGGATAATATAAAACGTTTGATTAAAGGCGAAGAATCCAAAATTAATTTGAAAAAGAAAGCAAAATAATGTTATCTGAACAACAAAAAAAAGAATGGATGCAGTTGGCATTCAGTGAAAATGTAGGTCCGATTACCTTTCACAGTTTATTGGGTTTCTTTGGCACGCCAAAGGAGGCTTTAGCTCATGTGGATGAGTTTGCTCGTCGTGGCGGTCGTACTCGTGAAATTAAAATCGCCGATGAACGACAAGTTGATGAACAATTACGATTAGCAGAAGAATTTGATACACAAATTATCGTATCGGGTGAAAAAGATTATCCACGATTACTCAAAAAAACAACGGATATGCCTCCGGTTTTATTTGTTAGGGGGCATTTTGTCCTGACTCAAAAAAATGCCGTGGCATTGGTTGGGACCCGTAATGCCTCATTGAATGGCCGGTCATTTGCCCGACGATTGGCATTAGATTTGGCGCAAAAGGATTATGTCGTTGTCTCGGGAATGGCAAAAGGGATTGATACGGCCGCTCATGAGGGAGCGTTGGGGGCCGATATTGGTATGGGTGGCACAATAGCCGTTGTCGGGACACCGCTCAATGAAGTTTATCCGGCCGAAAATGATGCTTTATTTAAACAAATTTGCGAACGCGGATGTGTTCTTTCTGAATTGCCATTTGGTTCACCGACTTCACCGCAAAATTTCCCCAGACGCAACCGAATTATTTCCGGTTTGTCTAAAGGGGTTTGTGTGGTTGAGGCGCAAGGAAAATCCGGCTCGCTCATTACGGCACGTTTGGCTAAAGAACAAGAACGCTTATTGTTCGCTGTCCCCGGTTTTCCGCTTGATGCCCGTAGTGAAGGTCCTAATAAACTGATTAAGCAAGGGGCAATACTGGTTGAAAGTGCAACCGATATTTTGTATGAATTGGAAGATTTAACTAACCAACATCGTTTTAACGAACCCGATGCATTTGATGAGGCAATTATGCCGTCTTATCCATCCGTCAGTGATAATGAATTGGATAAAGCCAGAAA
This sequence comes from Alphaproteobacteria bacterium, assembly GCA_017457425.1. Classification (GTDB taxonomy): domain Bacteria; phylum Pseudomonadota; class Alphaproteobacteria; order CAAHEQ01; family UBA3637; genus UBA7488. The sequence continues at coordinate 14,220 of JAFTHM010000040.1, forward strand.
AATTATCACAGACAGTTTATCTTCTCAACCCACAGGTGTTGATGAGCTGATTCGTGGTACAGAGTTAACGGCACAAATTGTCAGCATTATTTTGGTAGAATTAGAACTGGCCGGCCGGATAGAACGTCATCCGGGCGGACGTGTTTCTTTATTATTTGATTAAAAAGGAAATGGATATGAAACTTGTCATTGTGGAATCCCCCGCAAAAGCAAAAACAATCAATAAATATCTGGGAAAAGATTATCAGGTAATGGCCAGTTTTGGTCATATTCGTGATGTGCCGGCTAAAAACGGGTCTGTGCGTCCGGATGAAGATTTTGCCATGGATTGGGAAGTACAAGCCAGAGGCGAACGCACTGTTCGGGAAATTATTAAGGCGTTATCTAAGGCAGATGAACTGTATTTGGCTTCCGACCCTGACCGTGAAGGAGAGGCTATTGCTTGGCATGTATTACAAGAGCTGAAAAAACGCAAAAAAATCAAAGAGGATTTTCCGGTAAAACGGGTGGTATTCCATGAAATTACCAAAAAGGCAATTTTAGAAGCCATTCAAAATCCACGTGATATTGATATGCAATTGGTTGATGCGTATTTGGCCAGACGAGCTTTAGATTATTTGGTGGGCTTTTATATTTCTCCGTTATTGTGGCGTAAATTGCCGGGGGCAAAATCTGCCGGTCGTGTCCAATCGGTTGCGCTTCGTTTAGTATGTGAACGTGAAGAAGAAATCGCTGGCTTTATTTCTCAAGAATATTGGGGGGTAGAGGCCGACTTAAATACACTGCGTCAGGAAAAATTTACAGCCAAACTCACTCACGTTGATGGGCAAAAATTGGATAAATTTTCCTTAAACAATTCCACAATTGCAGGTGATATTAAAACACGGGTGGAAAATGCCTCTTTCAAAGTCGGTACCATTGAACGCAAACAAACAAAACGTAATCCGGCGCCGGCCTTTACAACCTCTACGTTGCAACAAGAGGCCTCTCGCAAACTCGGCTTTGGTGCCAAAAAGACAATGCAATTGGCTCAAAACCTCTATGAAGGGGTTGATATCGGTGGGGAAACAGTCGGTTTAATTACCTATATGAGAACGGACTCGGTGGCTTTGTCCAATGAAGCCATTGACACGATTCGGGCCTTGATTGAAAAGGAATATGGTAAGGAATATTTACCCGAAAAACCACGTGTTTATAAAAATAATTCCAAAAATGCACAAGAGGCACACGAAGCCATTCGTCCGACAAATGCCAACAGAACGCCGGCGCTCATCGGGGCAAAATTAACGCCGGATTTGCGCAAACTTTACGAATTGATTTGGAAACGCACCGTGGCGTGTCAAATGGAAAGCGCCGTGATGGACAAAGTCGGTATTGATATTCCCTCGGCGGATGGAAAACTACAATTGCGGGCAACAGGGCAAACAATTGCTTTCCCAGGGTTTATTAAAGTTTACAAAGAAGATATTGATGATGATAAAGGCGATGACGATAATAAATTATTGCCGATGATGGCTGAGGCTGAGGCCTTAGAAACACTTGGCGTACGGGCCGATCAACACTTTACGGAACCGCCTCCACGGTTTTCCGAAGCCAGCCTTGTGAAACGCCTCGAAGAACTGGGTATCGGTCGTCCGTCCACTTATGCAACCATTTTATCGGTGTTGCAAGAACGTGAATATGTTCAGCTGACCAACAAACGTTTTGTGCCTCAAGATCGTGGACGCATTGTAACGGCCTTTATGGAAAATTATTTTAACCAATACATTCAATACGATTATACGGCCAATTTGGAAAATAAATTGGATGACATTACAAATGATAAAGCCAAATGGAAAGATGTTTTAACGGATTTCTGGGGCCCGTTTAACGGCACCGTTCAACAAGTTGACCCCGTTAAAATGAGTGATGTACTGGAAACGGTAGCTAAGACTTTGGAAAAACACTTATTCCCAACGGAAGAATCAAAGATTTGTCCGGAATGTAAAAAAGGAAAACTGTCTTTGCGGGTTGGTCGTTTTGGGGCCTTTATCGGATGTTCCAATTATCCGGAATGTAAATACACCAAACAATTTACCCAAATTGAAGCTCCGCAATATGATGAAAACGGTCAAGCCATTGAACCAACGGTAGATGACGGTAAAAATATTGCACTGGGCCGTGATGAAAGTGGCGCCGAGATTTCTGTACGTAAAGGCCCTTACGGATGGTATGTCCAGCGTGGGGAGGGGAAAGAGGCTAAACGCACCAGCATTCCGAAAGGGATGGAACCGACCTCCATTGATTTCAAAAAAGCGTTGGATTTGTTATCCTTGCCTCGTGTACTGGGCGTTGACCCGAAAACCAAAGAAGGTATTGATGCTGGTCTTGGTAAATTTGGTCCTTATGTGCGTCGTGGCAAAACGTATCAGTCTTTGACGCCGAACGACGATGTGTTAACTATTACATTAGAGCGTGCTTTGGAATTATTATCCGGTGCAAAAGAAAAGGCAGAAGTTAAAACTTTAGGTAAGTGGAATGACCAAGAAATTACTTACCAAGTTGGCCGGTATGGTCCGTATGTTAAGTGTGGTAAAATGATGGCCTCAGCGAAAAAAGACGGCACAATACCGACATTGGATGAGGCTATTACACTTTTGCAAGATAAAATGCGTCAAAAATAATAGGGTGGGGGGATTTTTTCTCCCCTTTTTTTGCAAAAAAATATCATGGTTTTGTGAAAAAATCAGTTGCAAATAGGGTACATTTATTGTACACTCACGTCATTAATATTTTAACAAAAGGAAAAAATGATGACTTCTTCATACGATAATTCGGCAAAAAATATTGTATCAAAAATTATATTGGTTTTTTTAGGGCTTAGTATGATTGTTTTCTGGGGGTTAGGTGGTTTAACAAACTTGACATTATCCCGTAATCAATCGGCGATTGAAATTGGGTCCGACAGCGTATCCGTTCAACAAGTGGCTCAAGCTTTTGATAAAGAACGTGAACGTATGGGGGCTATGATGGGCGGTAAGTATTTGTCTCCGGAACAAGGTATTGCGGCCGGTTTATTGGATGGTGCCGTTCAAGCCCAAATTATTGCAGGCGTGTCTCAAAAAGTTCGGGATGAACTGGAATTGACGGCTTCGGATGCTGCGGTCGCAAAATATGTGGAACGTAATCCGGCTTTTGCCGATGTATTGGGTAATTTTGATAAAAACATTTTCTATGCGTATTTGTCTCAAATGCGTATCAGTGAAACGGAATTGGCCCATAAATTACGTAAAGAATTGGCCATGAATCACTTAAATAACACAATTACGGATTTGGGATATAATCCATTGGTTTTGGCCGAAGCTATCTATAAATACAAAAATGAAAAACGCTCGGTTTTATTGGGAACGATTAAACCCGAAGATATCAAAATTAAAACCGAACCGACTGAAGAAGAACTGAAAGAATACTATGAAGCCTATGGTGAACAATTTATTTTACCGGAATATCGTACGGTTCAAATTGTTCAAATTACACCGGATAAAATGGCCGATAAAGTTGCTGTCAGTGAGGATGAATTAACGGCTTTATATGAACAAAAAAAGGCCGATTTCGGCACACCGGAAACACGTCAGTTGGAACAAATGTTATTTGATGCTAAGGATAAAGCCGATGGGGCTATGCAAGGGTTAACGGCGGATAATTTCCGTGAAGTTGCCAAAACAAAAGCCGGTCAAAGTGAGGAACAAACAAATTTCGGTTGGGTGAAAAAAGACGATATTATGGCTGAGTTGGCTGAAGCCGCCTTTAATGGTACTAAAGGTCAAATTTTGGGCCCGATTGAAACATCATCCGGCTGGCACATTGTGTTGGTTCGTGATATTAAAGCGGGCGAAAAACCAAGCGAAGCTCAAATTAAAGCCGACCTGAAAAAACAATTGGCTTTGGATGGTGCATATGCGAAAACGGAAGAAGTTGTCCGTCAATTAGAAGATGCTCTTGGTCAAGGCGATACATTGGATAAAGCTGCTCAATCTGTTGGCTTAACAGTTCAAAATATCGGTACGTTTGATATGACCGGTAAAAAACAAGACGGGAGCCAAATTGCCTCAGATTATACATCTGCCGATTTATTGCAAACGGTGTTTTTAGCGTCTTTGAATGAGCCGACTTCTGTTATGGAACATGGTAATGGTTATATTGTTGCCGAAGTTGTGGATATTATTGCCTCAATACCGCAAGAATTTGAAGCGGCTAAGCCAGAACTCAAAAAAATGTGGGTGGCTGAGATGCAAAAAAATGCTTTAACAAAAACCTCTGATAATATTGTTAAGCACGTAAAAGACGGTTCTGAATTGCAAACGCAAGGAACGGTTTATGGTTTTGAAGTGGTTAAGGAAAATGATATTACCCGTGAAAAAGCCGGTGCTTTATTGCCTCAAGTTGTTGAAACGGTGTTTGCTCAAAAAACGGGGAATAAAAATGTTGTGTCAACTCAAATTCCAAATGGGCAAGTGATTTCCGTGGTATTGAGTTCAACACCGGCCGATCCGAAAAAAGATGAATTTGGCGTAGGTGTTGTTAAACAAAACTTAAAAACACAAACGGGCGAAGGTTTGGTTCATGAACTCATGAATGCTTATACGGATAAAGTAGGCGTTAGGGTAAATGAAAAAGTTATTAATGATGCCTTTGCTGCTTATCTGAAACAAGAATAAGCCCTCTAAAGTTAAAAAAATCCTCACGATTTTGTGGGGATTTTTTTTTAAATTAGTGCTTGCAATTTTGCCTAGAATTATTTAAGATGATTTTTAAGGTGGCTGATGACCACCCCGAGGTTTAGTAGCCTCTTTTAGAAGACGTTTGATATCAAACGAAACGCGTATTTGAATAAATATAATGCGCATACTTCCAGCGTTGACTGGAAGGTATTGAAATAAGCATTCGCCAATACAATACACTATTATCTTCTAAATAGCTACTAACTTCCAGTCGCCACTCATCACGGCGATTTTTTTGTTAATTTATAAATGAAGGAAGTCTAGGACTATGAAAAAAGATTTTGAATCCGGTCGTTCTATGGTAGAAATGCTAGGGACTTTAGCGATTATCGGTGTATTAAGTATTGGTGGTATTGCCGGGTATTCATATGGTATGGATAAATATCGTTGCAATAAAACAATGAATGATATTTCACTCAGAACTGTGGATTTAATGACACAAGCCAGCCAAGGACGCACAACATTATCTTTATCTGAATGGGCTAATGAAAGTACTATTTATGATTTTTCTAATCCGGCATACTCGGATGATAATCTTATCATGTTTGATGTTGGGGTAACAGAAAAAATCCCACAAGGTGTTTGTCAAATGGTGTTTGAGGGCCTCAGTAATATAGCCGTTCAAATTGACATCAATGAAAGTCCGGCAACGTCTAAAGATAGTTGTGGTGAAGATAACACAATGACATTTTACTTTGAAGGTGGTGGTACAGGCACGGGTGATAATTCTGCCGAAAAAAAATGTGCTAGCACCGTTTGTGGTACTTGCCAAAAATGTGAAAATGAAACGTGTGTGACGGTTGCAGATTATGAAATGGCTTGTACGACCAATGGTCAAACCGGTTGGTGCGTCAGTGGTTCATGTCAAGCCAGCTCCTGTGATTGTGGTCCAAACCAATATTGTGCAGACCACAATACAAGCTGCGAACAAGCTAATCCTGGCAAAGGTTGTGTTGATTTAAAATTTAAGGAAGTAGAAATAGATGGCACAACGTATTATGTTTCAAATGATTATATGAGTTGGTGGGATGCTGTATCGGCATGTGAAGCGCTCGGGAATAAAAAGTTGTTGACTGTAAAAGATATTCTCGTGCTTGGTGATGATGATATGAGAGAATATATGGATTATAATCACGTAAAAACGGCTCTTGGAAAGGCATTGTATGAAAAAGTGTGGGGTAGCAGTGGTTATCCATATATTTGGTCAAGTATTGTGATGTGGTCCTGCAGTGTGTACGGTGTCTACCTACACAATGGTTCCTTCGATGCCTTCTTCGGTCGCGATTCCCACCCCATCGGCAGCGACTACTACGGCGGTTACGCTGTCTGTAGGTGAGTTGTTTGGGCCTACGTGTACAAAAAACGGCAGAGCATTCTCTGCCGTTTATTCTTTTATGTTGCGGTTTGGCTTTTTTACTTCCCATTTATTTCCTTCTTGAAAAAAATATAAAAATCTGATATACTACGCAAAATTTTTTTTAGTAGAGGATAAATTATGCCAACACAATTAACTGAAACCGTATCAAAACGACGCACCTTTGCGATTATTTCTCACCCGGATGCCGGTAAAACGACACTGACCGAAAAATTGTTGTTATTCGGGGGTGCCATTAACCAAGCCGGTGCCGTTAAGGCCAAAGGAGAACGCCGTCGTGCGACTTCCGATTGGATGAAGGTGGAACAAGAACGCGGTATTTCCGTGGCTTCATCCGTGATGACTTTTGATTACGGCGGATGTACGTTTAACCTGTTGGATACTCCGGGGCACGAAGATTTCTCGGAAGATACTTATCGTGTGTTGACGGCGGTGGATTCGGCCGTGATGGTCATTGACTGTGCCAAAGGGATTGAGGAACAAACTAAAAAGTTGTTTGAAGTATGTCGTTTACGTGATATTCCGATTATTACCTTTATCAACAAATTGGACCGTGACGGGCAAGATCCGTTTCAATTGTTGGAAGAAATTGAAAAAACGTTGGCGTTGGATGTCACACCTGCCGTTTGGCCGATTGGCATGGGACGTGATTTTAAAGGGTGTTTTGATTTAATGCACGACCGTTTGAACTTAATGCAAAAATCGGAAAATAAGGGGGCATTGCCGGAACTCGGCGAAACAATTAACGGTATTGATGACATGCGTCTTGATGAAGTTATTCCCTCCGATTTGGTGGCCTCGTTGCGTGAAAATGTGGAAATGGCTCGTGCTTTGTGTCCCGAATTTGATAGAGGGGCTTATTTAGACGGCACAATGACTCCGGTATTTTTTGGTTCGGCCGTTAATAACTTTGGTGTGCGTGAATTGTTGGAGGCTTTGGTGGCTTTTGCCCCAAGTCCCAGACCGCAAACAACACCGGACAGAACCGTTGAGCCGGACGAAGAAAAGGTATCCGGTTTCGTGTTTAAAATCCAAGCCAATATGGACCCGAAACATCGTGACAGAATTGCCTTTATGCGTTTGTGTTCCGGTCATTTTAAACGAGGGATGAAATTATTGCACTCTCGTTCCAACAAGCAAATGATTTTGCATAATCCGGTGATGTTTTTGGCTCAGGACAGAGAGCTTGCTGAAGATGCCTATGCCGGCGATATTGTGGGGCTTCCTAACCATGGTGGTATTCGTATCGGCGATGTGTTTAGCGAAGGGGAAAATATCCGTTTCCGTGGGATTCCGTGCTTTGCACCCGAAATGCTGAAAAAAGTGCGTGCCAAAGACCCTCTCAAAGCTAAACACCTTGCAAAGGCGTTAGAGCAAATTGCCGAAGAGGGTGGGGCCAGCGTCTTTAAACCCGTCCAAGGAGCCGATTTTATCGTGGGCGTTGTCGGGGTCTTGCAATTTGAAGTATTGGCCGATCGGATTCGGACCGAATATGATATTCCAGTTATTTTTGAACCGACCATTTACTACACGGCCCGCTGGGTTAAAGGTGATACGGCTAAGGTTAAAAAGTTTATGGATATGAATATGTCTTGCACAGCAACCGACCATGATGGAGAGGCCGTGTTCTTGGCTCGTAACGCTTGGCATTTAAATAAAGCCGGTGAAGATTATCCCGATTTGGAATTTATGAAAACACGTGAACAAAGTGTATAAAAAGAATTTATTCAGTATAAAACAGGGGAGGCATTGACCTCCCGTTCTTTTATCGTGTTTTGGATGAGGATTGGTTGATTGTGGGTGTTTCGGCGGATTGAATTAACATAGGTTCTGAGTGTGGCGTTTCTTTTTCATCATTGTGATGACAATATTTTATGACGCCTGTAGCAATCATTGCCAAAGCCCCTAAAATTGCCAAAGTTTTCGGTTTTTTTAAGGTGTATTTCAATCGTTCCACAGGATGCGTATGGTAAATAAAGTATTCGCCGGTATCATCACATTGAGTTATTAGATATTCATTTTTTTGGCCGATATTGTGCGTCCATCTGGATACACGACATTCTTCTTCACGATAGTTTGCATAAATTTCATCAAAATCGGCATTAAAATGAAAATAATTCGGCTGTCCGTCAATGAGCGACAATCGGCTGTTGTGATATTGAGTTTTGGTAAAATCTAAATTGGGATAAATTTCGCATGTATTTAAACGATTTAAAAATTGCCACTCAATTTCATTTGTACATTCTTTAATCAGTGGATAATCTGATAATAAATTATGACTGCTTGTTATGAAAATTAAATGATCTTCTTGATAGGCCGGTTTATATTTTTGTTCATCAAAAATAATAACGGGATAAGTTGCTTCTTGATGGTCTACCACAACACTTTGCAGAGCAATTAAATGAGTATCATTGGAAATAAAATATAATGCGGTTTCATCTTTATCATTTTTAATAATGGTATCAATGATATGGCCGTCTATTTTGTCCGTTTCATATTCAAATGGTTCTTTTATATCTATTTTATATAGACAAATATCTTTATTTTGATAGTGCGTATAAAACGATAAAGTACCATTTGAATATAATCGTTTCATCAGATAGCTCCTCTATTCGTGCATGCGTACCTTATTTAAATCATAATATAGTTTTTTGGTCGCTTCACATTTTTGACAAGCAATAGCACATGTTCCGATTAAAACAGATAAAATTCCGAACCGGATGAGTTTATCACGAACCGGATGAGTCAGATCGGCTATTTTGGCGCCATGATGATATTCCTCGAGTC
>JAFTHM010000041.1 GCA_017457425.1 Alphaproteobacteria bacterium
CAGCCTATCCTCATATCCCGTCAGCTGTACCCGTTCCAACATTTGAACGGCCCGTTTATAGCGTTCTTTTTCCGAAATACCTTGGTAAATCAGTGGCAACGATACATTATCGGCAATCGTACGTTTCATCAGTAAATTAAAGTTTTGGAAAACAAACCCTATTTTTTGTCCCCGAATATGCGCCAAATCACTGTCCGTTTTATCGGATACGGCTTGCCCAACTAATTTATAAACACCGCTGGTAGGTCTGTCCAAACAACCTAAAATATTCATCAGTGTTGATTTACCGGATCCGGAATGTCCCATAATCGCCACAAATTCGCCATGATTAACCGCGAATGACACATTTTTAAGGACAGACTGACTCATCCCCCCAGGCATAAAATAAGTTTTACACAGGTCTTTGACCTCAATAACGGGACTATTTTTATCCACCATTACTATTTCCTTCTTTTTTGGATAAATTCGGTAATGACTTTATCTCCGGCTTTTAATCCGCTTTGCACTTCAATCCAAGAGGTATCAATCAGTCCTTTTTCAAAAACAACAGGTACCACTTTGCCGTTTTTAAATTGGTAAATAACAGCCTCACCCATTTTTAAATCAATTTTATTTTTATCCATAAACTGACGCACGGTCGCATTGGGTTTAAATTGCAAAGCCGATGTTGGAATACGCAAAACATCCGGTTTATTTTCAATCACAATATTCACAAATGCCGTCATACCGGGGAGCAATTTACGAGAGGAGTTATCAACCTCAATCACAACCGTGTACATAACGACATTAGATTCTTCGGTTGGCGATAGGCGAATTTGACGCACAGCCCCATGAAACGTATCGTTTGGATAAGCATCCACCGTAAAGGTAACCGGCATATCCGGCACAATCATACCGATATCGGCCTCAGCAATGCTGGCTTCAATTTGCATTTTGCTTAAATCTTCGGCAATCGTAAATAATGTCGGTGTTTGTAAAGAAGCGGCCACCGTTTGCCCTTCTTCCACCTCTTTGGAAATAACGGTACCGGATACCGGTGATACAATCGTGGCATACCCATAATTGCGTTCAGCTTTATTATAGGCAGCTATGGCAGACAACTCTTGAGCTTCAGCTGAAGCAAAATTAACTTCGGCATCTTCCAAATCCGCTTTTGCAATTAATTTATCCTTATACAATTTTTGAAAACGTTCATAGTTCAGTTTGGCCACTTTTAACTTAGCCTTTGCCAAATCCAATTGCGCCTTTGCATCATTTTTATTTTCTTGTAAAACAGCCGTATCCAATTTGGCAAGCAACTGGTCTTTTTGCACTTCATCATTATAATCAACTAGGACCTGCTCAATAATACCGGACACTTGCGTACCGACACTGACCGTATTGACCGGTTGAATTTTACCGGAGGCCGTCACCTGTTGAATCACAGGCCCATTAGACAGCGTAATCATTTCAAAATCTTGAGGTGTTAAACCTTTCGCCCCCCCTGAAAAATGCATATAACCGCCGATACCGGCCGCCACAATTAATCCACCAATAATAAGCGTTTTTATTTTCATCTTAATTATACCTTCCGATTGCACGATAGAGTTTTGCTTTTTGCGTTAAAACAGAATAAAATGACACAATACTTTCTTTGCGAGAATTTGCGAGTTGAGATTCAGCCGTCAACAAATTTAAAATACTACCTTTGCCCACTTTATACATAGCAAAAGCAACTTTTTGATTTTCTTTGGCACTTTCCAACACCGTCAAACTGATTTTATGAGAAGACACAGCCGTTTGATAATCTTGATAGGCCGTCCACACCTCATTTTTCACCGTATCTTCCGTATCGGCGACCACGGCTTCGGCCTGACGTGTTTGATATCTTGCCTTAGAAATTTTATACGTATCCGAAAAACCGGTAAATAACGGAACGGACAAGCTTAAGCCTACATTTGTTGAATACGTATAAGGATTAGAGGTATGCCAATTATCACGATATCCGATACCGGCCCCAACTGAAATAGACGGCATAGCACCGGCAAAGACAACATCTTCATTATATTTTGCGGCCTCTAAGGTGCTTTTATCGGCACGTAAATCAGGACGTTGTTTTAACGCAATTTCAATTAATTCAGAGACCGGTTTTTTAACCTCTAAATCCAACTGTTCGCTTTTGGGTTTGGGTCTGGCCAAATCAAAGGCTGTTTCGGGTGGTAAATTTAATAATTGAGCCAAATTTCCCATCCCTGTTTTAACGGCATTTTCGGCCTGAATAACGGCTAATTTTGAATTTTCATAACTGGTTTGCGCCAACAACTTATCACTAGCCGAAACCAACCCCAGTTCATACCGACGTTTTGTTTCATCATATGATTTTTTATAGGATTCTTCTGCCGTTTTAGAACTGACCAAAACCGCTTTAGCCCCTTGCACATTATAGTATGCCTGACTGACCGAAAATACTAAATTTTGCAATGAACTGTTATAAGAAAATTCAGCCACATCCAAATACGCTTTAGTTTGCTTAGTTTTTGCCGAACGCCCGCCAAAATCATACAGCAACCATTGTAATGCCACATTGGTGGAATACGGATCCGTTTCGGATGAAGTACCTTTTTCCACCTTACCATATTCCTTACTGGCAGAAACAGACCCGCTGACAGACGGCAAATAATTAGATTTTACTTGTCCCACATCACTTTCGGCCGATTTGACCGCCATATACGAACGATTTAATGACGGATTATTGCAAATACCGATTTGAATTAAATCCGATAAATCCAGCTTTTCTTGCCCAATTTGAGCATCCAAACACCCCTCAG
>JAFTHM010000042.1 GCA_017457425.1 Alphaproteobacteria bacterium
AAAAATATGCAGAATTTTTTAAAATCAAAAAAATGGAATATGACTCACGAAAAGACATTAAAAATTATATTGAACGAGCTGAACTAATTATTTATTAATTGGTCTTTTTATTAAATAAAATCCAAAATACGCCATTGCCCAAAATCCCCCAAAATACGCATCTGAATTCCCCCGCATACGGTGCCTCTCGCTCTCAAGCCGAACAAGACTTGATGAAAGCTCTTAACTCAATCAAATAGGAACCATTATGAAACGCATTCGCTTTTTATATGTACTGATTATCATTGCCGGCGTTAATTTAATTATGCGTTTGAGTGGTGTTGTTTTGTCGTTGATTTAGCGTGCAAACAATCAATGTTTATACAAAGCGGCCTGTCATATAAATGAGCGAGCATGACCAAATCCCATATTTTTAAATCATATTTCCCCAACTCAATCCGTTCCAGTGTATGCACGCCAAATGAATATCGATACATATCAAACATTTTTTGAGAGGCCTGTTCTAATGTCCACCCTTTATCAATACGAGCCGACACCACCATTTTCCCAATGTGATAACGCAAGTGTTTTGCTACTTGCCGACATGATATAGTATGCAAATATTTTTTTTGTTCTTGATTCAGTTCCATATATTTCTCCCCAAAAAAGTGTTTTCCCCAAAGTTTTAGATATCTTATTAAATTATATTTTTATTTCTTATTTATCATAAAAACAGAATTAATACTACATTATTTAATTCATTTGTCAAGAAAAAATACAACTTATATTTTATATTTTTAAAAAATATTAAATTAAAAATTATTAAAAACAGTATAACACAATGATTTTAAATAAAAATATACAATCTTCATAAAAATAAAATTTCCAAACCAACATTTATTTGATAATTTATTAACTTTTTTCTTGCAACTTTTAATAAATTAACATACTGTTAATAATTATGAAACCATCTTTTAACAACAGGGGAAAAAATGCGGGTATTGTTAATTGAAGACGACAAAACAATCGGTCAAAATATTGCTATGGTTTTAAATAAAGAGGGCATGGTCGTAGACACCTCCTATTTAGGCGAAGACGGCTTAGAAATGGCTAAGCTATATGAGTATGATATTATCATTGTGGATTTAATGTTGCCGGGAATTGACGGATATGATGTCGTCCGTTCTCTACGAGCCGCCCGAAACAATACACCTATTATGATTTTATCCGGTTTGTCCGGTTCAGACAAAAAGGTTAAAGGCCTTGGATTTGGTGCCGATGATTATTTAACAAAACCATTTGACCGCAGTGAATTAATCGCTCGTGTTAACGCTCTTGTTCGTCGGTCAAAAGGATTAGCAGACCCAATCGTTCGTACAGGGGCAATGGAAATTAACTTAAACAGCAAAATTGTTACCATTGATGGCAAAGTATTACACCTGACCAGCAAAGAGTATGCTTTGGTGGAACTACTGGGTATGCGTAAAGGCACAACCATTAACAAAGAACAGTTTTTAAACCATTTATATGGTGGGATGGATGAACCGGAAATGAAAATCATTGATGTATTTTTGTGCAAAATCCGTCGCAAAATTGAAAAGCTGTCCGGCGGTGAAGAATATATTGAAACCGTTTGGGGACGCGGCTATATTTTAAAGGATTTGCCAATTCCGTCTGCCAACTAAATCATATCAAAAATACTTTGAGGAGGAGCATCATAAAGCTCCTCCTGTTTTTATTACTCTTTTTCTCGTATTTGATGGGACAGGTATTTTTCAATCACTGGCAAATATACCTTTTTATATTCGGGGTAATATGTTATTAACGTATCATAGGCATTCAGCGGTTTATCCGGCTTTGTTATTCTGGCACATTCCCAATCTATTATTGTATCCAGCAAATCATCCGGTGATTTTTTAAGATTATTTTTCACATGATGCCGATTATGGGCACGATGAAACTTGTGAATATCGGAAATACTCATCCAAAAACAAAATAAATACATCAGAGGTTTTTCTGCATCATGCAAATAACCGCTTAAGGTATTTTTTCCCCGCAACTGTTTTTCAACTTGTAAAAAAGCCACCTTATGTTTTAACGTATAAAATATTTTTTGTATTCTTTCTTTTAACATTTATTTATCCTATCGTATAGTGGAGGAAGGAGGCGAAGCCCCCTCCTCCTTTTTTACTATGCCCGAACTCTTTCCGGAATACCCGATAAGTAGTTATCAAAGTATCCCTTAATCACAACCACAGGCGTTCCCTTATCGCCGGAACCGGTTGTCAAATCACACAGCGATCCGACCAAGTCCGTAATTTGCCGAGGTGTTGTACCAAGTGTATAAAAATCATCTCCAGTATTTTTTTCGGCAATTGCTTTTTGAATGGCTGCTTGCGGATTATCCGTATGATTATCAGCAACAGCTTTGATTTTTATTTCATTTGGCATACCTTTCAGGCCATCTGTATGCCCCGGAGAAACAACCGGATCGGCAAATTCCCAAATATGCGTTTTAGGACATTTAAATCCGCCATCCCCATAAATCATAACTTCAATTTGCTTACCGGTTCTTTTCTTTAATTGATCTTGCAAACTTTTACAAAAATCCATAGAATCTCTTGGAAATAATTTTAAACGATTTTCATCAGAATAATTGGACCCAAGCACCCCATATTCGCTCCATCCATGTTGATTAGTTGGCGTATTACAAATATCATCTAATGTATAAACCGTGCCACCGGCATTTTGTAAAATGGCTTTATGACGATGCCGAGTATGGATGCTGGATACAATAACTTGATTAGTATATTTCAAAATATCCTTTGGATTATTCAATAAAACAATTTCAATATTCGGTGCAATATCTTCATACATTTGAATATGATCAGAACCCGTAATCGGATGATGAAAAACTCCGAATTTTTCCCGAAACTGCTGCTTACTTAAAATATCCGTATAGGGATTAATATTGGAATTAAATAAAGCATCTTCATCCATAATGGCATTACCGACCTCATCTGCCGGATAGGATAAACACACATAAACTTTACCTTTTACTCCTTTGGCAATCCCTTCTAAAATCTTTGCGAACCGATTACGAGATAAAATCGGAAAAGCAACCGCTACATCTCCTTCGGGAAATTTTTGACTGACATCACCGGCAATATCATCTATGGTAATGTAATTTCCTTGTGCTCTGGCTAAAAACGATTCCGTAATGCCGATGATATCACGATTATCTAATGTAATGGGTTGATATACGGAATTTTCGGCTTCAATAACGGTATCACTGATGATTTTAGCAATATCTGCCCCCTCTGTAATAATAGGCATTCTAACCCCATAAACGGAAGCGCCGACATAACGATTTGTTGAATAAGTTGTATTCATTTTATTTTCTCCTTGACAGTAGGTTTTAATTGATTTGTCTCGACTGTCCCTACAAGACCCAAACCAATGGAAAAGTTGACCTCAACCCTTCCTAAACAAGTCCATCTTCATAAAAATTCTTTTGAATTAACTCCATATTTTCTTGATGGACAAACTCTTTATAACGTTCATCTTTTAACGCAATCATATCACGCACCATATTTCCCGATAAAAACGGAAAACTTTGCGTTGTTCTGGAACACAGCCCGACATTTGGGACATCTGTAGCAAAAAACAAGTATTCCCGATTATCGCCCACATACATAATATCCGGTTTTGGTCGGTCCGGTAATTCCTTTTTAATAGTTTCCAAAACATGAAAATTCCACGGAATATTGACGACATCTTTAACGGGAATGATTTGCAATCTGGCATACTCTTCCCGATGACGCCAAACATTTTGAATCATTTTTTTTCGTGTAAAATACGGTAGAGGATTAATATGCGTACCACTTTCTTGAGCCGATCCAATTAAGACCGTACCCAGTTCACATTCTTGCATCATTTGTTTAATTAAACGGTCATGACCAATATGAAACGGTTGACACCGTAAAATACAAAATCCGTGTTTATATTTAAAAGACATAAAAAAACCTCTCTTTCGAAAGGCCAACACATCATCTTGGGGTTATTCCCATACGCTGATGACTGGCCAAGTCTGTTGTCCTCGCCCATTGCCCTCGGGCGCCAGAACAAATACAGGTTATCACATAAGAGACAAGATGTCAACAAAAAAATACATTTTTTTACTCATGTCATTTTTTTATTATAAAACAAACAGTTATTGTTTTTAATTGTAAATTGCTCATTTTTATGATATAATGGAGATAAGATTTGTAAAAAAACAAATACTCATTAAAAAGGGAAAAATATGACCGCAATAAACGCCCATCCTTTTTTATTCTTTTTTATAGATGATTTGTTACCGGATTGCTTTGGACAAAAGAAAGGGATGACATTCCGTTCATTGTTAACAGATGAACCAACAACAGATAAAATTACCTATGATGGTATCAAACGTAATTTTCAAAACTTGCATGCCGAATTTGAAGCCTTTGATGAATTTTATGAAGGATTAAAAACAATTACTAATCGTAATGATTTTTTCAGACAGCAAATTATCGGTAAAAACAAAAAAACACATACAAGAGGTAATAATTTATTTGAACTGGAATTCAGTCCGGATGGACGCATGGATGTCAGTATTATTCAAAATGACGGCATCAAATGTGTTTTCATTTTAGATGTACGTATCAGCAATCACTATGATAAATCGGATAACGTTGTTCACGCCAAAAATAATGCTTTGGCCAGCCGTATTTTATCGGCCCTTGACGAACGGGAAATTCATAAAACAAAAAGTATGGTTGAATCCGATGCAGCCTTTAAAAACGGATTAATCACTTATCAAAATGAATTACTTGAATCCATTAACACAATGGACGCAAAATTTGAAATTTTACTCAACACGTTAGACGCCATTATCGTTTCCAACAAAAGTATTGAAGCAAAAACCTCCCTTTTCTTTGATAAACTATATGATATTACACAAAGCTTAAATGAAACGGATCAAAAAAAGTTTGATGCATTTGTGGAACAACAACTGGCCTCGGATAATATTAAACAATATCATAAAGAGCTGTTGCAAAAATTATGGCATTTTGAGTCCAGTGAAGAAGAAAAAAAGGCGCTTCAAAACAGCTTTAACAAAATTAAGATAGCCAAAACATTTGCAAAATCATTCTTAGCTCAAGCAACAGATATGACCGAGGAAGAAAAACTTACCTCCCAAAACATCATGGATATGTATCGTGTATTTAATAAAATTCCAACATCACATTTGTACGTATTAAAAGATGAATTAAACGATGTTGATATAAATATTCAAAATACAGAAACACCTTCAGATATTGCAGTGGTAAACGCTCAAAAACAAACAGAGCATTTTTTAAATCACTTAATCCATTTAAAAACACATAAGACAGACCGTTTATATCCTCAGTTTAAACACCTGTATGAGACCTATTATAAAGGCAAAATAGGACCATTGAGCAGTAAAACTGCTAGAACAACACCATCAACAAAAACCATTGATGATATGCTGTACATCCCAATGTCCCGCTTATCTGATAAAAATGTTATTGATACGTTATCATATGGATTAATGCATATAATGATTCAAAAAAATCCATCAATGCGTTCGTTAATTGACAATCCGAAAAATGAAGATATTTTAAATCACCCAAATACTTTTGGATATCAATGGTTAGATAAAGATACCGGCAATGAAACATTAATGCAAGCCATTGACAGACTGGTATTAACACCCAATCCGCATATTGAGAACCGGATTTACGAACACTATCCATTTTTAAAACTTTACATTACACAATTCAGACAAAATAATGGCGTCCCCCATTCTAAACTAAATACCATCTATACTACTTTAAACCACTACACTACGGAAAAAGAGTTTGATGATGTTTATGAAACATTGAAAACATTATCCGCTCAAGAACAAGAAATATTACATGCCTATTTTGTGTCTCCGTATACACAAACACCTGACAACATCAATATTCGTGGTTATATTTTAGGTTCACTTGAAGTAATTGAATGTGAAAAGGCTCAAAAACAAAAAAAGAAAAATAAGAAAAAAATCGTCCCAAAGGAACAAGAAACTGAAAAAGTACTAAATAAACAAATACGTCAAAACTTTGTGGATACATTTAATACGTTCTTTAATGATGTTGATAATAATGATAAAAAGCAAGCCCTTGTACAAGCTATTACTACATTAAACGAACCCATTTTAAATGGATTAAAAACATTACCCAAAAACGACATTCTAGGCATTTTTATCAGAAATTATACTCATCCCACCAGTCAAGAGAAACTTGCATTTGATAAGGCTTTAGAGCCGGTTATTTTAGAGGCTAGAGAAACAAAAAAATCACAATTTTCTGACGCTCTAAGTACCTTTTTGGAAAACCCTAAACAAGATAAAAATGCCCAAAATTTGGAAAGGATGTGTTCTTCTTTATCCCAACAGGACTGGGCTTATTTAACAAACGCATATGAACAAAATCCACAGCTATATATAAAAGAAAAATTGTTTTTAAATGCATATCAACACTATGATGGAAAAAATTTTACATCGTTTTTAGATGCTCTTCAAAATAACTATCAATCATGGTTAAAAGATGAACAAGAAAAACGTATAACCACATTTGAAACAATGGTTAGGGTTGCTTTACAAAGCTCTGACAAAAAAGAAAATGACCGTTTAGTAGAAGCCTGTATGGCATTAACAAAAGAAGATGTTGCCATTTGCAAATCTCAAAACAATATGGTTATTCCGGCAAAAATTTTAATCAAAAAGATTGCACCAATCATAGAACAAAATATGCCCAATCCGGCAGACAGGTTTAGAACACATATAGAAACTGTTAGACAGTTGAATGAGTTTCAAAATACACTTGTTGATTTTATGCATCATTTTGACAACCCTAAATATAGAAGATTAGTAACAAAAAAATATCTGCAATTATCTGCACAAGATTTAGAAATATTTGTTGATTTAAACCAAAAAGATACATTCCTTACCGGTTTCTTTAAAAAATTATTTAAAACTAAAAGAATGACGAACGATCTTAACCAACAACATAAAGAATGTGATACCATTATTGAGTCTACCTTACAAAAATTGAGGTTATACAGCGCTCTTTCTAATTTTGTTAACAAAGAAACAAAAGATGCAGATAAAAAATTAGTTTACCAATTTTTAAGTATAACCAGAAACGGATACACAGAATTATCCGAATTCTTAGTTGAAAATGCCAACTCTCCTTTTGGAATGTTTTTCTTAAAAAAACTAGCAGAAGCCCACAAAACTGCTGCTCCTAATAAACAACAAGCAGTGTTATTAGATACTTTAGATAAAAATAAATGGGTTGTTGATTTTTGGCATTGTATAAAAAACGAAGCCAACAAAACAAATATGGCTATAATAGACTATAAGTCTGATCCTACAGTCGAAAATTTCTTAACCGTACAAATTCAAAATGAGATAATGCAATCACAAATTACCTCCTTACCTTTAGAAAAAATAACGACTCTTTTGGAGGGTAATATCTTTAAAGAAACCTCAATCCAAGATGATCTCATTAAAATCGGCATTTTCAAAGCGTTTATGAATTTCAATAAAATTGCAAATACGAAATTCAACAATAAAGAAGCAAAAAATCAAGCTTGCACCACACTCTTAACTTATTGTACTAAATTACAAGACCGTCATTGTAATGAAATTATGCAGAATATAAAAGAGACGCATCCTATTGTCAATTTTATTAAGGAATTGAAAAAACACCATCAAACTGAATCATTGGATAATACCAAAGAAAAATTGGGCAACAAAGAGTACCAAAATCAAACGATGAAATTTTTAAATCAAAAATTCAACAACTTGCTAATGCAATGTATAAAAAATTCACGTCCATATACACGAGATTAAAATATGCTTTCACTCACCCAATGAATAACACAAACTTGACCCCCTGTTATTAGGTGAAATAAATGGCCTAATAGTTATGAAAATTGTTATTACAAAGAAGAAACGGATATAAAATTAAATCGCACACTGTTTGATTTTTAAAGGAAACACACAATGAAGTTATATACAATCGGATATGCAGGAAAATCAGCCAGAGAATTTTTCACAATTTTAAAAAATTCTGATGTCAAAAAAATTCTTGATGTCAGATTATATCCATCCACAAAAGACTGCGGTTTTGCCCGTTCAAAAGATTTGGAATTTTTCTTATGGGTTTTATGTCGTATCAAATATGAATACCACAAAGAATTTGCACCTATCCCCGCCATGTTAAAAGGATATAAAGAAAGTTTATTTGGGTGGGATGATGCCGAAGAACAATATTCCAATCTTTGTCGGACCAGAAAGTTCACTCTAACGCCAGATATGGATTGTGCTTGCTTTTTATGCGCCGAACCAACACCCGAGCGTTGCCACCGCAGGTTATTAGTCGAATAACTCGCTCGTCAAAATCCGGACGTAGAAATTGTGCATTTGTAGGCTGAAAAACAAGCATTAAAAAAATACCACACACAAACCAGTATAAGCACTTGTAAAATAATAAAAACATCTATCTCTTTCGACTTATCTGACTTGACTGAGGCTATCTTCCGACTTTTCGTATGTTGTGCTAAAAAAACTCTATCTAAGTAACGATATCGTTTTACCGAATATCAGCTTAAAAGACTATGTTGAATACGGTATCGGTGCCTCCAGAGGGTTATCAGATGATTGGACAGCTTCCTTTACTTTAAACCGTCGTGATGGTGGTCGCCAAGGTTGGAACGGATCGGTTAGTTTAGAATATAACTTCTAAATTCTGATATATCTTATCCCCTTCTTGATTTGCGTCAAGAAGGGGATATTTTTATTTTGCACAGCGGCTGGAGAAGTCTGGTAATACACGGACTGATTTTGCTTTGAAACTTTAGATTTTCAAGCCAGTATAGGAAAATCTTTATCTGACTTTTGTGTTTTAAAAATGCTAGAATTTTGTTTTTTTGTTTCAGGAGAGCAAAAAAAATTTAACTTGTTATCTTAAAAGTTAAATAGGCCACCCCTTAATAAAAAAATTATGATATTTTATCGCTATTTGAAAAATTACCAATAGAATCATCCATAAATTCATAAAACAATTTTTGTTGATTATAATAATCCGAATGAGATACAGATTCTAAACGGCATGAAATGGATTTTCTGG
>JAFTHM010000043.1 GCA_017457425.1 Alphaproteobacteria bacterium
ATATAAAGGAATAAAAAATGATAAAAAATAAAACAAAAAAATCCATGACCACGACGGGAAAACTCGGTGTTTTGGGACTGGCCGCCATTGTGGTCAGCTCTATGGTCGGCGGTGGTATTTTTTCACTGCCTCAAAACATGGCACAAAGTGCGTCGGTCGGAGCGGTGATTTTAGCGTGGGTTATTACCGGTATCGGTATGTTCTTTATTGCCAATACATTCCGGATTTTAGCCGATGCTAAGCCGAATCTCACTAGCGGGATTTATATGTATGCTCGTGAAGGGTTTGGGTCCTATATGGGCTTTAATATCGGGTGGAGTTATTGGCTGTGTCAAATTTTCGGGAACGTCGGGTATGCCGTCATTACCATGGATGCCCTCAATTATTTCTTTCCGCATATGTTCACAGGGGGTAATAACCTCAACTCAATTATCGGTGGGTCTATTTTAATTTGGGGCTTTAACTGGTTGGTTTTAAGAGGCGTTAAACAAGCTGCCGTTATTAACTTAATCGCCACCATTGCCAAATTGGTTCCGCTGGTCTTATTCATCATTATTACGGCATTCGTGTTTAATATTGATAAATTTGACTTTGATTTTTGGGGTGAAACCGTCATGGGTCATAAAGGCTTAGGTGCTTTAGACAGTCAAATCAAAAGTACGATGTTGGTGACATTGTGGGCTTTTATCGGTATTGAAGGCGCCGTCGTGTTATCGGGACGGGCCGAAAAACCGTCAGATGTCGGCAAAGCCACCGTTATGGGTTTCCTCGGGTGCTTGGCCATTTATGTATTGTTATCGGTCTTACCGTTCGGATACATGAGCCAACATGAACTTGCCGGTGTTGCCAATCCATCTACGGCCGGTGTTTTACAAGACATCGTCGGTCCTTGGGGGGCTTGGATGATGAATATCGGTTTAATTATTGCCATTTTAGCCAGCTGGTTATCTTGGACAATGATTGTGGCCGAAATTCCGTATGCTATGGCCGGTAACGGCACATTTCCAAAGCTGTTTGCAAAAGAAAATCAAAACGAAGCACCCAGCAATTCATTATGGATTACCAGCTCGCTGATGCAAGCGGCCATGTTGCTTGTTTATTTTTCAAATAACGCTTGGAACACTATGTTGTCCATTACGGGCGTGATGGTACTGCCGGCCTATTTGACATCTTGCGCTTATTTGTGGAAACTGTGCGAAGACGGAGAATATCCAACCGGTATACTGACGAAACGCTCTAGTGCTTTGCTGACCGGTATTTTGGGCGCTGTTTATGCCATTTGGCTGATTTATGCCGCCGGTTTAAATTACCTGCTCATGGCGGTGGTCTTTATTGCCGCCGGCATTCCGATTTACCTGTGGGCCAAAAGCGAACATACACCAAATGAAAAAGCGTTCAGCTGTGGTGAAAAAATCTTAGCTTATAGCATTGTCATCGTGGCTATTTGTGCTATTTATGCCTTTGCCAGAGGGATTATTTCATTGTAAATAACTGAAGGCTAGCAAATGGGAGAGGATTATCCTCTCCTTTTTTATACCAATACATAAAAAAGGATAGACTTTTAAAAAATTGTATGCTAACCTATATATGCATTCGGCATGATACCGAATGTGGAGGGCAGAAAACCTCCTCAAAGACACCCTATCGCATGGGGTGAATTCCTCCAATCGTGCGACTTCCGTCATGGCTGGAAGGTGGTAGAATAGCCCTAGGTCAATATACCACACTATTTCTTTGAGTAGTTTTCTGCTTCCAGCCACTCTTTTTTTTAGTGTGGCCTTTTTCTTTTTTTTGAAAAAAGACAGGCGCCTCTAAACACCTGAAAAAAATTAAATGAACGAAAACGGATACTTTACCGGTATCCGTTTTTTTACATAAAAAAGGATAGACTTTTAAAAAATTGTATGCTAACCTATATATGCGTCTGAGGAATTCTCGGGCGTGGGGTTTCAAAGCCTCTTCTTACAATATCCTTACGCACGAGGATAATAAAAACAAAGGTGCGTTTTCCACGTGGTTGGAAGGCGGTGAAATAAGTCCTTTGGACGAATACACCGCACTATTGTAAGAATAGCTTTGAACTTCCAGCCACTCTTTTTCTATGAAAGTGTGGCTTTCTTTTAACTTTAAAGAAAGGATACTTCAAATGAAATATGTCAGTTTAATTGTTTTGGGTTTAATGTGTTCGGCTTGCTCATCAACCTATACACGGTCCGCTCCGTTTGTTACCAATATTTCCGGAGACAGAAATCACATGGTCATTGAAAAATGCCAAATTGAATACAAATGGGGATTAGGGGTCATTACTACCGAAAATTGCTATACACAAGAAATTAATATGAAATAAACAAAAACAGGTGCCTTGAAACACCTGTAAAAAAATTAAATGAATGAAAGCGGATACTGTAACGGTGTCCGTTTTTAAATAACTGTTTAATTGGTTTCCTTACATCCAATCACCCACACATCATAAGCGGCATGTTCCATTGCCGATAATGCCGGATTTGAAGAAAACATCCAACCGGTAAAAACTTCCGCAATTGTCCCATCGGTCTTTTTTTCCGTAATTGTTAAAAAAGCAGAATTTTCGGGTGTTTCTTCGGGAGATCTGGTATAACATTTTTCAACTCCGATGGTTAAATGACCAAAATTAATCTGCTCACCGACCTTTGCGTACATCGTACTGACACGTCCCGTGATTTTATCTACGCCACGTAAAACGGCGATATTCATTGGTAATTCGGCACTCTGAACGGATACTCCCATCAACAAACAAATGGCAAAAATAATTTTTTTCATATTTCCCCCTATTTTGTAGACAAGAAAATAAATTCCGAAATATTATCTTCCAAAGATTTATAGCTGTGCGTTTGCGTCATGGTATCACCGTCTTTTAAAATGGCTTGACTTTTACCGGGTTCTAAACGGACATATTTATCCCCCATCATCCCCACATCAGCAATACCGGCAATCGTATCAATCGGTAATTTAACATTTTGGTCAATACTCAGTTCCACATCGGCCGTATAATCTTGAGGATTTAAACGAGTGGCCATAACTGAACCGACTTTAATACCGGAAATACGGACATCTGAGCCAACTTCTAACCCACCGATTTTGGAAAAATTGGCTGTAATCGTGTATCCTTCTATCCGTTTAATATCCACACGAGAGGCCGCAAAAAACAAAAATAGCCCCGTAAAAATCAACACAAAAAAACCTAAAATCGTTTCAACCGGATTTTTTTTCATTATTCTTCTCCATTTTCTGTTTGACCTTCACACGGCGCACAAACCGGTTCGGGTTTGTTTTTCTTTTCCCGCATGTAGACCATCACCTTATCCATCAGCTCACTTAAAATCAAAGCATCTTGCGTATAGGACATATCATCACCACTAGCCAAAAGTTCTTCATCCCCGCCCGGTACAATTTCAATATGTTTACTGCCGAGTAAACCGTCCGTTTCAATAGCGACAGACGAATCAGTAGATAATTCAACCGGCTTATCAAATGACATTCTGACCCGAACGGCATACCGACCATTTAACGATTGATGGGTTACCGTTCCGACCTTAAGACCGGCCAAACGAACATCTGCCCCATTCATTAATCCATCGGCTTTAGAAAAATAAGCGTATAAAACAAACTTTTCCCCCGTATCTTGTACGACAGAACGAGAATGCACAAACGTCAGTAAACTCATCAGTAAAATGCTGAGAACAATACCGGCAATAATTTCTTTTTGACTTTGTTTCATGTTTTATCCTTTTATGGATATTTGACTCAATTTTAGTGCTTTTGTCAAGCGTTCTTTATGTTTTTTTATTGACGAAAGCTGTTTTTTTCTTTAGCATACTCCCTATGAAATATATATTAACCTTCATTTTTGGTTTTCTCTGTGCTGTCAACGTACACGCCGATAATCTATCCGTCATTCGGGATAGCGAGGTGGAAGACGTTTTAACAGGGATGGCTCGGCGTATTTTCACTGCCGCCGGCCTTAATCCACAAAATGCCGAAATTGTCTTAGTCAACGATGACAGTATTAACGCCTTTGTGGCCGGGGGACAAACAATTTTTGTGCATTCCGGCTTAATCACTAAAGCCAAAAGCCCCGAT
>JAFTHM010000044.1 GCA_017457425.1 Alphaproteobacteria bacterium
AGAAACATATTATTACAAAACCAACAAACGTGGTAAAGGCTGTTAAATAAGCACAGGATTCTGCCCCAAACCATCCATATATAAAACCGGCCGTAAGGGTTGCAATCGTCAACCCTACCAAAGATAAAGATTCCAACTTGGCCAATTTTTTATGCAATTTACCCTCTTTAGAACGTTTTTTCAATAAGTCATGATAATAGGCTTCCGCCGTTCCGGAATAGAGGGCGTGCGAAAATCCCAACAATAATTCACCACTCAGCAGTACCCAAAAACCATATCCATAACCCATTAATAAATTAGCTAAAGCGCCAACTAAAAAAGCCAAAGCCACAACCGTTTTACGGGCACATAAATCACCAATATAACCACTGGGGATTTCCAACAAAAAGGCACTGATTGCCCATGCCCCTTGGATTAAAAAGATATCACCAATCGTGGCTCCTTTATCTTGATAAAACAACGCCATAACCGGCAACATAAACTTCATCATCTGCAACGCACGAGCAGCGATTAAAAATCTGGGAGCATATTTCAGGGGGATCATTCGGATATTCCTTTAATTATTAAATATAATATAAGTGTTTAAATACAAAGCAAACAAACTCCACACAAATGTTGGCGCCATCAAAAAGGCCGCTATATGAGATTTGGTATAAAAATCACGCATACATCTGTACAAAAAGTAGAGCATTGCCACAATAACAAAACAAGCGGCCAGCACCTCTCTTAATCCAAAAAACAAAAACGTCCACAGCAAGTTCATCGCAAGTTGGGCAACGAACCAACGAGTACTGACTTTATTCCACACCAAAAAGGCCGCCACAGACATCATTAAAAACAATGCAAACCACACAATGGGAAACACCATATCCGGTGGTGTTAAAGAGGACATAACGAGCGTATTATACCAGTTCATGGTATCTTGGTTCATAAAGGATCCACCGACATATCCTATACCGTTTGTTAAAGCCAACAAAAATAACAATCTGAATGCATTTTGTGTAATACGCGTCATTTATTTCCCCTTTTTTTATATAAGTTATATAGCACAAAACGCCAAAAAGAACAAGGGGTTCCCTTGATTTTTCATTCTTTCCTTGTCTTTTTGGGGTATTTAACATATAATTGTATGACAATTTGTTAGAGGATAGCATGTCATTTTTTCGTACCGTGTATCGCACTGTTTTAGATTTTATTGTACCACCACTTTGTCCGATTTGTAAAAAGCGGGTTTTACTCACTCATGGATTATGCAGTGAGTGTTTTAGTAAAATTCATTTTATTTGTCGCCCCTATTGTGAAATTTGCGGTAAACCGTTTGAGTTTGACATTCCCGAAGAAACAAGATGTGGGGCTTGCTGTAAGAAAAATCCGATTTTTACCAAAGCCCGTTCGGCTTTTATCTATGATTCGTTTTCGGCGAAATTAATTTTGCCGTTCAAACACTCTGATCATTTGGAACTCACTCCACTACTGACCAATTTACTATATCGTGCGGGGCGTGATTTATTTTCCGAAACCGATTTAATTATCGGAGTACCACTTCATCGGTTTAGACACATCAAACGTAAATATAATCAAGCCGATGTATTAGCCAAACGACTGGCGGAAAAATCTCACATACCCTATCATCCAACTATATTAATCAGAAAGCGAGCCACCGTTTCTCAAGGACATATGAAAGCTGCCGAGAGAAAACGTAATGTTGCCGGTGCATTCGGGATTAAAAATAAACATTTAATAAAAGATAAAAATATTTTACTGATAGATGATGTGTTCACAACCGGTGCAACAATAAATGAATGTAGTAAAATATTACTTAAAAATGGTGCAGCCAAGGTATTTGTTTTAACCTTGGCCCGTGTTGTAAAATTATAATATTAAAACTTATCGTTTATTAAAAATACGACGCACTTCTTCGGCCACGACACGTTCTACCAAAGCCGGCAGATTTTTATCCAGCCAGTCTTGTATCATCGGCTTAATATCTGCCTCTTTAATATCGGGCAAAGCCAGCGTTTCCGTCGGTTGAGAATGTACTGACTGAGGTATTTCCCTCACCGGTTCAACACGTTCTTGTCCAACAATCACCGGTTCTTCATACGGCATATCATTTGAAGAGATATCCGGTTGCGATACAGCATTTAACGATACACTCGGTTGAGCCGTTTCAGATTGAGCGACACGCATATCCGGCATCAACACATAGACATCTGTTGCCTCCATTAAGGCTTGTTCCTGTTCATCAACGGTAGGAGCACTCAATTCGTTAGTATTGTTAGCAACCACTTCTTCATTATTTCCATCATCAATTTTATTAGATAAAATCTGACGAATAGAGCTTAAGATATCATTTACACTTGGTTCTTGTTCTTGCATATTATTTCCTTAATTTATTCCCCAACCAATCCATTTACTTTGAACTTCATCATAATAAATTTCGGGATTATATGTTTCAACACCCAATTTTAAACCGGTCGGATTCATTTGCCCAATAGCAGACAACAGAGCAAATGCCGAAACGATTTCTTCACGATGAGCCTTTGTCAAACTGACTTGATTGTCCAAATGTTCTTGTTCGGCATCCAATACATCCAAAACGGTACGAGAACCGACGTTCGCCTCACGAATGACACCTTCCAGTGCAATTTTAGACGCCTTAATTTGATCTTTAATAGATTGGATTTGTGCCTTAGTTGCTTGATATCTTTCCCAAGCGGCCGTTGTTTCAGAACGCACATCTTGACGTGTTTTAGCAAGCAATATACGATATTGATTAGCCAATTGTTTAGCCTCACGTACAGCGGCATATTCTGAACCGGCTTGATAAATCGGCACACGCAAATTGGCCGTAATTTGCCAATAATCCGCCTCATCAAGTTGTGTCACCTCTTTTTGTTTACCGGCAGCCCCCCGAATATCTACAGACGGAGATAAAGCCCCTTTTTTTGCACTGACAATATTAAGAGCGGATTGTTCGGCATAATGAGCCGCCCGAATTTTCGGATTATGTTTTAATGCTAAATCAATTGCCTGTTCAACCGTTTCGGGTAATTTAACCGACAAATCATCCACATCTTGCAAATCTTTAGGTTCTATCCCAACCACGCTGAAGAAATTGGCTTTAGACACCTCTAATTGACCTTCGGCAGCGATTCGATTCGCTTTAGCACCGGATACACGCGCTTCGGATTGCGCTACATCTGTACGAGTAAGTTCACCGGCCTTAAAGCGTTTGCGGTAAGATTCCAAATGTTTTTTGAGTACTTTTTCATTATTAATTTGCAAATCTAACACAGCCATATCACGAATCACATCCATATACACAGCCGTTGCATCCAATAATGTTACTTGTTCGGTATTTTTTAAATTAAACCGCCCAGAACGGACTTGGTTTTTAGTTGCTTGCACCGTGTTATAGGTCGTCAACCCCGAAAATACCGGTTGAACAAACGAAACAGACACATCTTTTGGAGTTTGGTCGTACTCATTAGAAACCGGACTAGTCGCATACGTATGGTCATTATGGGACCGACCGATACTGGCTTCGGCCTGAATAGACGGACGATAACCGGATTTTGCCTGAACAACTGTTTCATCTTTGGCCTTCAACCCTGCCCGTTCTGCGGTTACAGTCAAAGAATTTTCGTAAGTATAGGCCAAAACGTCCTTTAAAGTATCGGCCATAGCAATATTTGATACAGTACATAAAGCTATGGTTAAGTATGTGATTTTTTTAAACATTTCAATCCTTTCATTCTCTTTTATAAGGTAAGATTATTATAATTTTAAAATTTTTTCAAGCGATTTTTATTTTTTTTCTTGACTAATAAAAAAAAACACTGTAAAAGGATATCTACCTGAGGGCCGATTGGCAGAATGGTTTATGCAGAGGACTGCAAATCCTTTTATACTGGTTCGATTCCGGTATCGGCCTCCAAAACATGGTCCAGCGTAGCTCAGTGGTAGAGCAATCGGCTGTTAACCGATCGGTCGTAGGTTCGAGCCCTACCGCTGGAGCCATAAAAAAAAA
>JAFTHM010000001.1 GCA_017457425.1 Alphaproteobacteria bacterium
AAAAAAAAAGGATTGTGAGGGTAATCTCACAATCCTACTTTAAAAACCATTCTTTAATTTCTTTCCAAGAACCAACAAATAAAGGTTCCATAAAATCATTTTCTTTACCCCAAACATCACCTTTACCATTCATAAAAGCATGTCCACTTTTTGGAGTTATGCAATAAAGAACATCACCAGTTTCAATATCGCAAATTTTAAATTGATCATATAAATTTCCATTCATAGGGCAACAGTTCTTGAAAAACACATAAGTTTTTTCAGTATCAAATTTATTTGATTTGCTAATAGCTTTTAATTTTTTTAATAGTGACCGGCCTTTATTCAATAAGGCTTTATCACTGCAAAACCAATCATACCAAAGACTTTTGATAAAATCGTCTGTTTGATGTGATTGTAATGTTTCTGAAATTGTCAATCTGTCTTTCATTGTTTGTTTCCTTTTCTTATAAATAACATAAAATGTGGCTAGGGCTATTATCTAAAATGCCGAGGGCTTGACTTCTTGATTCACATTTGACTTTTTTATAATCATCCTCGCCTTTGCCACTTACAACAAGTGTATTATCGTGAAATAAAAAAGCAACCCAGTCATGGCCTGATTCATAAACTTCACAATCATCTTCATTTCTTACAAATTTAAAACCAAATACATTTTTCATCTTACTGTTCCTTTTCTTCATTAAGGGCTGATCATCATCCCTTTCTATAATTATAGAATAACTCTTTTGGTAATAAATGTCAATAGATTTTTAGATAAAATCTAAAAAAATTTAGATTATTAAGCATTTATAAAGAAAGAGTTAGAGGTTTTCACTCTAACTCTAAAACATTATTTCTTTACAAATACCCTTTGAACCTTACCGTCAACGGATTTTGGCTTAACTTCCAGATCAAAACGCCGTTTAACTTGTTTTGAAAACTCAATCTTAGACATTGGTTGACAGTTGTTTGTCAAACAGAATTCAGTATATTTCATATAAACGGATGTTGTCGTTTGATTTTCAACAACCAAATCCTCATATTCTTTGAAGAATCCAATCAACGGATTGTTGCTTTCTTCATATTCTTCAAGCTCTTTTTGAACGATTGCCGATTCGCTGAACTCTTGATTTTCCAAGACCCGTTTTAATCCCTGAATACCTAAAAGAATGAGGTATTCAATATTTTCCGGCTCCCTCAATTCATATTTAATATATGGCCGGTAATCCGGATCATCCTTTGAGAATGTGGCATTAAACGGAATAATCACGAGTCGGCGTTGAACGGCCCCGGTTTTATCCTTAATTCTTGGAATGTCATTGGCTGAGAATAACAACTTGGCATAGTTATTGAAATCAAACGGCCGCTCACCTTTCCGCTGAACCTGGATTCTATCGCCGGTTACAAGTTTTTTGAATACCGCCGAATTACCGATAAACTCATCACCAATATCATCACCAATATTGGCCAGTTTGCCAAACAACTCGGCATTTTGGAATTTCTCGTTGAGTTCCGACAAGTCAAGAGATGTTATGTTATCATCACCTAGAACCGTTTTAACCATGTCCAGGAACGTTGACTTACCGTTTGACTTGTTACCGGTCAACATAAACGATTTACCCAGCTCATTCCTTCTAAAAAAGCAATATCCGATTGCTTCTTCAAGCAAGTTGCGAATCGTCTGATCATGACAAGCAAGTTTATTTAATGTGTTTTCAACCAGCTCGGATTTAGCAGCGGGATTATAATTAAAGTTGATTTTATTCGTTATAATGAATTTATCCGAGAATGGCAACAATTCATCTTTAACAACGTCATAAATGCCATTTTTAAACGCTATGTAATTGGCTGGCGACAAGTTCACACTATCACAAATCAAGATGTTTAAATAATCCAAAACTTCCGTCCGTTTGGCCCGGTTTAAGTTTGGAATATGCCGGATCATTTCCGATTCGATTTTTTCCCGTCCTTCAACATAAATACCGTCCTGGTAAATATGCAGCTGTTTGTTGATTTTCACAATATGAGCGTTGTTTTTGATGAACTCGGCAAATTCATCAAATAAAAATGTTTTACCGGTTGCACCGCCAAAGAATGACTGTTTTTTAAATGCGTCATCCCTCATGATCGTGTTAAGCTCTGATTTTTTCAACGGTTCAGCCAACACATATTTATTGATTATTTCCAGACATTCTCTTGACTCGTCAACGCTGAAACCGTTTCTTTGCAAGGTCAAAATGTATGTGAATAACTTTTGGTTTCTTCCTTCGCCGTTTTTCATATTCAGAAAATCGGCGTTTGATCTAACCGGAATGAAAAACTTTGGCACTTCCTGATAATCACCGGAATCATATAAAACTTCTCGCTCTTTACCGGCAAATTTTAAAATTGAATAGGCATTCCTTCCAACTTTCACATCCGCCATTAAACCACACGCCAATTTAACACCCGTTCCACACTTTATGACAGTGTGATTTTTAAACATAATATGATAACCACGTGTTGTTTGATATACCCGACACTTTAACTGTAAATCCTTAACTATTGTAAAAGCCGTTTGTGCCTGGGCCGAATCGTCAAAATCTAATAAAATTGATTCGCCATTCAAAACCCCCGCAAATTCCTCAAACCCCTTAACATCTTCATAACTGTTTAAATTCTCAACATCTTTGAATTTCCCCAAACATCTTTTATTTTTTGTTTTAACGTAACCTCTGAAAAAAACCATGTTATCTCCTTTTACAATACTTGTTTTAATCTGTTTTCCGAATAAACACATTGACTTTCGCTTATCTCACTACCAATGAATTTTAAACCTAATTTTGCACACGCCACCGCGGTTGTTCCACTCCCCATGAAACTATCATAAACAATCGTATCTTGATTAATTGGAGCGTATATTTTTAGCAATTTCTCACACAATTCACTTGAATAAGTTGCTTTATTAAAAGGACATGGGCCATCATTATTTTTAGCTTCAACAATGTTGTATATGTTTTCATACATTTTTTGACCAGTCTTTCTAACCGATACAATTTTTTTATTACTGTGGAACGTTTTGAGTTCATCCTTTCTGCAAAATACAAATACAAATTCAGTCAATCGTGTCAATCTGTTAGAACTACAATTATTAGGTAATGCATTCGACTTTTTCCAGATAATACAATCAGCAACCGTGAAATCTGTTTGTGTTATGATCGAATTTAAAGCTCTAAACATTCCCTCTGTATTTTCGTTACCATAAGAAATGTTGTATAAAACACACCCATTCTTTTTTAAAATACGATTGTATTCTTTGAATAATTTTATTGTAAACTCACAATATTCATCATTACTCATCACATCACAATGAATGTCATATCTAACGTAATCATAATGACCCCGTTTAGATTGAGTGTTTAACAGTGTTTTTCTTTTCCCAGCTTTAATATTTGTGTTGTAAAATGGAGATGTTAATACAACATCAATCATATTGTCATTCATTTTCCCCATTGTTTCAAAACAATTCTCATTATGAAATTTATTTATCAACATTTAATCTCCTTTTTATAAATCGCCCATGAATTGGCTTATTCTTCTTTTTGCCATATTTAAATAAAAATCTCTATCTAATTTTTCAGGAACCCCCATATTTTTCACATCATCATTGATAATGAAACAATTTGTTGACGTGTCCGCGAAT
Source organism: Alphaproteobacteria bacterium (assembly GCA_017457425.1). GTDB lineage: Bacteria > Pseudomonadota > Alphaproteobacteria > CAAHEQ01 > UBA3637 > UBA7488. Next base: position 3,665 of record JAFTHM010000001.1, read on the forward strand.
TTTTCCGGATTACCTCCTTTCTTAACTTTATAAACCCCGCCATCCAATAAATCTTTACTAGCAAAAACCCGCAACGTTCGGTCATTCAGTTTTTTAATCCCATGCAACGCATACTCATAACCGGATGACACTTTAACGATTTTTTGAAACTTGATCAACTCATTGCAATTAAGAATCGTTTCTTCAACCGGAACGCCTTTAACAAAGTAATTAATGACCGCTTCGTTTAAAATCGCACAATCAAAATCAAGAGCATTTAATTTTTTCACATAGGCCCCTTTACTTTTGTATTTGCCATTTTTATCAACGATAATGTAGTTATTAACATCTTTTTGAATTACTTTAACAAACTCGTCAAATTCAAGAACCATCCCGCTGCGTTGTTCCCATTCATGACAGATGTTTTCAACTTCTTCACGGTTGTTATGCAATTTTACAAGAATACCATCCGTGTTAGATTGAACAATATCACAATGGTTTTCTAACTTTTCAATCAAATCCAAGAGCAACAGTTGACCGCCAACACAAACGTTATTCGCCTGGCGTGGATCATAAAGATTATTATATTTATCTTTCATTGCTCCATACGTGCCGTTCAAAACGATTTTAAGCGGGGCCTGTAACGGGTTTTTTTCAGCCTTATATTTTAACCGTTGATGATAAATTTCCTCATACAACTTTGGGTTGAGCATGTTACGACTTCCCCACCCGTATTTAATCATTAAACTTGGGTAATAACTCGCAACGTCAACATTTAAAAACTGGCCGCTTTCAATGTAATTATTTCTGGCACCGTGCAAGCCACCCCATGCAAAGATATGAGGAACACCAGCAACATCTATTTCAAGCGACTTTTCATAATTCCGGTTGAGCGGGTTATCATACCATTGTTTAATGTGTTTGTATTTATTCAATTTCAAAGTATATGGATATTCAATGTCAAATTCATCATCCCGAATTTGTTTTGAAGCGTTTAAAATCATAGCCGATAATTGAACCTTTGTTTTACTGATTAAATTAAGCGGCATTTTGAACGCTTTCAACATACTCATGTGAGCGTCAAATTCTTCTTTCCGCTGTAAAAATACCTTCATTGTTTGTTGCACGTCATGACGGCAATATTCTATTGATTCGGCAATTTCAGCAGCGGTTAATTTACGGTCAATCGTAAAGTCAACACTTGTTTCTTTGATATTATTTCCCATGAAACCTTCAAGAGTTTTCAAACCGTGGAATGTGGTCATAATATCAAAAATATTTATATTGATGTTCCGGAATAAGTCCGAATATTGCCAACCCATTTTATCTTTAACAATGATCCAATCGTTCACGTCTTTTGGATTGAATCCCAACAAAACACCTTTGAAAATATACTGGTCATATTGCCGGATGTTATAGCCGACAAAAATCTCATTTTTATATTGCTCATAATATTTTTTTAATTTTCCAACATCATTGACAATAACAGTTTCCGTCCGTCTTTGTGGGTTGATGATCACACAAAGCCAGTCTTCTTTAAAAACCTCAAAGTCTATAAAATGCAGCATTAAATCACCTCTTAAAATAAAAGCCCTTGGCGTTGATGATCTTCTAAACTTTTAACACTCGCTTTCCAATGGTCAAAATCTTTTTCAACGCAAATGAACCGCCTTTTTAAATTATGGCACGCCCTGGCCGTTGTTCCTGATCCTGAAAACGGGTCAAGTATTAAATCCCCTTCTTTGGAATAATCCCTCAAAATCATACCGAATAAATCAGTCGGTTTTTGTGTTGGGTGTATTCTCTTTTCTTTATTCTTCATGTTTTGTTGCAACATACCGTTCCAGCGGAAAGTATATTTTCTAACCGCTGATTTAAAAGAAGTCCAGGCAAGCTCACAATCGGCAAAATCGCCGGTGTTTAACTTATCCCAAACAAGCCAACAGGGTGAATTTGTTAAATGCTCAACAAAATAATTACCGCCAAAGATTATTTGATTTTTAGAAACCCTGATTATTTCATTGAATATTTCCTTTGACGGTATGGATTTATCCCAATCTTTGTTTCCATAATCAGTGGCCCGGCAAACATGATCCCTTGTTTTATTTTTACCGCAACTTTCACCGATTCCATACGGCGGATCGGTCAAAACCAAATCAATACACTTGTCCGGTAATTGCTTCAATATGTCCAAACAATCGGCGTTTATAATTTTATTTATAAACTTGTCCATAATAAACCTTTCTTCAAATTAAAGGAGCGGTCATTAAACCGCTCCTTGTTCAACATTTCACTTAAAACGGTGCAGCGTCAAAAACTTTTTCAATTTTGAAAGTGTTATAGCCTTTGGCGTCTTTTGAATAGTTTAATTGATATTCAAATTTACCATCAATTTCACCCTTAATATCAGTGAGCAAACGGTTATATTGTGCAAAACTTTCAAATGTAACCGGAATTTCTGATAAACTTCTTAAAAATTCATTTGCTTTATGTAAACCAAAACCGTTATTAATTACCTGGTTCATGAAAATCAAACGCCCTTTGCATTTGTTAGATAAGATTTTAAACCAGCAACTAACCATTGGTTTTCCACTTGTTTTACTTAATGCCAATTCAAGTTTTTCAATCTTAACCTCATAAACATCATGTGGAACTTCATCACTCGTTGAATCGTTGTTTTTAACCTGGTCTAAATCGTTTTTCAAACCCTCAGAATCAAATTGATTATCCCAATCCTCAAAGTTAAAAATATCAGTCATAATTTTATTCTCCTTTCAAATCAAAATCAGCTTTATCAGCCGCAATGGCTTCATCAGAAACGTTTTCAATCGCTTCTTTTTTTAAATCGTCAATAATGCTTTGGTCTAAAACTTCAGTAACAATCGTGTCACCGATATAAACTGTGAACTCGTCAAATTCATCATCTTCAACGTAAACAGCAGCAACAACTCGCATTTCAACGTCATTGATGGTTTTATCAAATTCAGTATGTCTAATCATTTTTACTCCAAGGCTAAAAGTTTTTTATATTCATCTCGTAAAAATTCAGCCTCAGCCCTATCGGCAGGTGTCATTTTACGCAAATTTAAAACTTGTCGCATTGCTTTAACATCAAAACCTTGACCTTTGGCTTCGGAAAAAATTTCCCGAATATCAGCTTTAAGTTCGTTCACGTCCTTTTGAATTCTTTCAATGCGTTCAATATACGAGGCTAATCTTAAGTTTTCCATTGTTCACTCCCTTCTTATTTAAATGATACTGAGCGTCTTTCCGTTGCTTGTTTTGGTTGTTCATCAGTTGAACCGACCGTTTTATTGGCTTCTTCATATACCTTCATTAACTCGGCATAGTCAAGTGGAATATCTTTTCCTTTAACGTTTAATCTACCACCACCAAAAACAAGCTCATTACTCTTGAATGACAACACACGGTTTTCACCATCAGCGACAACACGGCCCACAATGTCAACCATACCAGCGATTTTTGACGCTAATTTTTCTTGAATGTTTGGTCGAATAGTCGTTAAACTTGAACCGCCTTTATTCGTGATATTTTTAGAAGCGTCTTCATGACTTATTAAAATGATGTTTTCATAATCAAGATTTGTTAAACGTTTAATCTGATCGAGGAACTCTTTACGGATAATGTCATAACCTTTACCAAACCCAGCGTCTGATTCGTGATCAATATCCAGGTTTTCATACTCATAAGCACGGCAATGTTCATAAGTATCTTCAAGCAAGTCAACAACGATTGTTTTGAAGTCGTTTTGTTTCTTTTCCAATTCGTCAATGACTTCTTTGAATACTTCCCACGCTGGTTTTCTTTTGGTAATGCGACCTTCAACCGTTACTTGGTCTTTAATGGCAATGAATGGAGCGTCAACAAATCGGATGTTTCCGTCTGTATTCAGCATTAACGGATCATTAAATTTATTGGCCAAGAACGTTTTACCTGAAAACGGTGCTCCATAAATCCAAATGACTTTTTTATCAATTTTATTGATGTTTCTTCTTTCTTTACTTGGTAATAGCATAGTATCGTCCTTTCTTTCACAATATGCTTGATATTCGCACCAAGGGCAAAGCCTTGACGCATTCTTCGGGAATTCAACCGCTGCTTTAATCGTTTCAACGGATTCTAGGTATTCCCGCACCTTTTGGAAGTCATAATCTACCTTGACGATTTTGACTTCCTTTTTGCTCAATTCCTCACATAAGCGTTTGCGGAACTGATACAAATTCTCAGTTTTCTTTTGCCTGATCATAACCTTTGGCAAAAAGATAAAATGTAAATTATCAATAACGTGGCCAGGATTCATTTTTTCATAAAAATATTTATAAACGTGTAATTGGCCCGATTTTAAATAATTGTCAACATTATTTGAATACTTGAAATCATATAGATCAAAGTGATTGTTGCCTTTGGGAACCAATAAATCCATATAACCGACAAACTCATCATCTTCAACTTTAAGCTCAAACAAGCCGTCCGGTATTAACTCTTTACCCTTTGCAATTACATATTCCAACTTAATAGTTTCATTTACTTGTAAATCGCTGATAATCGGATAATTTGAAAGATAATCCATTAAACCGGCTTCAATCGTTTTTTCCAAACCAGTATGAACCGCCGTTCCAAGATATAATGGATTATTGGCGTCATCATTCGGAAATGTTTTAACCTTTTCCACATACCGTAAAAAATACTGATAAGGGCAAGTGTTAAACGTTGATACTCGGCTATAACTGAATTTCATTATAAATACTCCGTTATTAAATTTTTAAAGGCTTCAAAATCTTTTGGGTGAACCACAACACCCCGACCGCCAGACATGTTAATTTGATTTAACATGAACAATTGAAGTTCATCCGGCTTTCCGGTTTCAGATTTTAATTCAACCTCAAGTGAATGGCCATGAATGCAAATGTGCATATCTGGTAATCCTTTCTTTGTGAACATACCACCCCAACGCTTTTCAAAATATCCAACCGGTGGAACTGGCATTTTATCTCGTGCCGTTCCCAAAGGATAAACCCCCACGCTTTTGAGATAGTTTTTAATTTTGTTTTCAAATTGTTTTTCTTTTCCCATTTTTATCCTCACTTGTTATTTAACTTGATACAAAATTTTTTAGATAAAATCAATAAAAAAAATGATTTTATCTAAATTATTTTATAAACCTATGTTTTCAAAAGTGTTTTTTCTTCTTCCTCAAACAATCGGTTAGTATAATCTTGACGCTTTTTCAAAGTGTCTAAAATCTTTTCTTCTATTGAATTTTTGCAAATCAACGTGTAATAAAAGCACCGGTTTAATTGACCGATTCGGTGAGTTCTCTTTTTACTTTGCTCAAAGAGTTCACTGGATAATGGCAATGTGAAATAAACAATTTTGTTCGCCTTTTGCAAATTATGACCCATTGCTGCGGCTTGATATTGACAAAGCGTTACTGAATTATCATTGGTTTCATAATTAGTCAAATCCTTGACACTACCGTTTATCATAGATATTGGCCTGTTTTTACAAATTCGTTTTAATTGCTCCAATTCTTCATTGAAGTTGTAAAACACAATTAAACGGTCATCCGTGCTTTCAAGTAAATCAGCGAACGCTTCCAATTTGTTTTTATTGTATTGACCGCATAACATCCGTTCATAAAGCATTCTGGTTAAAGTGGTGTCACCGATAAGGGTTTTATCTTCCAACTCAACAACACGATCTTTTCTGAATTTTCTATATGCCGGAATACAATCAACATCAATATTAACGAACATTTGTTCGGGCAATGATAACACATCTTCGGTTTTAAGAAAATGGGCCCCATGCTTTCGTAACATAAATTTCAATTCTTCAACATTTTTATAACCCACAACGATTTTAATCGGGAATTGTGAAGTTTTTATGTTGATTTCTTGTTCGATTATGTATTTATCGTAAAACTCCCGTTTGGATATATACCAACCTAATAATTGACATTGTGACCAAAGACGCTCATATCGGCCAGATGTTGGCGTTCCCGACAATAAAACCACATTCTTTGGCTTCATTCGCAAAAGGAACCGTGACCGTTTTGCCGATTCGTTTTGGATCAATGACGATTCGTCCAGCATAAGAGTGAAATTTTTTATTAAATTGTTTAATTCAGACCTTCGCCAAACAATGTCATAATTGATGATTATTACACTTTTTCCCTTGCAAAAAGTGTGAATATCTGCACTTTTTCCCTTAAATTTTGTGTAATCAATCACATTCAGTTCCGGATAAAACTTTTTAAAGTGATTAATCCAGTCTTGAACTTTTGATTTCTGGCAAACAACCAAATTGTATTCATTGCCGAATATACTTAATTTTTCACCGCCGGTGTATGTTTTCCCCAAACCCATGTCATGGTAATAAGCGGTTCGGTCAAATTGCTTTGTTTCTTCCAACGCCGCCAGTTGGTGAGGTAATAATTTTAATTCGCTCATAACCCTATCAACCCCAGTTTATAATTCAGACAATACGTTACGATTCGGAATTTCTGAATCTCGCAAATCCTTCATGTAATCAATCTGTTTAACAGTTTCAAACTTGTGAACCCATTGTTTAGCCGTTAAACAAGTATCACCGCAACAAATGTAATTCACGTTGCCGATTGTTTGCCGTTTACCCTTAATGAACCAGGTTCCATCCGGCATTTTAGCACCGCCACACGCCAACGCACTTCCGGTAATGCTGATCAAACAACAAGTTAATATAATAATTCTCATCCCCGTTTTCCCATATAATTATTAAACTTCTCTTTAGAAATGTGGTATGTATATCTATTAGACATTTTTACCGCATATCCAAAATCTAAAATTCCCCGTTGTAATCCGATTCGCACAAACTGTTGAGAAACACCCATTTCATTAGCAGCTTGAGCCACCGTTATTTTTTTCAAACTCAACACCTACTTAAAAAAATATTTGCTGGATTTCATCACCGGTTAAATTATATCTTTTGGCAATTGCTTCAATTTCACTTCTTTTAAATTCACACCGGTTATTCATTTTCATCCAAATGGCGTTTTGAGTAATACCAATGGCCTCAGCTAATGTGGTTTGAGTGTCGCCGTTAAGAGCCATTTTTGATTTTAATAAATTTACATTCATCTGTTTCACCTCTTTCTAGTTGTTAATCTTTTTAAGATACTTTATTGAACAAAGTATCTGGATATTATACTAATATAGTTTTTTTAAAAAATCAATAAAAAAAATATATTTTTTAGATACTGTAATCTTTTTTTTAGATAAAACCTTAATTTCTATGGTATAATGAATCTGAAAAAGATACTTCATAAAGTAAGGAATGATTAATATGAGCCTCGGTACTAACCTTAAAAAATTGAGATTAGAGAAAGGATTGACCCAGGAAGAACTGGGCGAATTATTAGGCGTTAAAAAAGCCGCTGTTCAGAAATATGAAAGCGGCCAAGTTCAAAATTTAAAACAATCTACTATTAAGAAATTATGTGAGATTTTTAACAAATACCCTTCTTATTTTATATTTGATGATTTTGATCAGGAACTTGAAAGAAAATTAATAAATGAAATTGGTTATATAGAAATGATTAGTAAAAATTATGGTAATGAAGCGGTTGAAATTTTAGAGATATTTGTTGATTTAAATGAAGAAAATAAAAAGAAAGTTATTCAATATGCCAATGATATGTCAATTATTCAATCTGTTAAGATTTAAACCATCTGTAAAACATATTATTTAATTTAATCAATTATTTAACCTAAAAACTTACACTTTAACAGATAAATACAATATATTTATATATTTTCTTATTTATATATTTAACTAATAGTATCTTTTTCATTTTTCTACTAAAAGTTATAGAAAATATAAGTGTTTAATCTGTTAAAGTGTAATCGGCACCCAAAAGATATTGAAAATTAAAGGTTTTAAAACTTTACAGATGAAAAAAGGAAGTGTTAAAAATGAGAAATCCAAACGGATTCGGAACCATTATTAAATTATCCGGAAAACGCCGCCGACCTTACGCCATTCGCATTACCGCTGGCTGGACTGATGACGGTAAACAGAAATTTAAATACATCAGTTATCATGAGAAAAAAACGGAAGCAATTCTCGCCTTGGCCGAATTTAATAAAAATCCGTATGATCTAGACGCCACCAAAATTACATTCAAAGAACTTTATGAAAAATGGAGTTCCATTGAATATCGTACTTTGGCAGATAGCACCGTAAATAATTATAGAAGCACGTACAAGCATTGTTCGGCCATTTACGATAAAGTGTTTAGGGAACTCAAAAAAACGCACCTACAAGCCGTTATTGATGAAATAGACGCACCTTCAATGGCTGAAACAACAAAATTCTTGTTTGGCAAAATGTACACGTTCGCAATCGAGAATGATATTGTTGAGAAAGATTATTCTAAATTTGTTAAATTACCAAAAAAACCGGCTGCTAAAAAGAAAATACCATTTTCACCGGATGAAATTAAATATATTTGGGAAAATATCAACCACATTAAATACGCCGATTTTACCCTAATTCTTTTATATACAGGAATGAGGATTGGCGAATTGCTTGACATTACAAAAGATGATGTTTTTCTTGACGAACGATATATGATTGGTGGTAAAAAAACTGAGGCCGGAATTGACCGTATAATTCCACTTCACAAAGACATTGTACCCTTGATTAAGAAACGAATGGACGAATCGCCAAGTCAATGGTTATTCTTAAATAAACGTGGTCGAAAACTCCAATATTCACCGTTTATGAAATACCATTGGCCGAATCTCATGGCGGATTTAAACATTGAACATACACCACACGATACACGTCATACGTTCGTTTCTGAAATGAATAGATTGGGTGTAAATACTATTATAGTAAAACGAATTGTCGGCCACTCTAACGCCGATATTACCGAGCATTATACCCACAAAACCATTGATGAATTGATTGAAGCGGTGGATAGATTAGAATATAGATTGTAACTTACGTGTAACTTTTTTGTATATTGTAGTGAAAAATTAAGCCAAATTTGGACGTTCATAATTTTAACCCAAACGCTCATAACCCTTGATAACCTTGAATTTATGCTATGTCTGAATCCTCTAAAAATTTACATCTATTCTTCCATCCCTAAAATGGACAAAGCATAATATCAGCGGTTTTCAAGGGTATTTGTATATTGTGCGTATACTGAACAAACCACGTTCATTTTTGTAATATCTTACCATAAATAAAAAGCCAAAGGTGTCGAATCCGACACCTTATTTTAATTTTGTTTCCAATCTTTTTAATTTTCGCTCGGCCATTTCATTTAATTCTTTTTCACTATAATTAAAAATTAAAAAAAGCTGACGCAATGTGATTAACACATCCACCAGCTCCTCTTTGATTAAATGCCTATTTTCTTCTTTCCGGTTGAAATATTTTAATAGCTCTTTTTGCAATTCACTCATTTCTTCAACGGCAACAAGTGCTTGTTTTTCAATGCCAAATTGATTAATAGCTTGTAATAAAACCGAATCGCTTATCTTAATCATTAACCCCTCCTTTTGAACATGTTACAATGACAAACCCCATTTTCATTCACGTCTTTTTGGCATTGATTAGAACAACAAAATCTTTCTTCGTTCCCTCGATCACAAGGACATTTTCGCCAATTTTCTTCACCAAAAAACCGTAATTTTGCTTTAATGATTTTATCCACATTGTCGGTTAAATCAAAACCGATATTGTCGGCCATTTCTTTGATTTCCGATTTAATTCTTTCTTCTACCATTTTTTAACCCCTATAAATCTTAAAAACCGTATATACCATTTAACTTTTGGTTTTGGTGGCATTAACACCTCAACAAAAGGTTCAACTGTTTTTTTCATTGAGCTTCATCCAATTCAATCATGCAATTAACAATGTCACCATACGTTTGAACTGTCGCACGGCAATTATTATGAATGCGATTACTTTTTGGAACCCCGCACCCATTCAACGATATTATCATCAATTGGCATATAATAGCAATTACAATCTTTTTCAACATACTTAATTTTCTCTTGTATTTTGGTTATTGTTTGACTCGCTGTTTTTTGCGAATCGTTAAAATCATTGATACTTGCCGTTAAACCTTCATTTTTAAGCCGTAAAGCGGCGTTATCTTCTTTTAGACTTGTTACTTCTGAAAAAAGAAAACGACACCCCACGGCTAAAATAATGACGATTACACTTAAAATCAAGATGATGTATTTCATTAAATACCTTTCACGATACCCCTTGTGATACATTGAGCAAAAACATTCGCTTTTTCTTTTAGCAGCTTTTCACCCTCTAAATTACTGATGAACTCGCATTCTACCAAAACGGCCGGGGCGTTGGTGTGTTTTAACACGTAAAATCTACCTTCTTTAATCCCCCTGTCTCTTGTTCTCAACGTTTTAACAATTTCATCATTAATTGTTTTCGCTAATTTTTCCCCTTTGGCTGATCCCCTATAATAGAATGTTTCCGTTCCTCGTGCCTCTTTGTTTTCCGCTGAGTTACAATGGATTGAGATGAAATAATCACACCGAGCGTCATTAGAGGTTTGGCAAACCTTCGCAAGACTCTTATCACTAACTGAAATAACTTCATAGCCTTTACCTTCCAAATATTTTTTAACATGACTGGCGATTACTTTTGTTATGTATGCCTCTTGAGTTCCATATTGACCGATTGCCCCTGGGACTAATCCATATTTGTGGCCAGCGTTTACGCAAATTCTCATTCTTGATCACCCTTATCTAAGTTGTATTTTTTATTTAAAAATTTATTGCAAACTTGAGTTATAGCACCACCACCAGCGGTAAACGTTGCAAACGTTTCATATTGGGCCCATTCTTTACCCGTAACCACTAAATAACCAGATACGATTAAAAACGCCATCCAAGCGGTTATTGCTATAAATCGTGTTAAACTGGCTCTATCGTTTTCCGTTAGTAGGTTCTTTATGATATTTTTCAAGGTCATCAATCCTTCTATGAGCTGTTTTGACTGAATCTTCAGTATGAGTAACTCGTTGTTCTAAAGAAATTTCTTTAACTTTCATATCTGTTAAATTCTGCTCCAATTTATCTATTGAATTGCTCAACAATTTAATAGCGTCTTTCAACGGCTTAATAATTGCAAAATTCAAAACTCCACCCGCAAAACTCATGATTGTTATTGTTTCAACAATAGTGTGTAATGAAATTTCCATAATAGCTCTACTCCAAATAACCCAATTTAATTACAACATTTAACGGAACCACGTGTTGTAATAATGTTAAAATAGTTTCATGTTGACTGGCGTCTTTTGTTCGTATCAACACTTCTAATAAACTACTATCATTTATATATTTCATTGTAAAGTTATTTTCGCCCATAAAGGCTAAAATCATATTTTCTAAAACTCGCCATGTGTATGGAAGTTTTAAGTTAAGATATGTTAAAATCCTTGTTTTCCTGGCGTCTAGCGTATCAGTCGGATTCGGAACAATCCCCAAAATTCTTTCCCACCGCTCAACGCCGTAATTACTGGCGTCTTTAACATACGATTCTTGTAAAATTCGCCTGACACATTCATATAATTTATTAAATTCGGGATTTTCAGCAGCCGCAATTTGTTGAAATTCAGCTAAATTCTTAACAACAGGCGGCCAATATTCTTCAACCGTTACAATTCTATTGTCCATTGATTGTTCCCCTACTTACTAATGAATCCTTATCAACGGCTAAATTTTCCTCTTTACCGTTAATTTTCGTGCTTTTAATATCAATGATACCCTCAACGCTTAAAATCCGGCTTTCTAATTGGGCCAAACGAACGGTAATTTGTGAAAAATCCGCCCATTTTTTATTTAACTCGCTGAAATATTCATCAACAACCGCTTCAACTTTGGCTTTGCAAGAACTCCAGGTGTAGCCTTCATCATAAGTCAACACTGTTTCAAGATTAATAACAGTATTATAAGCACCAATGACTGAAACAAAGTGACCGATTGGAGCAATCCCGACACCTTCCCCTTGATTAATAACCGGATCTATTTCCGTTTGAACCTGATCAACCAATGTGAATGTCGGCACTCCATAATTACTATCAATAATTACAACTTTAACAGTTCCACCACCGTTCCATTGTGAAGCTCTATAAAGTTTTACACCGCCAACGCCTTGAATTGAAAGAATCTTATTTTTATAATCTAACTCATTACCACCGAATGCTTCCGCTTGCATTGAGGCAAAGTAACGGGCCCGTAATGTTTCTGTTTCTTCTTCATCTTCACCCAGGATTGAAACTTCAGTAATTTGAGCAGATTGCAAACCGTCAATATAATCAATCGGTATTAATTGACCCGTCACACCGTTTGGCTCGCTTCCTAATGTTTCACATTGTAAATAATATAAACCGTTTCCAAGTCTTTTCGTTATGGCATAGTTGAAGTCTTCATGTGAAAACCGTGTTCCAATTGGAAGATCAATTGTAGTTGGTTTAAAAGAACCTGTTACAATTGCATAACTAGCTGGCTTTGGTTTTAAACCCCGCTCAGCACACCTTCTTTTTAAATTTTCACGACTGGCCGTATCAGCGAACGTTTCATCAATAGCGGCGTCAATGGAAATATAAGCGTTTTGAAATTCAACAGACGCCGGGGCGGTTGAGTCATAAATAATTGAACCTTCACGTTTATCAAATTTGGCCGGAACTCGTGCCAACATTCTACTTAAAATTTTATCTTGGGTTTCATTTTCGTATAAACTCATTGTCTAAATCTCCACATTTAAATCAATTTTAACTTCACCAAAAATGGATGTTGCTTTGAATTTCACATGAACCACGCTTCTTTTGGAAGTGTCAAATTCAAAATCACTCACGCTTTCCGTTCTATCATCAGCCATAACCGCTTCGGTAATTCGCCGTTCAAGTTCCGGCACCACATACGGGATTGGTTGCCCGAATAAATCCTCTAATTCAATGCCGTAGCTCCAAGAATAAATGAGGTATTTATACCGCTCAGTGCTTAATAACTTATAAACCGCTTGTTCATAGGCTTTTAATTCATCAACAAAACCTGAAACCCGTTGAGTTTCAGTGTGCATTTTATAGGTTAAATTCGGCTGTGTTTCATACTCAAACGCATTTGTTAAGCCGTCATTGTCTAAAACCATATTTGCCAGTGTGGGCGTCAATGTATCACTCATAACCATTCTCCATTTGTGGGCGGAATTTCAACTCGATCTAACACTAAATATCGTTGTCCACCCTGCAACCGTAATAATATAACTTTTTCGCCAACAGTCAAAGCATAATGTTGAATAACTCGTATTTTATGCTTAATTTCATGTTTATGGGTTACATCTAAATCAACCGTTGTTTGTGTTATCTTGGTAACCGGTTGACCGTTCGGTTGAGTGTCTTCATACGGGTGTGTATGATCTTTAATTAAAAACTGGTCATTTTCCGTTTGAAAACTAACCGTTAAATCAACCGGGTGATCTTTAACCATATTTGAAAGAATTAAAGATTGTTCTTTTAAAATATGTTTTTGGTCAATTTTAATTGATAAGGGTGAAACTGTTTCAACGGTGCCAAAATACACATCAGCGGGTTTAATCGCATTTAAATAATTACCGACAATTAGTTTCATAGATTCATTTAATGACGGTGCCGCAACGTTAACCATAAAATTCCTCATTCCCGTTTAAAGTTAAATCCATAGTGTGATGACCATTGTTGAAATAGTGCGTTGCTTTTTCAACCAGCATGTGTTGTTTGGCTATCATATCGCCTAAATTTAAATCAAGATAAACACCGCTCCCGGCTCTAACCCGAATATCACCAAGATGATTTTTGACCGTTAAATTTCTAAAAACTTTATTATGCAATTTTAATAACGCTTTAGCTTTAGCAGCGGCATTTTCACCGTTTTGAACTTCTTCATAATGTTGCAATACACCCCAACGGCCAATGTTGGTTAAATCCTGGGCAACAGTTGGAACCCCCGCCCCGTCATTATCAGATTTTGTCACTAATAAAATACGGTTATATGTATTTGAATCAATGGATGTTGTATAATCAAAATCTTCGGCGGTTGAACCGTTTATCAATAAATCTGTCTTTGATGATGTGATGTTTTTAAGCGTTAAACGGCCAAAGTCATCATATAAATAAAATAACTGGCCCGTATTCATAACGGTTAAGTCAATGGCGTCTAAAATCGTATCTAAAACCGTTTGATTCGGGCAGTCCAATGTTGGTATGATAAAACCTGTATTTTCTAAAGTGCCAGTTCTTAATTTAAAATCTTCAGCGATTCGCTTTACAACCTGATCCGCTCTTATCCCATACAAAACATACGTTGTTTTGGCTTTTAAATATCGTATCTGGTCATAAGCGGTAACTTGAATATGATGATCTTTGTTTCTTTGTTTTTCAAACACATACCCAAAGAAAACATTTGTATCACCATATCTAACGGCTACTTCCGCACCTTCGGAAAAACTCAACGAATCATCTTTAATAACGGTAAATGATAATTTACCCGGCTCACCTTTTCGGGCCGTTTCCCATGTGATACCCTCAAGAACGGCGGGTTCTTGAATACGCCCACCGCTGTATATTTGTAATGTTAATTTAGTGTCATTCCCTAATAAATTTGAAACTATACTCATTACAAACACCCTCAACTAAATCTTATTGTTTGACCTACATATATTAAATCCGGGTTTGAAATGTTATTTAACTTTGCAATCTCTTTATATTTTGAACCGTCACCCAGATGTTTTTTGCAAAGGTTCCAAAGCGTATCGCCGGATTTTACAACAACCGTTTTCGGTGTTTTTTTGGAACTTGTATCACGGGATTTATTCATTACCGCCGTCACCGCAGCCGCACCGGCCGCTTGAGCAATCGTTGACAATTTTATTGAGTTAGTGCCATACGGTTTATATTCTTTCAAAGCAATGTTACACATCACGTCAAAACCGTGTGAACTGGCGTCTTCATCATAATCAAAATCTTCAATTTGACATTTGATGTTTGTGAAAAATAAAACCTTACCCCTTGGATTCATACGGGTAACAATGAATTGGAACGGCTCTTTGCTTTTCTTCAATTCATTTAATAACGGAATCATGGTTGTCGCCGTATAATTTGAAATTGAATAATTAGCAAACGGATATTTTTGTTGAGGCAACATAAACTCAAAAGAAATTTCTCGTAAACCTTGTTCTTTTAAAATATTAACTTCGCCGTCATTAATTAAAGTGACCGTTGTATTTTTAGAGGGTGTTTTAATGTTTAATGCTCCAGGTGTCACCGGAAGTGGAACCACACCAAAGAAAAAATAATATGCCATGTTTCAAATTCCTCCTAATAATGCACACCTTCAGCGGTTGACAACACACCTTCATAAACTTTTTTCTGTAAATAATCAACAACAGAATCTAAATCCATATTGGATGAAATGTTATTATTATTATTCATTTCAACTTTCAGATCGGTTAATGTATAACGGTTAATTGCCTCTTGTTCGGCCAAATCCCTCATATAACTTAAATCTTCATCGGACGCAGCAATATCAGCCGTATTTTTAGCAATATCACCGGTTGTATTTGCGATTTTATCCAATGCCGGATTATTACCATATCCACCGCCTACGGCTTTACCCAAATCATTTAATGGAGAACCATCTTTGAGATTACCGTATTTATCAACATTTCCAGCTCCATATTTTTCAATCAAATCTTTTAATTCTTGCGTTCCCGTCAAATCCTTGTAATTTTTACCGGAAAAGAAATTCTTTAATTGGGCCATTTTATCATCGCCCCAAGTTTGACCTTTATCAAAATATGCACTTTTATCAACTAAATCATTTTCAGTCCACTTGCGATCAACTTGATATTTGTCATAAGAACCATCCCAACCACGATCAGCTTTGAACGGTGTATATTCGCTCAACTCACTTTTAGCGGTTGCGATTGCACCGCTCAAATCAGATTGAATGCCAGCGGTGATGGATGATTTACTTTCAGATAAAAGTTCAGCTTTTCCCAACCCCAAGAAACTACTTATAGAATCCGGTAAAACGCCAACAAATGCGTTCCAAGCACTTAAAGCCTCATTGATTGCCCAAATAAAACCATTTGCCAAGGCATTTACAAAACTATCAACGCCTTTACACATACTTACGCAACATTCCAAAACAGAAACCGCAAAATTCACCATTCCCTGTTTGGCATTGTGAAAACCTTCAAGAAAGAAGTTTACGATTGCTTCAACACATTTGTAGAATCCGTCATAAATCCAATAAGCGGCTTCATAACAACCGTTTACAATCCACTCTAAAGCGTCACATAAGAATAAATAAGTGTGAATGAGCCCGTTACAAATAGCACCAAAACACCACATCGCCGCACCAGTCACATGGCCAAAAGTTACACCCATTTGATTCAAAGCATAGATTAAAAGGGCGATTCCAGCCACTATGAGCAAAATAGGCCAGTTCATAACTAACCACCCAGCAACCGCCGCCCAAATAGCCGTTACCATACTCCACAATTTAGCAATGATCACCGGCAAATAGACAACACCTATCGCAATTAAAATCGGTTCAAGATATGCCCAATTATCATAAATAAAAGCAAATAATTTTTGAACAACTGAAAACAACCAACCTAAAATTCTACCAATTCCACTAAAAGCATTTCCAACGGCATTGGCAAAATTAATAAACCGTTCCGAACTGGTTATTTTACCAATGGCTTTTAAAATAGGTTCGGTCATTTTAAGAGCATAGTTTTTCATCATTACCCACACTTGGCCCCAAGTTACGGGCATATTTTTAAATTTGTCTTCAATATCACCAGCCGCACCCAAAATAGCACTTTTAATGCTTGCAGCTGTAATTTTCCCCTCAGAACCTAATTTTTTCAATTCACCTCTAGTAACACCGAGATGTTCAGCAATCGTATTCAAAACAATAGGAGCTTGCTCACCAATACTTTTTAATTCATCACCTTGTAAAACCCCAGAACCAAGAGCTTGAGTTAATTGCAACATTGCCGCACTGGCTTCATTTGCATTGACCCCCGCAACAACAAACATTTTATTTAATGTTTCAGCAAATGCGATTGTTTCATCATTATTTGAGAAAGCGTCTTTAGCGTTGTTACTTAATTTAATAACGGCGTCCGCTGTATCTAAATAAGCCGCACGAGAACGCATGGCCGATTGATAAATCTTATTTTGTAAATCAACTGTTTTTTGTGTGCCATCGTTTATGAAGTTTAACCTGGCATTTAAAGAAGTCATTTCATCCGCTGTGTTAATAATCCCTTTGGCACTTTGAAAGCCTAAATACACACCAGCGACACTTTTTAATTTGCTCCATAATCCATTCGCCGCACTGGTGCCGTTATGAACACTTCTATTAAAATTATTTTGAGCGGTTGTATTTTGTTTAATTTCAGTTTCAATGTTGTTGAAACTTACTTGAGCTTTTGCAAGTTCTTGTCGGGCCGTTTGAATGTTCTTTGTATTAATGGAACGGCCAGACGCCCTTTGCATTGCCTCAAAGTTATTCAAGACAATGTTTAAAGCCTTGCTCATAGATTGTAAAGCAGGGGTCATCCCATCGGTTAATTTAATACTTGATTGAATTGTTGCCATTGGTTTAACCCCTACCTTTTCCGTTTTTTGTTAGCCTTAGCTTTTTTCTCTTGCTGTTTGTCATTTTCAATTTTTACTTGAATAGCCGCAATGATAAAAGCCTGTTCATATCTATCCATTGCCTCCCATTGACGAGGCGTTATTCTGAGTTTGTGAAGGCAATAATAAGCCACGTTTGCTTCGGTATCACCTTCTTTGATTAGTTTTTTGCTTCTTCAACATCCTCATTAATATCTTTAAAACCGTTAAACTCAAGAATTTTAGCCGATAATCTGTTATAATCAGCAGCAGATAACATAGTCAAAACTAATTGTTCAGCACCCATGACACCGTAACTATCTTGTAAATCTTTATCGTTCAGATCGGGTGTAACAAGAGCGTGACAGATTAATTTTGTGTTGTATTTACCCATGTTCAACTCACGAGTAAATTGACCTGGTTTTCCGGCCACTGGGATTTTATCCAAACATTCATTTTGAATTCGTTCATTTTCACCAGCCGTCAAATGTTTAATTTCCCATTCCAACAAATTACCTTCTTCATCCACAAAATCAGCACTCAATTTGAATTTTAAATTTTCGTGTTTCTTTTTATTTTGAGCCATAAACGCTTTAAATTTTGACATAGTATAAACTCCTTTCTTTTACATAAATCAAAATTATTCCATACCAGGTAAGACGTTGAATTTTTCTGGGATTTCAAAGTCTTCAAATGTGAAGTCAAATTCATCCTCTAAATATTCACCGTCAGCGTCAAATTTTGTAAGAATACCACCGTCAAGGTTGCAATCTTTCAAAATAACTGTTTGGCGGCCAACGCTTGATGTTTTATCTTCATTCGTAACTTGAATGTCAAAATAAACATCTTCGCCGGTTTCTTTATAACGTTTCAACAATTCTCTAAAAATTGTCGTGTTATAATGGAATGTTGCTGAACCTGTTCCAGTCCAACCAGTTGCCTTGTTTCCTTTTCCGGTTTTACCCAAAATAGGAACTTCGGTTTTGTTTTTTTCCATAGTAGCTTCCAAATTGATAGCCTGCATGAAGTTATAACGTTTATTTTCAATCGTTACATAACATTCAGCTAATGGAGCTGAAACGGTGTCTTTTGCGTTTAAGATTTGATTTGCCATTTTTCTTCTCCTTAATTAACAACGGTTGTCATATAAAGTTTTTCCATTGTTCCAATTACCGTGATTACTTCATTTACAACAACGGATGTTTTTTTCTCACCTTGTTCAACTGTCAAAGAATCAGCGTCATACGTTTCAATGGCTCGGATTCGTTCCATTTGTCTCGCATGTGAAACTAATTCATTCCAGTATGAAACACGGCCGCTCTTGTCGTTTTGAACTTTGCCAAAATAGTTAGTATTGAAAATACTTCCGGTATCATTGGCCCTTTGATCAGCTACACGGACAACCTGGTTATTTGAGAAAATTTCACCTTTTTCCGGTGTATGTGAAACAAAGGTGTTAATATCCATCAACACTCTAATAACATCTTCGACTTTGTGGAACATGAATTTACCGTCTAAAATACCCGCTTCAAGTTCGGATTGTGTATGTTTACAATCAATATCCAATTCACCATCATATTTTTTATTGGTGTTTGATTTGTTGATTGCACACCCACCGATTGCACCAGCTACCCAATAAATTGCTGCGTATTCATCAGCACCATTTACTGAGTTTTCAACTGAAACAATACCTTCATAATCGGCCAAAGTGCGATATACAACCGTTTGGAATTTAACACCGACTTGATCACGCATTCTTTTTGTAAATGCCACAAATAAAGCGATTGTTGACGCTTCAGTTGTCGGGCAAACAAGAGCGTTAAAGTTATGATGAGCTTCTAATTTATCAAGAGCCGCTTGATAACTTGCCCCTGTTAATTCAGACCCATTCGTTCCACCCGTTAATGATGTTCCGGCTGTTTCCGTTAATGTTGCTTCTTTGTTATATGTAACAAAATCGTTGTCAACCAATTCGGAAGCATTGGCAACCGTTTGAGAATCAATTTTTGTTGTTCCTAAATAAAGGGCAACATCTTTTTTACTTTCATCATCAATATTAGCGGAAATGACATATTTTAAAGCATTACCACGAACACCGGCATATTTTGCCGTTGCTAATGCGGAAGTTGCTTTAACACCGCCAGCGTTCAAGTTATAAACATGAACTTTGACCGCATTTAAAAAGATTTCACGCAACGGCATGACTTCCGGTGCTGAATAGTCATACCCTAAAAGTTTTAATGAATTTTTTTGAAAGTCTTCACTTGTAATTGTAAAAACTTCTTCCTGTTTGCCCCAATCCAAGGCAATAGGTAACGCAACAACGCCCCTATCACTTAGAGTTGCAGACGCTCTAGCCGCACTGATGACATTAATGTAAGCACCAGGCAAGATTTTGTTTTGTGAAGTGAAATTACCGCCACCTAACGCCATGATCTTATCCTCCTATTTTTTCTTGAACAAAAAATTGTTAATAACATCTTCAACCTCTTTGATTGAATATGTTTTTTTATCGTCTAACAACGCATTGACCAAATCTTTATGTTTGGCAAATTTGCGTGAAGTGACAAATTGTTTTTTTGTAAATTTTGCAACCTTTTCAGTTTTAGCTTTAGCCGGTTCAGCTTTAACGTCTTCCGGTTTGACTTCTTCAGCTTTAACGTCTTCCGGTTTGACTTCTTCCGTTACAACCGGTTCCGCTTTAACTTCTTCGGCTACAACATTTTGAGTTTTTTTGGCCATATTATACCTCCAGTGTTGAATCAACCATTAAATCGCTCATGTGGTCGGTTTTAACAGTTGGCTTCTTAATGAATGTGTCGTAATTCACAAAGAAATGTAAAACACCGTCCACTATTTCAAATTTCATTTTATTACCTTTACATAAATTGTCAACAACAAAAATGTATTCTAATATAATAAATAACCGCTCGGCCACTTCATACATTTCAGTTTTTGCGTCCGTTTTACTTTTTGGGAAATAATGAATATCAAACGGATATGTTCTAAAATACCGATTCGGCAATCTGGCCGTTTGTGTCGGTTCCAATGCAACAATATTAAAACAAGGCTCTTTCAATCCCTGTTTTATATTTTCTTTGTAAATCTGATGTTCTGATCCAAAGACTTCATTCAATTTGACGGATATGCCGTTTATAATATCGTTAATCATTCAAATATATCTCCCAAATATTGCATTAGCTTTTTTTCAATAATCTTTTGAGCTTGCCCCTCAACTTCCATTTCCGATTTAGTGAGCATAAACCGCCCCTCAACCCAACCGCCACCCCCACGGGTTCGGTGTCCATACTCAACAAATGACGCATATTCAACCGGATTAATAATTTCAATCGTGTATGTATTCCCAGCCATTGTAACAGGTAAGGCTTGAGCATAAGCAGCGGCACTTTGTTGTTTTTGACCAGTCCACCCACGGCGTAATGTTCCACCAACTTTACCAGAACCGGAAGGATATTGGCCCACGGGCGTTCTTTTAATAACCTTTGCTAATAATCGGGCGGCTAATTCTTTTGAAACGGCTTCACAAAATTGTTTTAATTCTTTCTTTTGAAGTTTTTCAAGTTTGCGTTGCAAATCTTCAAGTTGTTTGAAATCGCAAGAACCCCATTTAGTCATTAACTCCACCCGTCAAAAATTGATAACATAATTTCTTGATGATTTATAAATTTAGCTGGTTCACTACTATTTTTATAAGCTGTCGTTTGACCGTTATGAATCACTTCTATTTTTGAACCTGGTTTTATATCAAGGTCTGGTGAAAGAATGAGTCGGGAAGAAAGGAATAAAGAACCCCCCACCCCTTCACCAGTTGCCTTTACTGTTTCATGAGACAATTTACAAGGTATATTCTCATAAACAGTAACTTCACGCATACTTGTAATATGCGTTTCTGGGTCTTCTACCCCTTGATACTCAATAACGTTACAAGTATTTATATATAACTTTTCAATAAATTTTCGTGCGATTGTTAAATCCATAGCTACCACACCAATTTTCTATGACGGATTAAATCTAAATTGTGGCCATTGATCAACTTATCAACATAAGTGTTAAATAGAGCTTCGGCGTCAACTGTTGATGAAAACTCAGTTGTCGTATTTCCATCTTGAATTTTTTTAATGATGGGTTCAATTTGAATTGATGTTAATTGACCAAATGTTTTTTTGCCTTGCAAAAATTCCCCACAAACCATATCAACCATGACGGATTCTAAACAGTCTGGAATCGTGTCAATATTGCAAAAGTGCTTAATATGTTGCTCTACTTTTTTTATTAAAAAATTAAGGGTAAAATCATCATTTTCAATGATTTCATACCCTAACGATTGTAAACGTAATTTAATTGTTTCTAACATTTAGCACCTCTTTAAATAAGGGGTGAACGGTGTGTTTTTAAAGATGGGATGAGTTTCAAAAAAGGAGACTAAAAAACACACCGTTCATTTCAATTAACCAAGTGAGATAATGCGGGCGATTGCAATATCTTTATGGTTAATAGTTTTCAAGTCACCAGCTGTTTTGCCGTTGTTCACCAAAGTCCAGTTTGCACCAGTTTCCAACTCGGCATTTGTTGGTGAAAGTGTAGCTTGTTCAGCTTTAGTGTATGAAATACCGTATGGAGCAAAACACATGCGTTTGCGTGAATACAATGTATCTTCGCCACCGTTTGTTTTTGGATCACGAGACATTTCATAAGGAACTTTAGCACCCAAATCAGCAAAACGGATAGCACCTTCGCCAAATACATAAGTTGTATATTTAGCTTTTTCACCAGTTGTATCAACAGGCATACCATCATCAACGATAACCAAGCGGCCGTTCCAATGTGCTAAAGGTAATGGACGTTGAACACCGTTAGCGTCTGTGTATTTCAAGAATTCAAGTAAGTTTTGATTTTCTAAATTTGTTGCAACTGCTGAGTGCATGAATGCCATTGTGAATTTAGAACGTTTGTCACCACTTGCTTTTTGAATAGCTGAGTTCAAAGTTGTTGGGCCAATGTCACTGTCAACTTCACCAGTAATATCAAAAGTGTGATTGTTTACAAACTTCAAGTTTTCTGTGCCAGTCATTGAGAAAACACCTTTTAAGATTGACATAATAACACCTGTATCAATGTCATCCCAATATGAAGCAACTTGTTTGGCTACTTCATCCATAAAGTCAACACCAGCTGTGATTTCAACTGAAAAATCTTTTTCAGTCCATGCTTTGGCACGACCAATAGCAACAACAGATTGTGTGTATGTTTCCATGCTTGTTGCTGTAATATCAGTTGTTCCGTCATAATTTAAAGCGTCACCACCGATACGACCATAGAATGGAATTGTTCCATAATATGAGCCTGTTTGAGAACTCAATAAAGTTTTAATTGTGGAATCAGCAACGATTACACGTGATTTAATGAGTTCATTTTTGTTAGGTTGCGGAAGTGTTTCAACGTAAGAACCGAATGCTTCCGGATTAAAAGTTTTAGAATCAAATTGTGTCATTTTCATTCACCTTTTTAGTTAGAGTTATTCTGCTTTACCCCCAGCCTCTAAAAATGCTTTACGCTCAGAGTAAGTCATATCTTTATATGCCTTGGTCACTGGCGTTCCACCACCCTCGGCCGGTTTAATACCGTTAATTGACGGTTTTGAAACATCTTCAAATAAATAAGCGTCTGATGTTTTTAATTTCTCAATTTGCTTATCTAATCCTTTGATAGTTTCGCCATCAAGCTCGGCGTTTTCCAAATCAAGCAATGCCCTAACCGCTTTGGCGTTTTTAGCCTTTGCATTTGTTAAAGCCAGAACAACGGCACTATCAATTCCCATTTGCTTAATTTTAGCTTCATAGTCTTGAGTTGCTTTTTTGTTGTCCTCTTGTAACTTGCTGATCTGTTCTTTCAAACTTTCAGAATCACCAACAGACTTTTTAAGTTTTTCTAATTGTGAATCACGTTCAGAAACTTGAGCTTTATAATCATTAATTTGACTTTCAAGCTCAGTCTGTTTTGCCTTCAAAGAATTAATGTCATTTCCATTTTCGGCCATGATTTTATCAATAACTTCATCCGACAATTCAAGTGATTTTAAAAATTCTCTTTTCATTTTATTCTCCTTACGTTGTTTTACGAGGGTTCGACCTCAAAGGTTAAGTGATAACGCTCACTCAGGCTCTATTAATTTGTTTACTACCAAAAAAATATAATTTCAACAATTATTTTAATACATTAACGCATTAAAGCATTATAATTTAATTATATCTTTAATAGCCTCTTTTTTAAACCATTTTCTTTCTTTAAATTCTGATTGTTTCCCAATGTTAAACTGGCTCAACGGTCTAAAATATCCCATAACCCTTGTCCAGCATTCACACGGCTGCCTTTGACTTTCATATTTCTGTAATAAATCTTTTTCGCTCATTTTAATCCTCACATTGTTAATAAAAGACCAGTTAAAAATCCACCTAGCATTTCCGCATTTTCTGTGGGGTTTTTAGTCCACCCTAGATCGTAGCAAGCCCAACAAAGAGCATAAACACCAGATAAAACTAAACCAGCGAACATGATAGGGATGTTAAATAAAATAATCCCCATTAAAATCGCTGGTAAAGTATAACGAATATTCATCAATAAAAAATCGCAAGCGTAACCATGAAGCATGTTTTCGGGAATGTACTTTTTAAGATACTTCCAATACCAAAGTTGTTCATATCGTTTTTCATCAACACTACCGTGACCAAAATCAAAACAACAACCGTGTGATCTGGCCCAATATAATCCCTGTAACGCAAGGCAAGCTAAAATGTTGCAAATAATGTTGTACTTCAAATAATGCAACATTAAGAACGTTACTGAAAAGCCGATTAAATGCTGAAAAAAGCGATTGTTTGGTAGAAAATCTAATCCACCACCAAACCACCTACGCCAAACCCCTTCAAAACAAGCATATAAAACACTTAACATCTTTTTCTTTCCTTAATTAACCACACCTGTCTTTCATATAGCTTTATAGAATCCCAGATTGACGCATTTGACACCTTTTTAATCATTTGTTGGTTCCGCTCAAACTCGTTATCAATGCCGTTCTTTTTCGGCATTGCAAACCAGTTTTTTGAAGTGTCCATTATTTCAGTAAATTCGCCTTGTTTTAAGTTCATTTTTTGGCCCTTTTCTAAACTTAAATAGAGTTGAAAGATTTTAAGTTTAATCCCCTAAACTTAAACTACGGCAATAAACTCATCAAACGTTTTAACAGTCACATCTGGAAAAGCTGGATCATCCGTAATATCCAACAAATAACGTCTATAATCCGCATATTGTTTTTGTTCCTCAGCGGATAAGTCGGCCCAACGTAAAGGATTTGAAACGACTGGGTCAACATACGTTAAAAGATAATTATCCCTCGTATCTCTAACCATTTCTTCTTTTACAGTTTGAGGAACTTCATTTTCAAGATAAACGCAGCCATCCCAAGCAACGGCTTTTTGTTCTGTTGTAAGATTTAAACCATCAAGTTTAGCTTGCTCTTGACTTGATGTATGTGCATAAAGCTCTTTTGTTTCTTCGTTTTTGTATCTGTAATAAAACATTTTAAACCCCTTTCTAAGTTAAAATATATAAAGTTACACCCGAACCTGTTATTGTTGCACCAGCTCCAACCAGATAACCAATGTTATCTGGTGAACCATAGTTACTACCCCAGCTAGAGTCAAAAACTCTTGCGTCATTTATATTGACCCAAGATGTACGGTTGTTACCACCTGCATAAAATTGAACTAAACTAGGTCTAGTCGTGACATATCCACTTGATACACTGGTTCTAACGGTCGGACTACAAACTTTACTTAACCATTCAGTCGTTGCTGGTGTGTTTGAGTTGTCGTTCATTGACGGTGTTGACGCTTCAACGGCATACAACTCATCTTGATTTGTTTCGGTTAGATCCTCGTAACGCTCGCTTGACATAAAATTAATGTTTGTTAAATTTGCCATGTTGTATTCCTTTCTAAGTCAAAATATACATTGATACGCCACCACCTGTAATGGTTACGCCTTTGCCGACTAAATAACCAACGTTATCGGGCGATCCGTTAGACGCACTCCAGCTATAATGAAAAACTCTAGCACCATTTAAATCCACATAAGCTGTTTTTTCACCACTTGCAACAGCTCGAATGAAACAAGGTCTAGTTGTAACGTACCCACTTGAAATAGATGTTGTAGTTGTCGGATTACAGACTTTACTCAACCAAGCTGTTGTGAAAATCTCGTTTGAACAATCATCTAATGGCAAATCACTTGGAGCAGTGGCATACAATTCATCTCGACTTGTTTCGGTTAAAGCGTTGTATCTGTCGCTTGACATAAAGTTGATATTTTTTAAGTTTGCCATATGTCCTCCTATTCGTATAAGTCGCCTGTTAATACATTAACTTTTAAACCACTTCGTAAAATTGTACAGCTAAACCATCCATCACCACGAGCGTAAGTTGTTTCAGAAACTGAACTTATAACACTCTTTGAGTCATCTAATGATGTAGTATGCAGTTTATTTAGAAAAGCAGATTTACCTAAAACAAAACCACTTGGGAATGCAAGTTCCAAATAATAAAGATATTTTGTATTTCCACTTGTATACGAACCACTACCTTTGAATGTTTTAAAAGTAATCCCAGATAACACAAATTCTTCGTATGCGTTTAAATTTATATTTGCCTTCTGATAAACCACAGAAACAACTTCATCCGTGTAAGAATTTATTTCAAAAGACGTCCGCTCATTACTTGCTATATAATAAGAATCTGAATTTGGGAAACACAACATATATTCAATCGCATTGTTTTCATAGGTTGGATGAAACACAGCTTTATATAATTCAGTATCCACCAGAGAATAATAACCACTGATTTCACTACATTCCAATAAAAGTTCTTCCTCCAACACAACATCAAGCACTGTATCTTCATTTACAACAACACTTCCACTTTGTGTAACGTAACCCTCAAGACTTACTTCATAGCTTACCTCACTATCTTCTAAAACAGTTACGCTGTTAGTCACTTCACCATTGATTGTAACCGTTGCGTCACTTGGTGTCGGGTTGATTGTGAATGTGTAATTTTGAAGCTCTCTCAACACCACATCAATAGTTGTATCTTCACTTAACGTCAAAGTACCTCTTTGAGTTTTATATCCGTCAAGAGAAACTTGCCAAGTAATTTCCGTACCCTCTACGGCTTTTAAACTACCTCTTACTTCACCGTTAATCAGCACAACCGCATTTTCTGGCGTTGCGTTGATTGTAAATGTGTAAGAGAATGGTGGGATTTGTAAAAGATAACTCTTGCTGTTAGCCTTTAAAAAATAATTCTTATAATCAAAGAAATCAAAATCTTCTAATGTTCCATCTTCTTTAAAAGCAACTTCTTCTGTTTTTTTAAAACAACTCCACCACAACTCACCGTTAATTTTGATATATGATTGTGTGAGGTCAATAGAACCCAACCAAGGATATTCTGAGTCAGCACCTTGTTGGCGACCAATTGCTAAATTAGACGCCCAAATTGGTGTTGTGCTTTCTTTTCTTATATCTTCAATAAAAGTTTCGCCGTCAGTTGAATAACTTAAAATATAAGCACTTCCGTCAAAAACAATTTTTACAAAATAATCTGTATTAGCTTCTAATGTAGCTGTTCCATAAACATCAGAAAAAATATTACTGCTACTACTTTTAGAAGTTGTAAGTTGGAATTTTGAACTTTTTATACACGGATTAACAGGATCAGCATTTCCAGAACCAGTATGACCACAAATACTTTGACCAGTGGTTATATTATCCCCAGTTCTAATTTTATAAACCATTTCCCAAGTTGAACCGTCCGATACATCAAAGTTTTCGGGTAAAGTGACATAGTTTGCACTACTAAATTTATTAAATGTACAAGTTTCTTCTCGAGCAGAAATACCAAGAGACCCTGCTATTGTAAAATTGTAATCGTATTTACAACGTTTATAAGGAGTCCACCATAACTCATTGTTAATTTTGATATGACATTCGGATAAGTCGATTGAACCAAGGAATGGATGGCTTGTTGTGTCAATACCGATTCCTAAAACTTCTGTCCAACCAATAGACGAATGAGTTACAGTTCCTACTCTTTCATAAACATCACCATCAAGAGAAACATCTAAATAACATTCAGCACCATCCCAACCATATTTTGCCCAATACGTTGTGTTAGCTTCCAATACATAAGGCGAGTTGATTTCTGAACCCCAAGTTCCTACTTTTGTTGGAGTCAAACCCTCAAGGTATCCAGTATCATCAATAATAAGTTGAGGGGTGTATATGTTTGTTTCACTGTTTGCAAAAATACCTTGCTGTTTTTTAATTGTCGTACCTGTTGTGAATTTTACTCCAAACTCAAAACTAGAAACATCATTAGGAATACCAAAAGTCTTTATATAATTCGCACTACTAAACCCACTCACAACGCTACCGTCAAATGTAGGTGTTCCAACCGTTGTGAAGTTGTTTATATAGCCTTTTTTATAAAACTTTCTTTTTAATACATAGCTCATTGTCATCAATCCCAGTATGTGATTTTTGGCATAGGTGCGTAAATTGAAATAACTTCTTTAACCCATTCAGCATTAACCGCTGATTTATCCTCAAGTGTGGTTGCACCAGTTGGAACTATTGGAGCGGTTGTAAATGTTTTTAAATCGTTGATTGTTTGATTACCCTTCAACGCCATGTATTCTGATTTCAAATCATTCCAATCAACTGATCTGAATGGATTTTTAACTTTGAAATTAGAAATGACACCGTTTGTTAATGTGCAGCTACCAATATGAACGTGTGCATACTCATATACGCCATCAGCATTTACATTTTTAACTTCATCATAAAAATACGTATCTTTTGATAATCTAGCGAATGATTGACCATCAAAGAATAAACAGGCTTCAGCCAAAATTTCAGTATTAGCAAATGTTCTCGTTCTAACATACTTGTTTTCAACCTCAAGGTTTTTAATCGTTCCGTCTGCATTTCTACCGTTTGGAGCAAGTCCTTTAACACCAGGTAAAGCAAATACAGTTGAACCAATAACACCAAAGCCGTTGAAAACTTCATCAATGGAAGTGCATATATTATTAGCTACCGTAACACGTGCTATCGGTAATGAAAATACTACACCACTTGATACACCATCTGTATAAAATCTTACGGTGTTGGTTGTCGTATTATAGAACAATCCATTATGGTTAGAAGGAACGCTTGTACCACTTGCGGTAGTATTTGTAGCCGCCCACGAAACACTACCAGTATTGGTGCATACCAAGTAATATTCATTGTTATTTGTAATAGTTGCTGTTTTATCCTCGCTCACAACAATCTCGTCAAAATCCTCACTATCGTTTGGCACATAAACTTTGGAACCAGCTTTTAAAGTTAAAACACCATCTTTTAACTCAAGTTTAATATCTTGTGCAATGTGAGTAATACAGTTTGTTTTATCAACGTCTAATTCAGATAAAACAGTTCCAAGGTGATCCTCAAAGTGTCCACGTGTGTTTTCAGTATTTGTATATTGATAATACAAGCGACCAGCTAATCTTTCACTAACTGGAATAGTCTCACCAAATGGAATATAAATAACGCCAGCGTCATAAATACCAGCCAACTCATTAATTCGGTCAATCCATTGTTTCAAGATTGTCGGATAATTAGCCGTAATATGATTATCACCATCAATCGAACCTCGATTAATCATAATCCCTTTATAACTATAAAAAACGGCTGTATTTTCACCATCTTTAATATCTTCTTTAAAGACAATTTGATATGTGATAGCACCCTCTTGACGCAATGAATATTCTTGAACATCCCAGGTTAAATTTAATTTGTCCTCGGTTGCGTCATAAGTTTTCACAAGTTCAGTCATGTCAATATCACCATTGATAGATGTAATGGCGTAAGCTGTGTAATTTCTCAGATCAACCTCGCCATACATATAACTATCAAGCGTGAAGTTTAAAGTGGTTGTTTCATTCTCAAATTGAAAGAAATTCACCACCGCTGGGTTTAATTCACGATTGGAAATTTTAATTGAAATATCCATATCATCAAACTCCTATTTTGATTTTTCCAATTCCTCAACTCTTTTTTGTAATTGTTGAACGGCTACAATTAACGGGCCAACTAATTCTGAATAACTTACTGATAAATAACCGTCTTTATCTTCTTTCACGAGTCGTTTTGCAAGTTCCGGATCTGCTTTAATTAAATCTTGAGCAATTACACCAATTCTTCTGTCATCTTCACAACCAATATAATTGTATTCTTTAACACTCAACTTGTTCACAAATTCACAAGCACGTTTAACATCAAGGTCTTCAATACCCTCTTTCAAACGTTCATCAGAAGCAACTGTAATGGCCACACGTGAGTAAATCGTTGAACCAACAATATAAGTTTCAAGGTTGTTTGAACCAACTGTTAAACGTGAATCTGTGGCATATAACCCTTGATTGCCTTTGACTTTAACAAGCCCACCACTGAAATTAACCTCACCGCTTACCGTTCCACCTGTTGCTGGTAAATAATCCAATGTTACATTGCCGCTTGCGTCTGCTTCAATGTTGTTAATTGAACGAACAACATCTTTACCATTCCAAAGCAACGCACCGTTTTTATAACCCAAGAGTTGATAACGTGTTGTTCCATCATGAGCTACCAAAGCAAATCCAATTGACCCACTATTATTTTTACCGTTTAATTGCAAATAACTTGATGATGTATCAGTTCCACCAGAAACAACCGTTGATGAATCATCCGTTGATTTTTTAATGTTTGTTCCGGTTGATGAAAATGTTATTGCACCCGTCATAATTCCACCGGCCAACGGCATATAAGCGTGAGTGTGGGTGCTTAAAGAATAAATGCTATGCGTATGATCAGCGGCTGCGTAATCATGAGTATGTGAGCTATTAGCGTATTCACTATGAGTATGGTTTGAATCCGCTTTACCAGATAAAGCCTCATTTGTTGCATAGTTACTATGTGTATGATCCGTTGTTGCATATTCAGAGTGGGTGTGGTTTTCTTCCGCTTTACCATCAACAACGTCATTCAACCAAAGGTTTTGGTCTTTATAAGCAATTACATTAGAGCTGATTTCAGCTAATTGTTGAACACTAGCTTCTTTAAAAGTGTTATCGCTTCTGTCATACCATTTACCAATTAAACTTTCATCATACGAATCAATTAAAATATATTCTGGATGATCTAATGGTTGTTCACTCGATTGAATAGTCCAAACCACGTCATTCATATTCAATAATGCGTAATAATACATTCACCACTCCTTTTGTTAAATTATACCTTTAATCATAATAATAGCTTTTATCTAATTTGCAACAACTTTTTTAATAAACAGGTTTTTCTGGCAATAAATGTTTTTCCAACGGAAGGAGCTTCCCTCCATCTTTCCAAAACTGAATTTCATCCCTGGCTTCTTCTTCCGTGTAACCACGCTCAACCATTTCTTTTATAAACTCTTTTTCCGTCATAATTTAAACTTCCTTTCATACTCTTTTTCAATCAATTCACCAATAGCCTTTGAAATATCACGAGGTTCAGGGTTGTTTCTATACTCGGCCCACGCCTCAGCAATTGTTTCCCTCTTATTTGTCCTCAAACTGCTGCTATTAATGGCGTATTTACTCAGATTATTTTTTGTAACGTGCTTTCCGTTGACACCTTGATTATAAATTTTAATGAAATCTGGGTTGTTTGAAATATCGAGCAAATAATCCAACTGATGACCAAATTCATGGTCAAAAACAGATTTCACGGTGTCACAACCGACTGGGTGGAATTGTGATTCAAGGCTTCGTTTTAATCCGGATTTTAGCAGTGGTAAATCAGAACCATATTTTTTATTAATGGCAATACCGCTGAACATATCGTCTTTGAAATAATCCCTATGGTCAAAGGCGTGGGCCCATTCGCCGGATGTTCTGAAATAAGATGTAACTTTTGATTTAATCTTTTTATCTATGTATTTACTACCATACGCCTCACGATATGGTGCATAGTGTTTTTCATAATATTTTTGAACGGCGTCACCAAGGAATTTCTTTTTCTCTTGAGCAGATCCCCAAAAGTTAATATTCTTTTTAAGTTCTGGGAAATCATTAAAATGCTCGGCTAATGACTTATTCATATCATTTGCGATTTCAAGATCAACATTTTTAAAGCTCACATTTTCAACACCGGAATCCCTTGCGAATTGTTCAGCCTCTTGAATGGTTTCAGCTGGTTTAAATATGTTATACACTTTGACAACATCTTCAAGCGATTCGGTAACATCACCTTCAACAAACTGTTTATACCAATCGCCGTATTTCATATTGCCGTCAATGTAGATTGTTTTTCCTTCTTCATCCCTGGCCGCTCTTTCTGTTATGTTATCTTCAAAGTATGGCACCATGACAGAACGACACCGACAATGTAGAGGTGGTGCATTTACGCCGATCTGAATTTCATTGCTCTTAAATACTTTTCCATCCATCGACTGGCAAATTTCACTTGTATGATTATCCAGCGTTGCCACAAACTCTTGCATTTCAACATCAAGCTCTTTGTAGCAATCCTGTTGAGCCACGGTTCCAAAATACGCCGATTCGGTCATGACCAAATTACCAGCTTTACTCTTGGCCACTTTAAATTTATGTGCAATAGCATTTATAGCCTTATCCGGTGCTTGGCCCCGAATAATTGATTGAGTCAATGTTGTATGTAAATCATTAACCAAAGCGGGGCGGTGATTTCCCCAAATACGTTCTGAAAAGTTTTTACCGTCAGCCGTCCAGGGTTTACTCAACACTTTGGAAATTCTATTATTATCTAACTTGGCCATGCTATGACCTACACCCATACCGGTTTGAATCAAATGAGCGTTCCGGTAATATCCCTCGGTGTAAATATCGGCCATAACGTTTGAGAAATCATCAGCTTCTTTCCCCATTAACATTTCAACTTGATTTTGCATGTGAATTTTCATAGCCTCAAGCCGTGAAATCCGGTAACGCAATGACGCATTTTCAAGTTGTTTCGTCCAAGCTGGATCAACAACATTTTTCTTCCCGTATTTTATGTAATCCTGAACCGACCATCTGAATTCTTCTAACTCATCACCCGTTAATAGTTTTTTAGCCCCTGATAACGTGATATTGTTTTCAGTGGCTAAACGTGTATAGAGCTTATTTATTTCTTTTGTCGTATCATTTGCCGCTTTTTGATATTGCCGTTCCAAATCGTGATAATATTTCACGCCTTTATTGTGTAAAGCGTCCTCAAGTTGCAAAGTTCTATTTTGCCAATAATCACTTGTCTTCGTTGCCATTGTTAAAACCACCGTTCATATCGCCATTAGTGGGTAAATTGCCGCCATAAGCGTCAATAGCTTCTTTTTCTTCCTCTTTAACCTGTTTTAATTCATCTTCAATGTCATCAATAAATGGAACCTGGGCCAACAAAGTACGGTTTGAAATCTTAACACCTGCATTCGTCAACAT
This sequence comes from Alphaproteobacteria bacterium, assembly GCA_017457425.1. GTDB lineage: Bacteria > Pseudomonadota > Alphaproteobacteria > CAAHEQ01 > UBA3637 > UBA7488. The sequence goes on from JAFTHM010000001.1 coordinate 36,952, forward strand.
TTGCATGATTTCAGTTTCATTTACAACGCCATCACGGTTGAAAATAATCTCAACATCCTTTTCTTCCACCGATTCGCTATTATTCAAGTGTTTATTAACGAACCATAACACTTCTTCCAAAGCACATTGAAATTCTGTTTCCATATCATTGGCGTCAAGGTCAATATCAGAATAGATTGATTTAATGTTCATCTGGTTTGGTGATCCGCCAGTTCTCAACTCGCTGAAATCATAACCCTTGCAATTTTCAATCAATGCTTTCTTGAAAATCTTTAAAATAGATTCATAGTTTGCAGAATTGACTTCAACTGTCAACGTGCGAACATCACCACGGGCCCCATCACCAGAACGAACCTTAACGGCTCCATACTGTGCTAAATTTTTACGGAACTCGGCCAAATCTGTGCCATCATAGTTTTCAAGAACAAGAATTGTATTCCTTGCGTCTTCTTCCATATTGTTTTTAAAAGTGCTGATAATATCGTTAATTGAATCCTGGAGCGTTTTACACTTTTTAATAAGCGGAATTTCTTTGGCGTTATATTTAAAAGCAATCAGCGGAATGCGTTCCCAATTATAAGCCTTTTCATCAACCTTTAAATAACTTTCATGAGCCTTTTTAACATCCGGAACCAACCGGTTATTTTCAAAAGTATAATAATCAATGCCGTTTTTAGTGTAAATTTCAATCTTTTGAATTACATCATGCGGACTTGTCGCATTCGGTTTTTCTTCCAAATATAAACGAACCGCCATTTCTAAATCAGTATGAGCGGTATCATTCCAAAACGGCAAAATCTCATAACCAGGGAATTTTTTAAACTTCAATTCGCCATTGTCATAATAAGGGCAAAGCCAAGCAATACCGCCGTTTAAACAATCCTCGCCTAAATCTTTCAAAGTCTTATGAAATTTTTTATTAAACACTTTTTTCAAAGCGTGAGTGTATGTGTCATCTTCACAATCAAAGCTAATCGGCTGGCCCAACAGATAATTCTTTTTCTGATCCACCATTTTTGCGTATTGATTATCAACTTTGCGGTTGTTTGGTAAGTTTTTGATAACTTCCAGTTTCCCATCCTTGCCTAAGACGGTTCTTTCTTTCGTTAAAATATCGTGATTACCTTGATAATAACGCTCACCGTCTAATTGTTCTTTTCGTTCCTTGGACAATATCCAATTCGCAATTTTAGTTTCAAGATACCGTTTGTCAGTTAGATTTTGATTGTTTTCAGCAGCAATAATCATCTTTTTCCCAGCCCAACCAATAAAGTTTCTAATAATGTTATTCATCAATTACTTCCCTCATAAGAGACGACTCACAATTTTTTATACTCTCAAAAAAAATCAATGTCAAACACATATTTAATCAAATCCGATAAGAGAACCACGGCTAAAATCTTCTAATGCGTAACGCATGGCGTCCATCAAATGGTTAAAGTCGTCAATCGGTTTATTAATCTTTGTTCCGAACTTGTCCTCATCCCAGGTATAGTTTGATATTTCCGTAATGAAATTAACGCACCGAGGATGAATTATGATTTTGAAATCCTGTATGTAATCAATACCGTTTAAAATGCTATCCTTGCCTTTTCTGGCCTTGCGAATCCGACTTAAACCTAAATCATACAACCTGTCAATGCTCTTTGGCTCGGCACTATCAGCGGTGATCTTCTCTTTGGCAAATCCCATTTTTAAAATCTCGTCATAAATCATTTCATTAGACATTGCCTTTTGATACATTTCATCAAACACATAGATTTCTTTGGCTTCAGTGTCGATTAAGCCACAAAATAAAGCGGATGGGTCATTTGTATAACCAAAGTCAAGACCAAAGGCCGATTTAACACCTGGGCGATTAGATACGGCTTGAATGTTGAAATCTTTTTCTTCCCAGTTCTCATAAACAAGGCCCTCAACGATACCCCACTCACCCAAACCAGCTACACGGTAACGCTTCGGCCTGTTGATCCGCATTTCCTCAAACATTTTTAAATCGGCTTCATCCAACCATTCATTACACATATAATTTGTTGTCTTGGCCAGTATTTCCGGACTTTCAACATCAAAGAACCGCTTTTTAATCCAATGCTTATCAGTCCAGGGGTTAAACGTGAGCGTCACCTGCTTCCATAGACTTTCACTAATTTGACCACGGATAGACTCGTCAAGCATATTAAAATCTTCTTCTTTTGTGATTTCATACGCTTCTTCAATCCAACACCAGCAAAGATGACCAACATCCACGGTTATAGATGTAACTTTCAGCGGATCATCAAGGCCCCGGAATAGAATTTTTTGACCGGTTGGAATATAAGTCATTTCAAGCGGGTTCGTGTTACACTTCCACAAATGCTCAACACCTAACCGTTGCATGGCCCATTTAAGCTCTTTATAACAAGAATCTTTGAGTGTGCGTTCAGTCTTACGAATTACAAGTAAATTGGCTTCAGGGTGTTGAATAAGTTTTGTTATGTAATAAAGACCGGTTGTTTTTGATTTCTTACTGGCACGGCTACCTTTACAAACACGATAGCGACCTTTGAAACGCCAAAAGTCGCGATAACCTTTACCGACTAAATCCGGTAAATACTTCGTGTTAGTCTTTAATTTCATCATCACCGCTCAACACAACAGGCAATTTACCATCAAAACTCATATCACGCTTATCTTTGTAATCATCCGGTAACCAGTTTTTAAGTAAGAAAATCTGAGCGGATGTGTTGGCCGGAATCCACTTTCTAACCCTTCTGGCCGTGCCTTTATTGTCTAAAACTTGTTCCGTAACATAATAACCCTTGGCCGCTTTAAACGTTGCGTTAATCAGTTCAAGGCAGGCAACCCCACGTGATTTTTCAACCGTTGTCCTGAATGTTTCATATTTGTCTTTCCACTCAATGAATGTTTTGTGAGCGATACCCATATTTTTTGCAATTTGCTTATCATAAAGACCGTCTTCAATCCACTTTTTAATTTCAAGCAGACCTTCACCTTCAGTCCAATAAGTGCGTTTTTCTTCTCGTTTAACTCTTGCCATTTGTTAATCCTTTCACAAACACTATTAATCATTTAGCACCAAATTCAAAATAAATCAATCTTTAATTAATTCAGCCTTTTGGCCGGTTAGAGTTTCCCAGCGGTCAATAATCACATCAACGAATTTAGGGTCAAACTCCATCATGTAACACGTTCTATTTAATTGTTCACACGCTATAAGAGTTGAACCGGAACCACCAAACACATCAAGCACAACTTCATTTCTTTGAGAACTGTTTTTAATGAAATGAGATAACAGTTTAATAGGCTTCATAGTCGGGTGTAAATCGTTCTTCAACGGCTTGTCAAACCTCACCACATCTGGGCCAAGCGAATCAACCAGCTTTTTAATGGCGTCTCTTAACTCAAACTCATCCATTAAATCATATTGTTCAACAACACTCGTTTGAGTTCGACCACCGTGCCAATTGCCAACCCGCTTCCCTTTGCAACCGAATAAACAAGGCTCATAAATGTTCTGATACTTGCTCCCGCCAATGACCAGTTGATTTTTAAGCCAGATCAATTCTTGCTTGAATGTTAAACCCGCTTTTTCAAGAGATGTGATAAATACACCTTTACCAAGCTCTTTATAAAATACATAAAAAGAGGCTTCGTCTTTCAAGAATAAGAACATATTTTTATAAACATCAACCAGGAAACGCTCAAATTCTTCATCTGGCATATTGTCATTTTTAATCTTTTTACCGGCTCTATCTTTTGAATTACCAGCCCCTTGATAATTCATATTGTAAGGCGGATCAGTAACCACAAGATCAGCAGCAATGCCATTCATAAGTTTTTCAACATCCGTAACACTCGTGGAATCCCCACACATCAAGCGGTGATTGCCTAATTTATAAACATCACCAAGTTTGGCCTTTGGTTCTTCAGGTAATTCAACCTCATAATTATCTTCAGACGGATCGGTTTCAATCTCTTTTTCCAATTCATCAAACCCGAACAAACCCAAATCAATATTAGATAATTCCTCTAATTCCTCTTGTAACAAATCAAAATCCCATTCGCTAAACTCAGCAACTTTGTTATCGGCCAGGCGATACGCCTTGACCTGTTCATCCGTCAGATCATCAGCAACGATACACGGCACTTTTGTAAGTTTGAGTTGTTCAGCAGCCTTATATCGAGTATGACCAGCAACAATTACATTGTTTTTATCAATTACAATGGGAACTTTAAAACCAAAATGTTTGATAGATTCGGCCACTTTATCAACGGCCTTTTCATTGTTTCGTGGGTTTTTTTCATAAGGGGTTAATTGTGTTAATTCTAAAAGTTGAATGTTCAAATGAAGTTTCACGCCCTTTTTTAATATTTACTTATTTACAATTATATCATAAAAATCAGATACATATCGTAAAGAAATATCTAAAAAAGATACTAGAAATCAAGGATTTTCCTAATTTCCTTTAAAAATTCAAAGACGGAACGTAAATCACTATTTTTCATTTTTGATTAACCTTTCATAACATAAATAGAGCAAAAAACACCTCAAGTCAAACAAAAAAAGCACCTTAACAGATGAAATGTAATAAAATCAATGACTTAACACTTCTTAACAGATGACTTTTTTAAAAAGCTAATAAAATCAACAACTTAACACTTTAACACTTAAATCCTATATATTTATTATATTTTATATATATTACATATATAGTAATAAGTATATTAATATAATATATAAAAAACATAAAAGAAATATAGTAAAGTGTTAAGTGTTAAGTTTTCCTCAAAAACCTTTATATTTCAATAAGTAAAGCCTTAACACTTAGGTGTAAAGCAAGTGTTAAGTTTAGCGTTCAAGTGTTAAGGTAAACATAAAGAAAAATGCACATTAAAGCGAATCGTATAATGAGCATTATTATGTGCAAAATCAATATGTTATACTATAATAAAAAATGCAAAAGGCGGTGTCAAAATGAAGATCATCCCGCTATCTGAATTAAGAAATACATCAGCGGTTTCAAAAATGGTTTTAGAGGACGGCCCACTATTCATAACCAAACAGGGAAGGGAGTATTTAGTCATGTTATCACATGAAATGTATGAAGAACTTCAAAGAGAAAACAACGATATGAAACTATACATTAAAGTGTTGCAATCTGAAATCACACAACTCAAGAACAATGGAAAAACCACACCGTTAAAAGAGGTTGTTAAAAAGCTGGATGAAAAATATGAGCTATGAGGTTGTATTAAGTGAAAGAGCGGAAATACACCTTGAAAGTATATACAACTGGATCATCTTAAATCATCCAGCCAACGCCAAAAAGGTCAAAGACAATCTCATTAGCAGCATGATGAGTTTGTCAGTATTTCCAAACCGAGGGGCCCGATACCGTCAAACGGAATACAAGTTTTTAGTAAGCGGCAAATTTAAAATTGTTTATACTGTTGAAAACAATCAAGTGATTATATTAGCAATAGAATAAAAAAAGGCGTTATTTTTGCATAAAAATTGCAAATTTTAGTGAAAAACGGTCAATATGTGCAAAAAATTTGTTTATATTGCACATCAATTAATATTCTGATATAATAATTTCAAGGCATATAAATAGTATATATTCATAGGGAAGTCCGTTCAGTTCAGTATTAAAAAAGACGTTTTAACAACGTCTTTTTTAATTGTTATAAATCTTTTGCTATTATTCTTTTAAATTTAACTTTACTGTAAATTTTATATTCCTCGCAAAACGTATGAAACCCTGGCATGTTATCCTTAAATTTAACCGGCAAAAATTTAATCGTACAAATGCAGCGGTATAGTTCGGCCAGGTTTTCAAGACTTGAATTCTTTTTAATTAACTCCATGGATTGATTGAATTTATATTTATGCACGTTGAATAAATCCGAGAATTTTTTAATTCTTGCTTGTGCAACTTTTCGCTCCCAATAATAAATTTTTTCTTGCATAATATTTCCCCTCATTATAAAATTTTTCTATGACAACCCAACGAGAACTCAAAGCCAGGCGAATTTGTGCCAAATTGCAGCGGAAACTGATCATAAAACACAAATGGTCAAATGTTGACCGTCAACGCTGGGATAAAATTATATCTGTTATTTTAAAAGAAAGAAATCGGTAACTTTAAACGTTTGGGCCATATCAATAGCAACACCAACGCCTAACCAGGCACTAATAAAACCGGCAAGAAAACAGATTGTAAGAAGTACAACCCAAACGCCAATATCCTCAATGTAATTTTCCATGATCAACTCCCTTCATTTCAATTAAATCCCCTTTGATTAACGCATAATTTTTAATTCTTTCATGACTGATAAACTCTTTAACTTCATTCAGATTGAAAAAATGACTTAGGCCATAACTTTCATCTGAATACCAGTATAAATAATATGTTGACATTCAATTCCTTTCGTTTTATAAATGTTAATGGATATTTATTATTCATTGTATGTATTTGTTACCCACATTCTTTATTTTTGTCGAATATAAAAATGGAATAAAAGACTAACTGGCGTTTGCGGTTGGTCTTTTTTCTAACCTTAATAAAACCCCACATTCGGCCAATGACAAGCCTTTTCTTTTTCCTCGCTAGTCCAATGTAACCACTCAGAAAGATATTCAAGCCTTACCCCTTTTACTTTGGTGCCAAGAACGATTGCTTGACAAATAGAGGGTTTACTCACATTTAACGTTTTGGCACAATCGGTAACGCTTGGATATATTTTAAGAGTGTTAATATCTATTAGTTTTCTTGTTCTATTCGCCATTTTATCTAACCTTAATAATAATTTTTATTATAAGTTCTTCTACTTCTCTTATATTTTTTAACTTTCTTTCGTGTTGTCTTTTTTTAAATCTTATCTTTTAAATCGGATGGAACAATAAAACCCCGCTCTTTAAATTTTTTAACCCTTAAATATACCCCTTCCAAATCTCTCGCTCTATTTTCGTTTAAAATCAACCAACCACAAGTTAAATAATCAAAGTCCTCACAAACCTTTTTTACTTCATTTGAAAACGGAACGTAATAAAACATATTATGTTTAAAATCAAACTGTCCAACACAATCATCCGGATCACCAAAGTATTTTGTGATTAATTGATATTTACCATAAGATAAAGCGTATTCAGTTTGACATTTCCAAAATGGAAGGTTCTTAAAAACTTCTAAATCCTCATCATCTCTAAGAAAAATATCATAATCATTAGGTATGTTAAAATTTGCTAACGAATAAATGCAGCCGCCGGCAAAATATGCTTTATTTTTAAGAATGGTTTTATGTTCATCATCAAACAACTTTAAAAACTCAGTGAAAACCCGGTCTAACTCTTTTGTTATATGTGTATCATTCATTTCACATCCCTTTTATAATCAATACAATCAATAAGTTTTTGTAAATTTTCTAAGCCCCATTGTTCACCCAAAATATTAACATCTTTATGAAAAGATTGCCCTCTTGCAATTGAAGTAATAGACCGGTTGATACAATCAATAAAAGATTCTTCATCTTTTACAACGGTATCAACTCCAAACAATTCTAACTTTTTTATTTTTTGCTTATTTAGTTTCATTTCTTAACCTCAAAATTATCCTCTAACCATTTAATCGCCTGATCCACACGGTCAACATCCCAGGTGTTCTTTCTCAACTCTTTTAAACTATGAATAACGGGGTTAATTGTAGCGTGGCCCATTAGTTTATTAAGTTTATCCAATCTATCCATACAAGCCAAAATAAAATCATCTTGGGCCTTTTTTGTTGTTATAATTAAATTAAATATTTTCATTTCTCATTCCTTTCATTTTAGATTTTGCTCCATTTTGGGTATTTTCTAAAATGGTAGCACCAACAAGAAAATAATACCCCTTCCCAGACATAATATATCCACGTGTGTGGCAGTAGATATAACATCTATATTTATCTGGATACTCTTTCACAACTTCACCCTTCACGATCACTTGATACATTATTCAACCTTTCTCAAGCTCTTTTTCCAATCTTCAACCGGTGCTATGTTGAAAGAATGACTTAAACAAATGCCCCAAGGTGAACAAAACCAACAACAACCGCTCTTTGTTGGTTTTTTTGAACACCAAATCCAAGAACCATTTTTATCCATAGCAACCCATCCTTTTTTCATAAAAGGTATTAAATCTTCAATGTTGACCATTTTCCTGTTTCCCCTCTAAAACAACCATCTCTTTCTATTTTCTCAATCGCAGCCTTTGCGTCTTCACGATAAAGGCACGCAACCCATTCTGTTCTTTTTGCTTCATAGTCATTTCCCTTTTTACAACATCTACTACATACACAAGTGGACATTGAACCGTGTTTATAATGAACATAAGTAAAACCATCGGGGTGTTTATCTTCAACCGTTTCGCCAAAAAAACAAATGTATTTTACGAAATTGTGAAAACCAAGTTTACAAAGTAGTTTTTTAATCATTCCCCTAACCTTTCAAGTAAACGTTCATAATCACTTTTTCCAGTAAATTTATATTCAACATCTTTAATCGCAGCTAACGCACCTAATGGGAGTGTATACGTGTGTCTGTTATATTCCATCATATCACAACCATTATTTATGGCTTTAAGTGCTTCAGTCGCAATTTTCACTTGTTCTTTTAACATTTCGTTTTCAGAATTAAACTTGTTTGAAACGTTAAAGTATCTACACGAATTTAAACATTTCTTTAATTGGCGGCGTTTCCACCAACTAATATTTCTAATTACAGGATTATTGTTTTCTTTACTCATCTCAACCCCCTTTTATTAAACACATCATAAACGACAGCGAACAAAAATAAAGGCCAAATTGAAACAACCCAACCAAACCACATAAACGGTTTTTCAATCACGTATTTCTTAAATTCATTGTTCAATAACGTTAATGCTATAAACACAACAAGACCAAGTATGAGATAGATAATCATTTTAAAACCTCATCAATTTTGGTTAAAACATTTCGCTTTTCATCAAATTCAGCAGGGGAAAGACAATCACAAAAACCAACCATTGGTTTACATCTTTTTAGCAAATTTTTAAGTTCTTCATTTTCTGTTTCCAGTTTTTTATACTCATCTAATTGAGCTTTGGTTATTAATCTTACTGATTCGTTTGACATTTTTAACCTCCAATCCTTTTTGTTAATATTTTATACTCATCAATTAATTTAGCGGCTTCCGGATCTGAACCAGCTAACAACTCAAGCATTTTTGCGGCTTCAAATTGCCGTTTCATTTCTTCAATTTTATTTTGTAAATAAACTTGGCGTTGTTTGTCTTTGTATTCTTGAATCTTGCATGATAAATCAACGGTTCCAAGAATTGATTTTGTAGCAATGTTGACTTTTTCCATATTGGCAATATTGTCATCAACCACTTCATACACCTTAGCAATCCTAAAATCATTATTGACAATCGTTAATACCAAATCGTTTTCATTAATGTCATATCCGGGATTTTTATAATAATATGTAATCGGTGAAAATGCTTTTGGATCAACACCTTCAAGTGCTAAAATACTATTGTCACCGTTCAAAATTGGATATTTAACTCCAACAACCGGATGAATTTTATTTTGTTTCATGAAATTTTTAGTATCTGTCATTTTTAATCTCCTTTCTTTCAATCAATAACCAATACAAAAATATATCAACAAATGGAACCACGAACCACATCAAAGCACAAATATAACGGTTGTTTTCAACGGCCCACAAATAAGCCAACGCAAATAAAATGTTTAATAAAATGAATCTGATCATGATGTTTTTTCCTTTCATAACTACATACCCCACCTGGTATATTAGTCTTATAATCTCTTTTTTTGATAATGTCAATAACTTTTTTAGATTTTTTCTAAATATTTTTAGATTATTTTATAATTATTTGATATTTAAAGAGAAAAAAAAAGGATTGTGAGGGTAATCTCACAATCCTACTTTAAAAACCATTCTTTAATTTCTTTCCAAGAACCAACAAATAAAGGTTCCATAAAATCATTTTCTTTACCCCAAACATCACCTTTACCATTCATAAAAGCATGTCCACTTTTTGGAGTTATGCAATAAAGAACATCACCAGTTTCAATATCGCAAATTTTAAATTGATCATATAAATTTCCATTCATAGGGCAACAGTTCTTGAAAAACACATAAGTTTTTTCAGTATCAAATTTATTTGATTTGCTAATAGCTTTTAATTTTTTTAATAGTGACCGGCCTTTATTCAATAAGGCTTTATCACTGCAAAACCAATCATACCAAAGACTTTTGATAAAATCGTCTGTTTGATGTGATTGTAATGTTTCTGAAATTGTCAATCTGTCTTTCATTGTTTGTTTCCTTTTCTTATAAATAACATAAAATGTGGCTAGGGCTATTATCTAAAATGCCGAGGGCTTGACTTCTTGATTCACATTTGACTTTTTTATAATCATCCTCGCCTTTGCCACTTACAACAAGTGTATTATCGTGAAATAAAAAAGCAACCCAGTCATGGCCTGATTCATAAACTTCACAATCATCTTCATTTCTTACAAATTTAAAACCAAATACATTTTTCATCTTACTGTTCCTTTTCTTCATTAAGGGCTGATCATCATCCCTTTCTATAATTATAGAATAACTCTTTTGGTAATAAATGTCAATAGATTTTTAGATAAAATCTAAAAAAATTTAGATTATTAAGCATTTATAAAGAAAGAGTTAGAGGTTTTCACTCTAACTCTAAAACATTATTTCTTTACAAATACCCTTTGAACCTTACCGTCAACGGATTTTGGCTTAACTTCCAGATCAAAACGCCGTTTAACTTGTTTTGAAAACTCAATCTTAGACATTGGTTGACAGTTGTTTGTCAAACAGAATTCAGTATATTTCATATAAACGGATGTTGTCGTTTGATTTTCAACAACCAAATCCTCATATTCTTTGAAGAATCCAATCAACGGATTGTTGCTTTCTTCATATTCTTCAAGCTCTTTTTGAACGATTGCCGATTCGCTGAACTCTTGATTTTCCAAGACCCGTTTTAATCCCTGAATACCTAAAAGAATGAGGTATTCAATATTTTCCGGCTCCCTCAATTCATATTTAATATATGGCCGGTAATCCGGATCATCCTTTGAGAATGTGGCATTAAACGGAATAATCACGAGTCGGCGTTGAACGGCCCCGGTTTTATCCTTAATTCTTGGAATGTCATTGGCTGAGAATAACAACTTGGCATAGTTATTGAAATCAAACGGCCGCTCACCTTTCCGCTGAACCTGGATTCTATCGCCGGTTACAAGTTTTTTGAATACCGCCGAATTACCGATAAACTCATCACCAATATCATCACCAATATTGGCCAGTTTGCCAAACAACTCGGCATTTTGGAATTTCTCGTTGAGTTCCGACAAGTCAAGAGATGTTATGTTATCATCACCTAGAACCGTTTTAACCATGTCCAGGAACGTTGACTTACCGTTTGACTTGTTACCGGTCAACATAAACGATTTACCCAGCTCATTCCTTCTAAAAAAGCAATATCCGATTGCTTCTTCAAGCAAGTTGCGAATCGTCTGATCATGACAAGCAAGTTTATTTAATGTGTTTTCAACCAGCTCGGATTTAGCAGCGGGATTATAATTAAAGTTGATTTTATTCGTTATAATGAATTTATCCGAGAATGGCAACAATTCATCTTTAACAACGTCATAAATGCCATTTTTAAACGCTATGTAATTGGCTGGCGACAAGTTCACACTATCACAAATCAAGATGTTTAAATAATCCAAAACTTCCGTCCGTTTGGCCCGGTTTAAGTTTGGAATATGCCGGATCATTTCCGATTCGATTTTTTCCCGTCCTTCAACATAAATACCGTCCTGGTAAATATGCAGCTGTTTGTTGATTTTCACAATATGAGCGTTGTTTTTGATGAACTCGGCAAATTCATCAAATAAAAATGTTTTACCGGTTGCACCGCCAAAGAATGACTGTTTTTTAAATGCGTCATCCCTCATGATCGTGTTAAGCTCTGATTTTTTCAACGGTTCAGCCAACACATATTTATTGATTATTTCCAGACATTCTCTTGACTCGTCAACGCTGAAACCGTTTCTTTGCAAGGTCAAAATGTATGTGAATAACTTTTGGTTTCTTCCTTCGCCGTTTTTCATATTCAGAAAATCGGCGTTTGATCTAACCGGAATGAAAAACTTTGGCACTTCCTGATAATCACCGGAATCATATAAAACTTCTCGCTCTTTACCGGCAAATTTTAAAATTGAATAGGCATTCCTTCCAACTTTCACATCCGCCATTAAACCACACGCCAATTTAACACCCGTTCCACACTTTATGACAGTGTGATTTTTAAACATAATATGATAACCACGTGTTGTTTGATATACCCGACACTTTAACTGTAAATCCTTAACTATTGTAAAAGCCGTTTGTGCCTGGGCCGAATCGTCAAAATCTAATAAAATTGATTCGCCATTCAAAACCCCCGCAAATTCCTCAAACCCCTTAACATCTTCATAACTGTTTAAATTCTCAACATCTTTGAATTTCCCCAAACATCTTTTATTTTTTGTTTTAACGTAACCTCTGAAAAAAACCATGTTATCTCCTTTTACAATACTTGTTTTAATCTGTTTTCCGAATAAACACATTGACTTTCGCTTATCTCACTACCAATGAATTTTAAACCTAATTTTGCACACGCCACCGCGGTTGTTCCACTCCCCATGAAACTATCATAAACAATCGTATCTTGATTAATTGGAGCGTATATTTTTAGCAATTTCTCACACAATTCACTTGAATAAGTTGCTTTATTAAAAGGACATGGGCCATCATTATTTTTAGCTTCAACAATGTTGTATATGTTTTCATACATTTTTTGACCAGTCTTTCTAACCGATACAATTTTTTTATTACTGTGGAACGTTTTGAGTTCATCCTTTCTGCAAAATACAAATACAAATTCAGTCAATCGTGTCAATCTGTTAGAACTACAATTATTAGGTAATGCATTCGACTTTTTCCAGATAATACAATCAGCAACCGTGAAATCTGTTTGTGTTATGATCGAATTTAAAGCTCTAAACATTCCCTCTGTATTTTCGTTACCATAAGAAATGTTGTATAAAACACACCCATTCTTTTTTAAAATACGATTGTATTCTTTGAATAATTTTATTGTAAACTCACAATATTCATCATTACTCATCACATCACAATGAATGTCATATCTAACGTAATCATAATGACCCCGTTTAGATTGAGTGTTTAACAGTGTTTTTCTTTTCCCAGCTTTAATATTTGTGTTGTAAAATGGAGATGTTAATACAACATCAATCATATTGTCATTCATTTTCCCCATTGTTTCAAAACAATTCTCATTATGAAATTTATTTATCAACATTTAATCTCCTTTTTATAAATCGCCCATGAATTGGCTTATTCTTCTTTTTGCCATATTTAAATAAAAATCTCTATCTAATTTTTCAGGAACCCCCATATTTTTCACATCATCATTGATAATGAAACAATTTGTTGACGTGTCCGCGAATTTTTCCGGATTACCTCCTTTCTTAACTTTATAAACCCCGCCATCCAATAAATCTTTACTAGCAAAAACCCGCAACGTTCGGTCATTCAGTTTTTTAATCCCATGCAACGCATACTCATAACCGGATGACACTTTAACGATTTTTTGAAACTTGATCAACTCATTGCAATTAAGAATCGTTTCTTCAACCGGAACGCCTTTAACAAAGTAATTAATGACCGCTTC
>JAFTHM010000045.1 GCA_017457425.1 Alphaproteobacteria bacterium
ATGGTCGCCGGAAATATGATGGGGTCCGGTGTTTTTATGTTGCCAGCCAATTTGGCGGCTATTGGTTCTATTGCCATTTGGGGGTGGATGATTACTTTGGTGGGAGCGATAGCTTTAGCACTGGTATTTTCTAAATTGGCCCAAATTCAATCAGTTGCAGGGGGACCCTATGGATATGCCAAAAATGCCTTTGGTGATTATATGGGATATCAAACAAATTTAGTCTATTGGTTGGCTAATGTTGTCGGAAATGTTGGGTTAGCTGTTGCCGGAGTTGGATATTTAACGATGTTTTTCCCGTCATTAAAAGACCCTCTGGTATCGGCTTTGGCACAAATTGGTATTATTTGGTTGTTCACTTATGCCCATATTTTGGGGCCAAAAACCGTTGGACGTGTACAAAGTTTTACCACGATGTTTGCTTTGTTTCCAATTATCGGTATGGCGTTATTCGGATGGTTTTGGTTTAATGCCGATACCTATATGGCCGGTTGGAATGTATCGGGGGACAGCGATATTTCCGCCATCGGTATGACCTTAAACTTTACATTATGGGCTTTTATCGGTGTGGAAACGGCATCGGTTTCTCAAGCCGTTGTTAAAAATCCAACCCGTAATGTTCCGATTGCAACGGTGGCGGGTGTGATTATTGCCGCCATTTGTTATGTGCTCAGTTCTTCGGCCGTTATGGGAATTATTCCCAGCAAAGAGTTAATTGTTTCCAATGCACCGTTTTCTCAAGCCGTTAGTGTGGCCTTGGGTGATACCGCCGGAAAAATAGTTGCTTTGTGTGCCGCTATCGGATGTTTAGGGTCCTTAGCCGGTTGGACATTGCTCACCGGTCAAACGGCACAAGCCGCCGCCAATGATGGGTTGTTTGGCAATGTATTTGCTCGTACTAACGATAAAGGGGTACCATCTGCCGGTTTGGCCATTGTTGCCGGTATTATGACGGTTCAGGTTTTGGCAACCATGTCGCCGACAGCATCGGAACAATTTGGTAAAATAGCTTCCATTGCCGTGATTATGACGTTATTGCCTTATTTGTATTCGTCGGTTGCATTGAAAATTTTGGGACGCAATAAAATGCCATCTCGCCAACGTATTTTTTATACATTTGTGGGATTAACGGCGGCTATTTACAGCATGGTTGCCATGATTGGGTCAGATGGCAATCAAACCAGATGGGCGTTGATGTTTGCCGTTGCTACGATCATTTTTTATGAAATGGCCGTTAACCGTAAATTGGATATCGCCGAAAATCATGCCAAGGTCGGAGGTTTCGTACCCTCATGGGTTCGGACGTTAACGTTGGTAATGACCATTGGAGCATTGGTCGCAATGTTTTGGATTTCTGTCGGACGTCATCGTCAAACAATTCACCCACGTGAACATATTCAAGGCATTTCTTCCCCGGCATCAGAATTAATTGCAGAATAATAAGGAGGGAAAATGACATATTCAAATTCTTTTGGGATAAAAATTTTATTGGTATATGATTGTGATGAACAAAGCGGAGCTGTTTGTCGGGCTGTGGACAATTTAGTTCAGCAGTTGGAAAAACAAGATGTACAAGTGGTGCGGTCAGATTATACCGAAGATGCACGCGCATTAATTGTATCTGATCCAACCATACAATGTATTTTGTTAAATTATGACGATACGCAAAATGGATATCGGACGGATATAGCTGAGTTGTTATCTGATTTAAGAAAACATAATACCGATATTCCCGTTTTTTTGATGACCAATAGAACCAAGGCATCGGCTATTGAAACAGATATTTTAAATAAAGTCAGTGATTTTATCTGGATTTTGGAAGATACACCGGATTTTATTGCCGGTCGGATTATTGCTGCAACAAATATATACCGTAGTTATATTTTACCGCCGATGTTTCGAGCATTAATGGATTTTTCTAAAGTGCATGAATATTCTTGGCATACGCCGGGGCATACGGGGGGGACTGCTTTTTTAAAATCCGCTGCCGGACGAGCCTTTTTTGATTATTTTAAAGAACCCGTTTTTCGGTCAGATTTATCCATTTCCGTTGGTGAACTTGGATCGTTATTAGACCACTCCGGTCCCATCGGCGACAGCGAAAAATATATGGCCCATGTGTTTGGGGCAGATCGCAGTTATCATGTTACAAATGGGACATCAACGTCAAACAGAATCGTATTAATGTCGTCTTTAACACGCAATCAAGTGGCTTTATGCGATAGAAATTGTCATAAATCGGTTGAGCATGCTATGACAATGAGCGGGGCGGTGCCGACTTATTTAATCCCGACACGCAACCGATATGGTATTATCGGCCCCATTCCTCCTGAAAGATTAACACCAAAAGCGATTCAAAAGACATTGACCGATAATCCACTGATAACCAAAAAAATTAATTCAAAGCCCGTGCATGCCACGATTACCAATTCAACCTATGATGGTTTGTGTTATAATGTCAGGCGGGTATCGGAGTTAATAGGTCCTTCTGTGGATAGATTACATTTTGATGAAGCTTGGTATGGATATGCCAGATTTAATCCAATTTACCAAGACCGTTTTGCGATGTATGGTGAGGCAAAAGACTATGACAAGAGCGGGCCAACAATTTTTGCCACACAATCAACTCATAAATTATTGGCCGCCTTTTCTCAAGCCTCTATGATACATATCCGAGATGGTAAAAATCCTATTGACCATATGCGCTTTAATGAAGCCTTTATGATGCATGCGTCAACATCTCCGTTTTATCCGATTATTGCGTCAAATGATGTGTCTGTGGCTATGATGGATAAAGTGGGCATATCGTTGACCGAAGATGCGATAAAAGAGGCCGTTTCTTTCCGGCAAACAGTCGGGCGATTAAACCGAGAATTTACCGCCAAGCACGATTGGTTCTTTAATGTATGGCAACCGGATTCTGTTATCAGTAAAAAAACAGGTAAAAAAGTACCTTTTTTTGAAGCGGATAGCACGCAATTGATGACCGATCCCGACTGCTGGGTTTTAAAACCAAATGACCCTTGGCATGGATTTGGTGAGATTGAGGAGGGGTATTGTATGTTGGATCCGATTAAGGTGTCTATTACAACCCCTGGGATGCAATTAGATGGAACATTGGCCGATACCGGAATTCCGGCCGCTGTTTTAAGTGCCTATTTAGATGCCAAAGGGATTGTTGTGGAAAAAACAACTGACTTTACGGTATTATTGTTGTTTTCTATCGGTATTACACGTGGCAAGTGGGGAACATTGTTAAATGCGTTATTTGAATTTAAACATGATTATGACACAAATGCTCCGTTATTTACCACGTTGCCCGATATTCGCCAAAATTGGCCGGAACGTTATCGGGGAATGGGATTAAAAGATTTGTGTGATGAGATGTATCAGTCCATGAAGCAATTGCAAACCACGAAAGCAATGGCGGATGCTTTTTCCGAATTACCTCATCCGGATATGACACCGGTAGAGGCCTATGAGCAGTTGGTGTTAAATAATGTGGAATTGTTAACACTGGATAAAATGGCCTCTCGTACGGTAGCCACTGGCGTGGTTCCTTATCCGCCGGGAATTCCGATGTTAATGCCGGGGGAAAATGTCGGACATGAAAATAGTGCCGGTTTAAGATACTTAAAAGCATTAGAACAATTTGACAGCCGATTCCCCGGATTTACCCATGATACACATGGGGTGGATGTGATAGATGGAAAATATCATGTTTTATGTTTGAAAAAGAACAAGAAATAACAAAAAAAGGAGGGGACAAAAATCCCCTCTGAATTTTTTATTTGGTTTATAAATTTGTGGATAATTTTTCGCCGCCTAAGATATGGGCATGCAAGTGAGGGACTTCTTGTCCGCCATTATTTCCCTTGTTAAATACCAAACGATAGCCGTCTTCTTCAACCCCTAAAATTTCAATAGTTTTGTATATGGCGCGCATAAAACCGGTTATTTCATGTTCGTCGGCATGATTGATGAAATCCGAATAATCGGTTAAGAGGGCTTTACAGATAACCAAAGCATGAATTTTGGCTTTCGGATTAATGTCATAAAAAGCCAAAGCATGGTCATCTTCATAAATTTTATTACACGGAATTTCGCCTCGTAAAATTTTGGCAAAAACGTTATCTGCATTATAATCCATTTTTCGTTATCCTTTATATTTTTTTGTTGCTCTTTATCCATATTGGCAGTATATTATCTAAAGTTTAATAAAAAAGGTCAAGAGTAAAATGAAAAAGATTATTTTAGGAACCATCGGATGCTTATTAACGTTGCCGGTTTATGCCGGTTTGTATGATGTATCCGGTATTGCCGTTAATGTTGAGGCCGAAAATGCCGTTCGTGCAAAAGAACGGGCTTTGACCGATGCTGTCTTGCAGGCATTTCCTAAATTAATTGAAAAAATTGGATTGGATGATAAATTTGTTGTTCAAATTGATATGTCAAAACCACCTGAAGAAGCACAAGAATCCCCTCAAGAGACTGTTGGGGAGGGCGTGCCGTCCGGAGAAGTGCAGCCAGAACCGATTAAGACTCCCGAAAATGGAGTGGTGATAACGCCTGATGAAATTTCGGCGTTGGTTGCAGGCGTGTCGGTAGCAAACGAAAAAAATACACCGGTGCGATATATGGCAGATGTAACGGTGCAGTTTAAACCAAAAGAGATAAACGCTTATTTAACAGAACGTGGGGTGCCGTTTTTGGATAAAGAACCTCCTAAGATGGTTATTATTCCGATTGTGCGGGAAAATGAAATGGTTAAGGTGTTTGAAGAAGATAGTCCTTTGTTTTTGTCATTAAAACAAACGCCTCCTGAAACAAATTTACATACGTTTATCATTCCGGATGGGGATGAGTTTGATAAAGCGTCAATTACCCCAGAAGTTTTGAATGGAACAGATTATACGGCATTGGATACACTGCGGGCAAAATATCGGGCTAAAATGGCATTAATTGTTGATATTACAAAAACAAATAATGTTTATACGGTTAAAACAATCGGGTATCCATCCAATCCGTCAGCGGGCAGTGATATTGCCTTTGCTGTTTCATCACGGGCAACAAATATTCCCGCCGTTATGACGCATATTATGAAAAAAACAGCGGATTATTTGGTGCGTCAATTAAAAGCCTATCATTTAAATCATGATGCTGCCGGTGGTAAGATTACGGCTGTGTTTAATGTGTCAAGTTTATCAGAATGGCATGCAATTGAAAAACGGTTAAAGGCTTTCAACTTTGTGGATAAGACAGATGTGAAAGTGTTGTATAAAAATAGCGTTTTTACGGAATTAACGTTTTCTGAAAATACTCAAACGGCTTTGGATAAAATGGCGGCGGCCGGATTTATGTTAGAGCCTCAGTCCGATATGTATGTATGGAAAAAATAATAAGGGGATAAAAATGAAACTGAATAAACCATTGTTAATTGTATTGGGTGTTTTATGTTTAATCGGATTGTTCTTTTATGCAATTTCTTCCATTTTGCTACCATTTATCTTAGCGTTTGTTTTGGCGTATTTCTTAGATCCTTTGGTGAATAAGCTGACTCGTCGTAAATGGTCCAGAGGATTGGCCTCAGGAACAGTTGTATCTGGTTTTTGCGTATTCGTTTTGACCTTGTTTTTGATATTGATTCCAATATTGCAAACACAAGTTTTATCTTTTATTGTTAAGTTGCCGACAATTACGGCCTATGTTTGGGATAAAATTAAGGTTGTTATTTCATACACACAACATAAAATTTCATCTGAACAAATGGGGCAGTTGTCGGATGCGGTTTCTCAAACGGCATTTGATGCACTCAACAGTATTGCCGTTGGTATTTTGAATGTGATTTCCGGTGGTATAGCCTTATTTAATGTTGTATCGTTGTTGTTAATTACACCGGTAGTTTTGTTTTATGTATTAAAGGATTGGAATGACGTGTCTAAAAATATTAAAGGATTAGTGCCACCTAAATATAAGGCCGATACGACCAGTATTTGGCGTGAAATCAATATTAAATTGGCTGGATTTATTCGGGGGCAAGTGTCCGTGTGTTTGGCGTTGGCTGTATTTTATGGTATTGGATTGTCTGTTGTTGGATTGGATTTAGGTATTTTAATTGGTATTTTATCCGGTATTTTATCCTTTATCCCTTATTTTGGTTTCTTAAGCGGTGTCGTGCTCAGCATTTTAATTGCTTTATCCCAAGGGGCCGGATGGGGGTTATGGATCGGATTAGCTGTTGTATTTATTATCGGCCAAATTTTGGAAAGTTATGTATTAACGCCAAAGTTGGTTGGAGATAATGTCGGTCTTCATCCGGTATGGATTATTTTTTCCTTGTTAGCCGGCGGAGTATTATTGGGATTTGTTGGTATTTTAGTTGCTGTACCCGTTGCTGCCGTTGTTGGCGTGTTGGTCAGACGGGCTTTGAAATGGTACGAATCTTCGGTGATATATAAAGGATAATCCCTTATGGAAATTAAACAGCTGACATTGGATTTGCCTTATAGACAAACATTTGATCGTCAAGGATTTGTTGTGTCTCCATGCAACAGCATGGCTGTGTTGTGGATTGACCGCTATCCGAATTGGGGATCACATGCCTTATTGGTGTATGGTCCAAAGGGATGTGGTAAAACACATTTATCGCATATGTTTGCTGAGTATCATTTAGACGCCTCAGAATTGTCCGAAAATGAGTGGCCTGAGGTGAATAAATTGGTTGTGGAAAATATTGACCGTCTGACGAATGAAAAAGCGCTTTTTCATTTGTTCAATTGGACAAAGGAACAAAATATCGGGTTGTTAATGACAGCTAGCCACATTCCGCAATTTGCGTTGCCGGATTTATCCTCTCGTATCATGATGTGTCCCAAAGTGCCTATTTTACCGCCGGATGATGAGTTGATTTATGCCGTGTTAAGTAAGGCTTTCTCAGAAAGAAGTGTCGCTGTTGATGCATCGGTTTTAGAGTATGCGACCAAATATACCGAACGAACCTTTGAGGCGGTACAATCATTAATTGATATGGC
>JAFTHM010000006.1 GCA_017457425.1 Alphaproteobacteria bacterium
ATCAGAAAAAAACAATACGCCACATAAGATCCAAATCTTTTTTAAGCATTTTTTCACTATATTTTTACTTTTCATGAGGTTATCACCTTTTTATTAAACCGTGGTACGTTTTTATTATTTACTCACGCTTTTTGTCGCATAAATAACACGCAATCTTTTAGAACTTTTATTGGCACAAAAAACCACATATAAACAAATATATATACAAACACAGAATCCACATTCATTATGGTATGTATTGCCACTAAAATAAAGATTAATAAATGTAATTTTACAACGTTTTTATATGGTAAATAAAGTGAAGGCGTTTCTACCCCTTTTGAACGCTTTGATATCCGTTCATCCAATCTGTAATATGAGACAAAACCCAAAGGTGTCAACCATAATAAATTCAATAAATCAGGATAATTCGGGTAAAAAAAGTGTAAAAACACGGCATGACCCGCATGAAACCCACAAAAGTGAATTAAGAAAAACATAATCAAAAAAATTACCTCAAAATAAGTGGCAATAACATTGCGAATTGTAAATGTCTTTTTTAATTTCCAACACGCTTCTTTTAAGATAGAAAATAAAATAAACGTTATTCCGCCACCTAAAGAAGCACCCCACATAAACCATATTAAATCCCCGGGTGTTTCCCCTAATATCACCCCAAAAGAAATGCTCAATACTATCTGTATAAAGAGTAAGAGTGAGTTTGATTTTTTTCTAACTGGAGAAAACTGGTACGAATCACTTTTATCTGAAGTCCCCCCCCCTCTTTTTCCTGGGGAAGTACTTCTTTTTCTTTATTTAAATTATCTTTAGTAACGACTTGGAGGACTGGGGATGTTTCCATTTTTATTATTCATCCTCATCACTGGGGGTACTATCCAACGCATAACCGGCAGAGCGAACGGTGCGAACAATATCGGGTTCTCCCCCTTCATTCAATGCTCGGCGTAGACGGCGAATATGCACATCAACCGTTCTGAGTTCCACATGAATAGAGCCACCCCAGACTAATTTCAACAATGCTTCACGAGATAATACAACCCCCGGTTTTTCCATTAAGTATTGAAGCAATCTGAACTCGGTCGGCCCCAAATGAACAGGTCGGTCGCCCCGCATCACTCGGCGTTTAGCAAAATCCATTGTCAAATCTTCAAATGATAAATTTTCTTGACGTTGTTCGGGTTGCACGCGTCTGAGCAGTGCCACAATCCGAGCCATTAATTCCGGAATGGAATACGGCTTAGTCATATAATCATCTGCCCCATAGGATAAGCCCCGTACTTTATCGGCTTCTTCTCCCCGAGCCGTCAACATAATAATCGGAATATTTCTCAATTCATAAGATTTGCGCATATCACGGCACAAATCAATGCCCTGTACGTTCGGCAACATCCAATCAAGCAAAATTAAATCCGGTTTTTCCGTCATGGCGGTATTCATAACTTCTTTCCCATCCATAACCGAAATAGTTTCGTATCCTTGTTTTTCCAAATTGTATTTGAGCAATGTTACCAAAGCGGCTTCATCTTCCACAATCATAATTTTTGTCATGGGTTATCCTTTTAATTTATCTATTGCTTGTTTATAAGAGCGCGCCCCAAACACATAACTGCCGGCTACCAAAATATCGGCACCTGCCAAAATACATGCCGGAGCCGTGATATCATTAATACCACCATCTACCGAAATTTTGACAGGCTTACGCCCA
Source organism: Alphaproteobacteria bacterium (assembly GCA_017457425.1). GTDB lineage: Bacteria > Pseudomonadota > Alphaproteobacteria > CAAHEQ01 > UBA3637 > UBA7488. The sequence goes on from JAFTHM010000006.1 coordinate 1,706, forward strand.
ATTAAATTTTTCAGTTCGGCAATTTTATTCAGGGCTGTTTTTTGAAAACTCTGACCGCCAAAGCCGGGTTCCACACTCATCACCAACACCAAATCAATATCGGGTAAATATGGAATAATATCACTGACCTTTGTTGACGGTTTTATGGAAATTCCCACTTTTTTACCATGTTTTTTAATCATAGAAATTAAGGTCGGTATCTCATCGGCACATTCCAAATGAATGGTAATCATGTCGGCACCGGCATGCACAAACGGTTCAATAAAATCGGCCGGATTCGTCATCATCAAATGCACATCAAATATTTTGTCCGTATAGGAACGAATAGATTTTACCACCACCGGCCCAAAAGTCAAATTCGGCACAAAATGCCCATCCATGACATCAATATGGATTAAATCAGCACCAGCATCGGATACTTTTTTAACATCTTTACCCAAATTGGCAAAATCGGCACTTAAAATACTGGGTGCTATCTGAACCATAAAATTCTCCTTATGTTTTTATTAAAATATACCCAATTTTTGTGATTATTTCAAGCATATAAATATGACAATAAAAAACGGAGGATTCCCCTCCGTCTTTCTCTATATTTCAGCTAACAGCTTTTTGACATAAGCCAAATTGTCGGCTTTAAATTTTGACCGTTTCAATAATGCATACAATTGACATTGTTCGTATAACGGCAACGTCCCTGTATCCATCAGCATATATTCGTCCGTTTTTAAGAACATTCTTAAATCATAATGAATACCTTTGGCCTCGGCATTATCCAAAAACTCATTGACTAAATCAGTATAAATCCATTCGCCGGCAATGGCAGAAGACGCATTCAACACGCCCGTTTTTTCATACTCATCCGTTTTAGCCGTCGCCAAATCCATAACTTCTTTTGGAAATGTATAGGGTGAATATCCACCGATAAAGCTGGTCGGATTTTTGGGCTTTTCAATTAATCGGCCATCTTGAATGATAGAGTTATTGCTGACATCATCTTTTTTAACGCCCGTCAACAAAATTTGTTTTTCATTTTTCAAAAATTCATCTACTAATTTTTTTAAATGGGATTCCCCTGTTCCGGTATTTAAAATAATATCATCGGGGAAAATTAACACTCCATGCCGGTCAGGCGACACCCTGTGTGCCAACCCCAACACATGAGCCGTTCCCAGCGGTTCAGATTGCACCACAAATTTCAAATCCACATCATCGGGCAAGAATGTGGAGCGTAAAGCATCGGCAATGGCTGTACGGCCGGCATTACGCAATTTTTCTTCTGTCTTTGTATCGGTTTTTAAGGCATCCTTAAAGACCTCAATCACTTCTTCATTGGAACAAACAAGCGTAATGTGTTTGGCGCCCATATCAACGATATCTTTTAAAACAATATCAATTAAACGCACATCACCAAACGGCATTAATGATTTATGAGCCACAGCTTTTGAGTGCGGATAATTACGTGTACTTCTGCCACCACAAGCCACAATAAATTCTATATTATCATACATAGCGTATTCCTTTTGTTAGGTTAAAACATACCCAGTATGATGCCCCGTTCAAAAGCAAAAGTCAACCGCAAAAAACAAAAAAATCCGTTTATTTGACAATTTGAATATAAGAATATTGACGCCCCGGATTTTCAGGTTCTCTGCGATAGCTGAAATAATCGGAGGATGTGTACGTATCAATATCTATTGCATCAACAGAATTGACTCCGGCACGACGAACACGATGTATAACATAAGCCACAAAATCAAAGTATTCTTTACCGTCTTTTTGCTCAAAGAAACAGTGTTCTGTCCGTGGGAATAGGGCCTTAAAATCCTCAGATACCTCAAAACTATCTTTATGCAGGCAAGGCCCTATTGCTGCATGAATATATTTGAGCTCTGCCCCTTGTTCCAACATCTTTAAAATCGTATTTTCTATCACACCCTGAAAGGCCCCTTTCCAACCGGCATGAACGGCACCAACTACCATATTTTTAGTGTCTGCTAACAAAACCGGAGCACAATCGGCCGTTTTCACAGTTAATTTAACATAGGGCCAACTTGTAACGAAGGCATCAACCTCTGGCATAGTATCCGTTGACTTTTCCAATACCATAACATCCGCAGAATGCACTTGTGTCATTAAAACGGGATGGCTCACATCCTTGGTATCTAGCGCATTACAAAAGCCATGCTCAATACCGGATAAAGTTAATAAATTATTTGCTTGTTTCATCTAATAATCCTTTCTTAGCCAATTTGGCCAATCGTCTTTTTAATCTGGCCTTTTCAAACGCTAATGTAAAATAGTATCCGCCAATATAACCTGCAACTGCCCACGGCAAGCATCCAACCGCCATAGACAGACCCCAATCTTTTACCAGCAATTTAAAAAACAATCCCCATTGTTCCAAAAATGTATATTCGGCCAAAAACGTTTCGGAAATAATGCTTTGTAAACTGTCATACCCGCCGATAGAGTCAAAATGCCCCATTATCAATTGACCCGTCACATAAAACACATAGTATACCGGCACCATTGTAAATACATTAGTTACCCATGTCCATGCCAACCCCAACGTTAAAGAAAATCCCTGTGGCGAAAACTTTTGCCATATCACCCACGTCATAAACACCAACCACATTTGAATACCGACCAGTGGGGTCATCGCCCATGCCAATCCGACAGCAACACCTTTGGCCTTATATTCAGGTGGTTTTTGAGATCGTAATAACGGGATAACCAATCGCAACTTTAATAATCTGCCGATTTTTTGCATAAAAGAAAAAGAACGAGATGTCATACTTCCTCCTTTAACCGTTTCAATTTAGACCGAGGCGATGTCTTGACCAACACCCACACACCGAACAAAATCATTGGTACACACAACAATTGGCCCATAGATAAATCACCCAAAATAAATCCTAAATGGCTGTCGGGTTCTCTGAAATATTCCAATACGAAACGGAACATACCATACAATATAAAGAACCAAGCCGTTGTAAAACCAATCCGATTGCGATATTTTGCTACCCCCCACCACAGCGCATTTAAAATCACAAACAACAAAATCCCTTCGGCAAAGGCTTCATATAATTGACTGGGATGACGTGGTGCCTCACCCCCGTTTGGAAATATCATCACCCAAGGAACGGCATGCGACACCCGCCCAAATAATTCGCCATTGGCAAAATTAGCAAGACGCCCCAAAAACAAACCTATCGGAGCCACACACGCCAAAATATCCCCCATAGCAAACGCAGAAATCCCCTTTCGCCAAGCAAATAATAAAGTAGCAACAATCACACCGATAAGCCCACCGTGAAAAGACATACCGCCTTGCCATAAAGCTAAAATTTGCAATGGAAATTCTAAATAATAGCCCAAATTATAAAATAACACATACCCTAAACGACCGCCTAAAATAATGCCCATCGTAGCCCACAACAAGAAATCATCTATTTTTAAAACGGTAAAAGTACTGTGCGATACACGGGACATTTTTCGGGCCAATAACCAAGCCAACAACAACCCGAAAATATAGGCCAACGAATACCATCTGATAATAATCCAACCCAGTTGAAATGCCACCGGATCAATTTGCGGAAACATAATACCTTGATACATTTTTTCATCCTTTTTTTTATACAATAACTGTATTCAAAAAGCATATCATTGTCAAGATAAATTCCGCCCCGAAAATAAGGAATGGTTTTATCGTTTAATGGTTTGAGAGGTACAATCTACATTACGAATAAGACCCGTCATAAAATTGTGTTCTACTTGACATTTTTCCACAACGATTTCATTTGTTCCAATGGATAAATTTGTGATAAACGGACCAGCTTGAGAACATGCCCCTAAAGCACCACACACCAAAATAAGACATACGATTTTTTTCATCAGTCAAACTCCTTAAAATAAAAAAAGACGCTTGATGAGAGCGACTGGAAGTTCAAAGCTATACTTTCGGTAATAGTGCAGTATATTCACCGCAACGGTTTATTTTACTGCCTTCCAGTCCCATAAGACCAGTTGGCATATAAACGCTCTGGGTGCCAGAGCGCCGAAAGTAGAGGCTTTGATACCTCACGGGGGGAATCACCCACACCGCACAGGTATTATAGCATATTTTTAAATCGTTTGTCTATATAAAAAATAAAGGCCGCCGAAGCGACCTTTGTATTCAACTCAAATACTTACCACCCATACCGGCTGGCATATTTACTACAAAACGGATTACATGTTGTTTTTTGAGCGTTAGATAGTTCTTTTGCATCTTCAAAATAACACGTTGTCCAACCTTGAATAAGACCATCACAGCCGGTATCATTCGTATATATTTTTACATAACTGCTATACATTGTCGCTTGCCCCGCTCCACAGGCCGTTTCAAACGTGGTTGTTCCACTACCAAGTGTAACGGTATTGGTTATAGAATACCCCGTATTTCTGTTCGTACCGACAACAACTAACTGGTACGTTCTGGACCCATTAACTGCCACGTTATACTGCAAGGACATTGTTACGTTAATCTTTTGCAGTGATGTTACACTACTGCATATATCACCCGACCCCGTTGTGCCGGAGGAGCCGTTCCTACAATATGTAGCACATGGTGAATACAATTCTGGTGTACACACACCATTTTGGTTTGTTTCACCGCTGTTGCAAGCGCACGTGCTGGCATTCGCATAGGTTGGTGTACCGGATGGACAAGCACAAGCCGTTCCATTCCATACCTTTGGTGATGCACAACATTGATAACATGCCGTTCCGTAGGCGGTTGTACTAACTTGCGTTGATGTATAATTGGTTCCACACGTTTTTACACCGGTTGTACATGTATCATTTGTGCAGATACCTGTTTTACATAAACCGGTTGAACAGGTCGTACCATCTGTCTTGCTGACACATGTTTTGGTAGACGCATTATACGTTTGACATTCATCATTACAGACACAGGTTGTACCATCACTGCTGAGTGTTGACCCACTTGGACAACCACACGTATAACATTGAGTGCCGTATGCCGTTTTAGATGACGCCGTCGCAACTAAATTAGCTGAACACGTTTTCACCGTACCGCTTGGACATGCATCATTGACACAAGTACCATTTGAACACAATCCATTCGTACAAACTGTCCCGTTGGCTTTATTCGTACACGTTTTTGTAGATGTATTATATGTTTGACATTCATTATTACAGACACACGTATCTCCACTCATTGTTGAATCTGTTGGACAACGACAAAGATAACAAATTTGATTATATTTTGATGTATTGGTTGTTTGGATTAGGTTGCTTGAGCATGGTGTACTCGTTCCCTCGGCGCATTCGCACACGTTATTGGTACAAACAAAACCAGAGTCGGCACAATCGGTATCCACCACACATTCCACACATTGACCGGACACACCATCCCATACTTTGTTATCCGGACAAGCCTCACACGTTTTTGTTTCTTTGTTATAAACTGGCAAGTTTATATCAATATCGGCACATGTTTTACATACCCCCTCAGTCTCATCCCATTTGGGTGTTTCAACTGGGCAACACGCACACAACGTATCGGTAAAATCAGACTCTGAACATTCTTTGGCAATACATGTGCATGTATGATTTTCACATGTCAATCCGCCATCACAATCTTCATCCGTTGAACAATTGCCACATTTACCATCTACGGGTTCAGTTTCATCCTCACAAAGACACTTGCCCTTTATCGGCATCAAATAATCGGGACAAGCGCATGTATCTGCCTCATATCCAATCGGAGAATCCTCAGGACATACACAATCGCCGTTTTCATCACATACTTTGGGATCATCACAAAAACAATCCACTCCTTTTATACGTCTTTTTGTCCCCAATTTATCAAAATAAAAGATTAATGTATTATTGGCAGATGACTGACAAGCCCCCTCTACACGACTAGCTCCCTCTAAGTGCGACAAATCCGATAAAACCATTTCACAAACACGTTGTTTGACGTTTAACACCTGAATGGTAACTTCTTCTGTATTTTGGGAAAATTCTATCGGACATCCTGTATGACTTTTGGCTTCCCATTTACTCCACTTAACCGTAGCACGAGGTCTGTCTAATTGCATTTTAACATCAGCCGCCCGTTGCATAATTTCATTACCCAATTCATTGGCGTGCAGTCTGTCCGTTGACCATTGCATACCACGCAAGGCCCCCATCAACAGTATTCCAATCAAAATCAAAACACCGACCATTTCGGTTATAGTCCGACCGGATTGGGATTGTTTTTCATGCAATTTATCAAACATCATATGCAAGGCCCCCTATATAAACTTTAATGCCATAAAACCACCGAATAGCAACAGCAAGAAAACAACCGACAACCATCCGAGATTTTTTTCAATGTATGCCTTCATCGGTTCGCCATATTTATACAACAACCAGGCAACAAGGAAGAAACGCATGCCTCGTGATAATACACTGGCGATTGTAAACACAATAAAATCAAGGTGAGTTACGCCACTGGCAATCGTAACAATTTTATACGGAAACGGCGTTAAACCGGCACCAAACACAATCCAAGACCCCCACTCATTATAGTATCCACAAAATTGTTCAAATTGAGTGCGGTAATGATAAAAATCTAATACTTTTACCCCAACGGAATCATATAAAAACCAACCAATACCATAACCAAACCACCCGCCGACAACGCTGGCAAGAGTTGTGTACAAAGCAATTTTAAAAGCTTCCGTTCTACGTGCCAAAATCAAAGGAATCAACAACAAATCAGGCGGAATAGGAAAAAATGAACTTTCTACAAACGAAATCACAATGAGTGCCATCAAAGCATAAGGTCCGGACACCAAGCCCATACACCACTCATAAATGGATTTCATCATTTTGTTCCAAAGTTTTTTCATGTTTGACTTTCCGCTTTATTGATATTATAATATTCACGTTATAACCATTTTATGAGGTAAAATCAATGAAAAAGTTATTTTTTGCTCTTTTAGTTGCCTGTGGCTTAACTGCTTGCGGTATCGGCAATACAAACACAACCTATTCTCGTTCTGCTATCGGGCAACAAGGGGCTGTTTCCTATGGAACTATTATCAGTATGGCTGTTATTAATACGGCCGGCACAAATACGGTTGGCACAATGGGCGGAGCTATTGCCGGTGGGGCGGCCGGTTCCATGATTGGTGGCAATACAGCCGTTAACATTATCGGTGGTGTCGGCGGGGCTATTTTAGGCGGTATGGTTGGCAGTGCCACAGAACAAGCCTTAACTCGTGATACGGCTATGGAATTTATCGTCCAAAAACAAAACGGACAAGTCATTGCGATTGTGCAATCTAATGAGCTCAATTTGCGTGTCGGTGATCCGGTTATGTTAATTTCAACCGGTGGCACAACCCGCATTCGGGCCCGCATGTATTAAGGTATTTTTAACTCTTTAAAAGTCCATCGTTTTCCGGTGGGCTTTTTTGTTGACAACATATCCGATTATGTGTATGAAAAAGATAAAGAAAGGAGTATCACATGCATTTAAGTATTTTTTTAGTTATCGTTTGTACTTTGGCGGCCCTTTGGATCGTGGCTGGCACTTACAAAAAAGCCAACAGCAAAATCACTTTAGATAATGCCGTTGAGGAATACAATGATAAAAAAACAAAAGAAAAAGCTCAAAAAATTAAGAAAGGAAAAAAATAATGAAAAGAATTTTACTTGCCGCTACGGCCATCATTTTTGTTGGATTTGTTGCCAGTTTTTCCGGCAAATTAGTTGAAACCAACACTTTTGGAAACTATCAAGTCAAACAAGCCGCCATTACCGGTGATATTTCCGTACATGCCGAACCGGGGCTATATTGGCAAGGGTTTGGTTCCATCACAACCTATCCGATTTCCGAAGATTTAGACTTTGAAGATGCCGGCATTGAAGTGCGATTTAATGATGGGTCTGTGGCAAAAGTCAAAGGAACCGTTAAATTTAAATTATCCTTAAAACCCGAAATCCAAAAAGTATTACACCGTGATTATGCCGGTTTCCAAAATGTGGTAACGGACCTGATTCAAAAGAATGTTCAAGAAGCTTTGGGTAATACCGCCACATTGATGGTAGCTGAAGATTCTTATTCCGCCAGACGTGCCGAATTTTCCGATATTGCCAAACGTCAATTGGAACAAGGCATTTTCAGAACAGAAACAAAAAATATTGATTCCATTGATGAAAACGGCACCAAATTCAAAAAACGTGTCATTGAAGTCGTGGAAGACGAACACGGCAATCCGATTGTTCAAAAGGAATCTTTGTTAAAACGGTATGAAATTGAAATTTTACAATTCGTTGTTAATGACTTTGAATACGATTCCAAAATCAATGAACTCATTGCTAAGAAAAAAGAAGCCGAACAAATTAAGGTTGTGGCGGCCGCCAATGCCGAAAAAGCCAAACAAGATGCTTTGACAGCCGAAGCCGAAGGAAGCGCCGCTATTGCCAAAGCCAAAGCCGAAGCCGAAGTATTAAAAATGACAGAAGTGGTTGAGGCTCAAAAACGAGCTGAAGTGGCTAAACTTGAGGCAGAACGCGCTAAATACGAAGCCATGAAAATTAAAGAACAAGGGGAAGCCGAAGCTTATGCCAATAAATTAAAGGTTCAAGCCGGTTTAACCCCGTTAGAAGAAGCCATGATTGAAAAAGAAACACAAATCGGGGTGGCCGCTGAGCTTGCTAAAGTTCAATTTCCACAAACGATGGTGATTTCCGGCGGTTCTGGTACAAACGGTGGTGTTAATCCGTTTGATGCCGTTGGGTTAAAGGCTTTATATGATCTGTCAAAACAAATGTCCGATAATCAATATGGTGTCAGCCGATAAACAGTATTTAGATACAAAAAAAATCCTTGGCGTCAAACCCAAGGATTTTTTTATTAAAAACAAACTCTATTACAATCAAGATTCCGGTCAATTTACGTATAGTAAGTAAATCAGAGCATAAATCTAATCTTTATGATACGGATGGCCATCTAAAATGGTTTTAGCACGATAAATTTGTTCGGCCAGTACGACACGCATCAGCATATGAGGAAGCGTCATACGCCCAAAAGATAATTTTAAATCGGCTCGCTGTCTTAATGTTTCAGAATGCCCATTGGCACCACCGATTAGAAAAGCCACCGTTCCAACACCGCTATCTTGCCATGTACGCAAACGACCGGCTAATTCACGAGAGGACAACGTTTCCCCCCGTTCATCCAACACCACAATTTTGGCATCATTTGGTAAGGCCCGCAATAACAACTCGGATTCGGCCGATTTTAATTCATCTACCGGCAATGTACGTTTTTCTTCAACCTCTTTTATTTCAACCGGCCATCTGGTTTTAGATACATACTCATTTATCAGAGCCTCTTCAGGGCTCTTTTTTTTCATTTTACCAACGGCACCGATGATTATTTTCATTGACATTTCTTTTCATATTTAACGGGCAATAAATCGGTAATTTTACGTACCTCATACCCTTTGTCATTATCGGCCGGCACAACAACCAACGTATTTTCATCACCATAATCGGCAATAAATTCACGACACCGGCCACACGGCGATACCAAATAAGCCTCTTTATCCCGAGCCACCGCAATTAATTTGATTTTCATATCTTCTTCGGCCATGACGGCTCTGGCAATCGCCGACGTTTCCGCACACATTGCCACAGACGGTTGAGTCGTTCCCAAATTTAATCCGGTGTATAGATTGCCATTATATGTCAATAATGCCGCCGCCACCACAAAATGATGGCCATCTTTTTGATAGCGTTGTTGTATTAATTCTCGTGCCGCCTGAATGACTTGTTCAACCTCTTTTTTCATTTTAATTTACCTCTTTAATTAATGCGTCTAAAGACTCTCTGGCCTCTTCTTTATATTCAACAGCCTCTTCTTTTAACTCTTCAACTTCAGTGGCTACTTCTTTTTTGATTTCTTTTTTTATTTCTGTGCCGATTTTTTTGAGTTGTTTGTCTTTTAGTTTTCCTTGTTCATAAGATTTAATGTCTTTTTTAATTGTTTCAGGAATAAATTTTTCTAAAACGCCGGCAGATTGTTGAATATAATAAACACTGACATTTTCTTCTTCAGCCGTTAACAATTGTTTGGATGAAAAAATCATAGAGGCCCCAATGTAAACGATACCAAGCAACAACCACGCCCGAAATACGCCAAACAATAACCCTAAAATACGGTCCAATCCACTTAAAGAACTTTCCCTGAGCTTTGATGTAATACCGGCATTTAATAAAGTCATAAATACTAACACGCCAACGGCGACCAATACCGAGCCGATAATACCGGCAATAACCTCATTATCTATCACCTTACCTATCAGCGGTTGCATCCATGAATAGCTATACAGCCCCGCAATACCAGCCACAATCCATGAGGTAATTCCTAACAATTCCCGCACCAATCCACGATACAGTGCAAAAATAACAGATAAGAAAACCGTAATAATGACTAAAACATCAATAACACCCATTACTGACCTCCTGTGAATAAATCTACTAAGGTTTTTAAATGCCCGACTTCCATTACCTTAATATTAGTCGTTTTACCCTTTGTTTGACGTCTGGGCGGAATCATAGCCCGTTCAAAGCCTAATTTAGCCGACTCCTTCAATCGTAAATCCGGTTGAGAAACGGCTCTAGCCTCCCCAGATAAGCCTATTTCGCCAAATACCACCATATCGGCCGGCACCGGTTTTTGCACCAATGACGAAACAATAGCCGCCGCCACAGCCATATCACATGCCGGTTCGGTAATTTTTAATCCACCGGCAACATTCAGGTAAATATCTTTATTCGCCAAAACAACGCCACATCTGGCCTCTAAAACCGCTAAAATCATATTCAGCCGGCCACTATCCCATCCGACAACAGCCCGTCTGGGGGCAGACCCACCTTGAGGTGCGACAAGCGCTTGGATTTCTACCAACATCGGACGAGATCCTTCTACACCGGCAAACACACAACTACCGGCGATATTTCCCCGTCGTTCAGCTAAAAATAAAGCAGATGGATTGGGCACTTCGGCCAGCCCCAATTCAGTCATTTCAAACACACCGATTTCATCGGTGGCCCCAAACCGATTTTTAACGGAACGCAAAATACGGAAATGATGCCCTCTATCACCTTCAAAATACAAAACGGTGTCAACCATGTGCTCTAATACTCTGGGACCGGCCAAAGTCCCTTCTTTTGTCACGTGTCCCACCAAAAACAATACAAAGCCTTTGCGTTTGGCAAGGCGTATCAATTCGTGGCCGGCAGCCCGCACTTGCCCTACTGTCCCTGGCGCAGAATCCAACGAATCCACATACATTGTTTGAATTGAGTCTATGACCACAATATCGGGTGATTCTGCCGTATCTAAGGTAGCCACAATATCTCGCACATTAATGGCACTGGCTAAATCCACCGGAGAGGTTGCCAATCCCAAACGTTGCGCTCTCAGACGCACTTGATCAACCGATTCTTCACCGGAAATGTATATACACTTTGTGGGACTGCCCTCTTTGTTTACACCGTGTGATAATTTAGACACGGTTTGCAATAATAGTGTAGACTTTCCTATTCCTGGATCGCCCCCAACTAAAATGACGGATCCGGGGACTAAACCACCACCACAGACTCGGTCCAGTTCTCCAATATTGGATTTCAATCTGAATAAAATTTCGGGAGCGCCTTTTAAATCGGAAAATTGTAATTTACGTCCCCCTTGTCCACCGGTTGCTGTTGGGCTTTCCCGTTCAGGAACTTCTTCTTCCACAATCGTATTCCACGCATTACACGCCGGACACTTTCCTGCCCATTTTGCAAAAACAGAACCACACTCTTGACACACAAACCTTGTTTGGGCTTTTTTAACCATCCTAAACCTTTACTTCCATTTTAATCGGCCCATTGGCAGAACCGGCCACAAATTGACGCACATACGGATTTTTGGTTTTTTCAAGCTCCTTAACCGTACCGACCCAAATAATTTTTCCTTCATACAGCATCGCTATTTTATCGGCGATTTTCTTGGCCGAATTCATATCGTGCGTAATGGTCAGAGCCGTTGCCCCCAATTGTTTCACCGTAGAGACAATTAAATCATTAATCACATCGGACATAATCGGATCTAAACCCGTGGTCGGTTCATCAAAGAAAATAACCTCAGGATTTGTGGCAATCGCCCGAGCCAAACCAACTCGTTTTTTCATACCGCCAGACAAATCCGCTGGATAGACTTCAGCCACATCTTTATTAAGTCCTACCTGAGCCAATTTTTGAATAGCGATACGTTTTGCCTCAGCCTTTGATACCGTTTTGTTTTGCAACAATGAAAAAGCCACATTTTCCCAAACGGATAAACTGTCAAATAACGCAGCACTTTGAAACAACATTCCGATTTTAGAGTTCACTTCATCTCGTTCGGCTTGCGTTAAATCGGCCAAATTTTGACCATCAAATTCTATCCCCCCTTTGTCCGGTTGTAATAACCCCAAAATACACTTTAACGTAACGGATTTACCTGTGCCGGATCCACCGATAATGACCAAAGTTTCCCCCTTGGCAACATCCAAATCCACACCATTTAGCACTTTCTTTTTACCAAACGCTTTATACACCCCCATCAAGCGAAGTTTAGGCATTTCCCCCGATTGCTTGCGACTTACCATACCGTGTTTGGCTTTTGGTAATAATTTCATCAGTATTCTTCTCATAGCGCGAAAAACACCTCCGTCAAGATATAGTTAAAGATTAAAATCAAAATACTGGCCGACACCACAGCATTTGTGGTCGCCTGTCCAACACCTTGAGCGCCGCCTTTGGAATAAAAACCGTTATAACAGCCAAGCAACGTAATAATAAATCCGAACACCGCCGCCTTTGTCATACCGGAAACAATATCCATTGCTTGTAAATATGTCCACGTATTCATCAAATAAGTACTGGCATTAAATTCCAATTTATAAATACCGATTAAATAACCGCCGCAAATACCGATAATATCTCCGATTAATACCAAAATCGGCAACATTACGATACCAGCCAAAACCCTCGGCACAATCAAATACCGAAACGGATTCGTTGATAACGTCGTTAGTGCATCAATTTGTTCCGTTACCCGCATTGTCCCCAATTCTGCAGCCATTGACGCCCCTATACGACCGGCAACCATTAACCCAGCCATAACGGGCGCCAACTCTCTGGTTACCGAAATCAGCACGACCATCGCCACAGGTCCTTCCGAAGAAAACGAAGAAAATCCTGTATATGTTTGCAATGCAATTACCATACCGGAAAACAAAGTTGTTAATGCCACTACGGGTAATGAATAGAAACCAATCTCAATCAACTGGGCGCCAAAAGCTTTTAAATAAAACGGACGATGAAAACATTGTATCAACGTTTCACTTGCAAACAATCCCAATCTACCAGCGGCCGCAAAAAAGTTCAAAACCACTCGTCCGACTTTATCCACAAATTGCCATCTTATTTCAGATTTCATTTGTTTTCCTTTCTTTGTTTTATATGTGTTCAGTATAACCCGAACGAATATAGATTGCAACAAAAAAGCTTTCTTTACCCCCTCAAATTTAACCCAATACAAAAATATTTATATTGCATTTTGTGGCACAGTTTGATAAAGTAATTTTTAAGGCAGGCGTTCTGCCCCGAGGTCTGAAAACCTCTTAAAATCTATCCGTTATACAGGATACAAATATGTATAGTTCCAACGTCGGTTGGAAGATGGCAAAATAAGTCGGAATACGATAAATATGCCATACTATTTGATTTTAGTAGTTTTCAGCTTCCAACCACTTTTTTTCATAAAAAGGTGGTCTTTGTTTAATTTTAAACTTGAAAGGAAGTCAGATGACCATGAAAAATTTTAAAAATAATAATGCCTCATTACCGCTGGATACTGGTGTGGGGCACCAGTATGACAAAAAAGAAGTGTACCAGTATGACACCCCCACACTGTCATCCTTGGGCTTGACCCAAGGATCCATTAGGCGAGAATGCCGACTCGCACAAAGTGGTCGGTCCATGGTGGAAATGCTCGGGACTTTAGCGATTATCGGTGTCCTGTCTATGGGCGGTATTGCCGGATATTCCTATGGAATGGATAAATACCGTGCGAAT
>JAFTHM010000046.1 GCA_017457425.1 Alphaproteobacteria bacterium
AAAATATTTTTATTTTTAATATGTTATACAAAATAATACGAATCTTTTGAAAAAAGGAGAAATCATTTTGTTAACTTTTAAAATGTATATACCCCCCCATGGTCAAATAAAAAAACACTCACAATTCAATGTATTAAAAAATAATTACATAAAAGTGTAATTTTAGTATTGACGAAAAGGGAAAAATACTCTTTATTTGATTCAAGTTATAAAAACAACATACACAATATATAGTGTAATAAATAGAAAAAGGAGTACTAAATGTTGGAAGTCATTGAAAACGATGCATTAACCCCGTCCATTGATTTGGGACCACTGACACAAGTTGTGAAACGTGACGGAGAAAAACATCCGTTTGATGTGGCTAAAATTGCATTGGCTCTTTCCAAAGCCGGTGAGGCAACGGGTGAATACAGCCAAGATGAAGCATGGCTCTTGACACGTCAAGTTGTTAAAGTATTAAAACATCGTTTCGCTCATGGTGTTATTCCGGAAATTGAACAAATCCAAGATGTTGTTGAACAAGTACTGATTTCTTCCAACTATTATAAAACGGCCAGATCTTATATCGTTTATCGTGAACAACGTGATAAAATGCGTAAAGATAAAAAAGCCGTTGTGGATGCTGTTGCTTCCATTAATGAATACTTGGATCGTTCCGATTGGCGTGTGAATGCCAATGCGAACCAAGGGTATTCTTTGGGCGGTATGATTTTAAACTGTGCTGGAAAACTGACGGCAAACTATTGGCTCAGCCATGTTTATACACCGGAAATCGGTGAAGCACATCGTGATGGGTCCTATCACATTCATGATTTGGATTTCTTGGCAGGTTATTGTGCCGGTTGGTCTTTAAGAGTACTCATTGAAGAAGGGTTTAACGGTGTTGCCAATAAAACGGAATCTTGCCCACCAAAACACATGTCAACGGCTTTTTCACAAATGGTGAACTTCCTTGGTACCTTGCAAAATGAATGGGCTGGGGCTCAAGCATTCTCCTCCACAGATACTTATTTGGCACCGTTTGTCCGTTTGGACAATATGACATATGACCAAGTTAAACAAAATATGCAAACATTTATTTTTAACTTGAATGTGCCGTCTCGTTGGGGAACGCAAACACCATTTACAAACTTGACATTTGACTGGAATCCTCCGGCAGATTTAAAAGATAAACACCCGATTATCGGTGGTGTTATGCAAGATTTCACTTATGGTGATTTGCAAGCCGAAATGGATATGATTAACCGCGCTTTCTTAGAGGTGATGAGCGAAGGGGATGCTAAAGGTCGTCCGTTTACGTTCCCGATTCCGACATACAACATTACAAATGAATTCCCATGGGATTCGCCAAATACGGAATATCTGTTTGAAATGACGGCTAAATATGGATTGCCTTATTTTTCAAATTATTTGAACTCCGATATGAAACCGTCTGATGTGCGTTCTATGTGTTGTCGTTTACGCTTAGATTTGACAGAACTGAAAAAACGTGGCGGTGGGTTGTTTGGTTCTGCTGA
>JAFTHM010000047.1 GCA_017457425.1 Alphaproteobacteria bacterium
GGCAGTCCGGAGGCAGGACTCGCCATTATGATGGGAACAAACTCTTCTGTTATGGGGTCATTTATGGCCTATCGTCAAAGTGAAGAAAGTGCCGCCGACAGAACGGCGGTGGATATCATGAAAAAGATAGGCTATTCCATGCAAGGATTTACCGATACGATGAAAGAATTACAACGTCAAGAGCGGTTAAGTCCATCTTATGACAGTGCTTATTGGCAAACACACCCCATGACACGGGACAGAATGCGGGATATTGAACGTTTTACTCAAAAGGCCGGTCCTTTAGCCCAAGATGAACAATTTGATTTAATGCGCGCAAAACTCATTGGATTTTTATATCCACCCGAACAAACACGTCATTTATACCAAGGACACAGCTTAGCGGATAAATACGCCCAAGCAATTGCCCTGTATAAAGAGAATAAAATTATGGATAGTTTAAAGGCTATTGAACACCTGATTGCTTTACGTCCCCAAAATGCCTATTTTCATGAATTAAAAGGTCAGTTTTTATTTGAAACAGGCAAGTTAAATGAATCGGCCAAGGCCTATGAAACAGCGGTTCAATTAATGCCAAAAGCCTCTCTTATTCGTTTAGCCTTAGGACAAGTATTAACCGAAAGTAATCATCCGGATGAGTTAAAAAAAGCCATTTTTCATTTATCTGAAGTGGTGGCTAATAATCGTTTTATTCCGGGGGCTTGGCGATTGTTGGCTATCGCCTATGGCAAAATAAATAATATGCCAATGGCCGATTATGCAATGGCGGAATTTTATATATTGACCGGCAAACAAAGTGAGGCACAAAAACTAGCCAAACGGGCTATAAATAAACTCCCCACTGATACAACGGCTCATCAACATTTACAAGATATTTTGGAGCTGAGCAATACCAAAACAACCAATACTAAAGAATTGGAACTATAATATTTTTATTGATATCTTAAGGCATCAATCGGGTCTAACGTCATCGCTTTAATGGCTGGCATTAAAAATGTAATAAATTTATATACTTAACGTGAACTCTTTTTTGTATTAATAAAAGTTTTTTTAATATAAGATATGTTACCTGTTTTTGATGTGTTTTGCGATACATCTGACGGTCGTTTTTGAGAAAAACTGCTTAAAAGTTCTCCAATATGAGATGAATTTGCAGAAGATATTGTTTTATTCGGTTGAGTTTTGTTTAAATTTGATGTTCCTTGAGACATATTAAATGATAAAGAATTATTATAATGCACTTGAACATTATCAGAAAAATCAAATATAACATTATTATCTTGAGAAGGCTTTTCAACCGTTTTATCATGAACTTGATTTTGGGCGCGTTTCACCTCAAGCGCAATTGATAAATCCTTTAAGATTGCCGCACAATACCCCGTATACTGAACCCCATCTAAAACTGCACCATTATATGTTTCCGTATAGGCATTTAATTTATGACCAGATAGCTGATTTAATTTTTCAAACACCACTCCTTTTTGGGCATCAGAATATTGTTGTGGATTTTTAAAAACCAACATATTATTTTTAATATTAAAATACTGATCAATATAATCAACTAATTGAGGATAGTCTTTTTGAAAATTGTGATTTTCAAAACCAACTGGCCGAGCTGATTTACTTTCCATAATAGCTTTATAAAAATATGTATCTTCAGGTCGTTCTGCCAATATCACATTTTGAAGTGGTTCTATTTTATGCTTATCATTTTTATTTACTTTAGAACTATTTGAAATATCCAAATTCTTATTATAAACATGACCATCATGCGTCTTTAATTGAAAAGGAGACTGTCCCTCTTTACCAACCAAATAATATGCCAAATCAAAAATTTGAACGCTTGCAGATTTTTCACCTAAAGAACTTTTTCTTCTATACATTCCGATATAACGTGCTAATGGCCGTGAAAAAGTAATGGCATTAAATCCAATATCTTGCTCTAACTGTTTTTTAGCTGCATTAAAATCATTATCTGTTCCT
Organism: Alphaproteobacteria bacterium; assembly: GCA_017457425.1. Lineage (GTDB taxonomy): Bacteria > Pseudomonadota > Alphaproteobacteria > CAAHEQ01 > UBA3637 > UBA7488. Next base: position 1,984 of record JAFTHM010000047.1, read on the forward strand.
TGACGATTTTCTGGTCCAATTTTTATTCCTTTAATCTCATGACCATTATTATAAACGGATATACCATCTAACAGCGTATGATATGTTTCTTGAACACATGGTTTAACAATATCATAAAATTCAGATAAAATATCTGGCGTAATTTCTTGTGTCATATATAAATTCAATGTATCTGAACGATCTCGCTCATCAACATGAGGGATTTTCATCCCAGCATTATATTTTTTAATAAATTCATCTAATTTAGGAAGAATCTTTAAAAACTCAGGAGAAACAATGTCTATATCCGCAACAAAACGTTCAATATAATTTCCTTTTGATGCAGAATGCCATAAAAATCCACCATTTCTACCCGAACTTGTTTGCTGAAAATATTTTAATTGATTATCTTTTTTCAAGCTGTATTCATTTATAACATCTACATATTGTTCCTCTGATATATCACGTTTTGCTGTTTTACGTATATTATATAAGTCGTTAAATACAC
>JAFTHM010000048.1 GCA_017457425.1 Alphaproteobacteria bacterium
AAATTAATAATGTTCCCAAATCATTTGAGCAATGATATTCCTCTTTCATGCGATAAAAATCAATTAGTTTTTTAATATTTTTTCGAGAAAAGCCATTCTTTTTTTGGGGAGCATAAATAACCATAACCTTATTCTTGTCATTAAAAACATTAATCACTCCAACAAAAAAATCTTTTTCTTTGCAATAAAAAATCTTGTTTCTTTTTGACAGTGGTTCACAAAATATTTGAAACCGACGAAAAAAAAGATTATTCATTTTAAAAAAATGAGCAGGTTTCAACGGCATGCATCTGCTTGTTATTATATCGCCTAATTGAAAAACTAAAAAATGCAAACAAAACACAAACAAGATAAAAAAGACAATTGCTTTTACAAAAGTGTCCATAATATAGGGAAGGAATACTAATGCAATTATTATCAACCAACCATAAAGCTGATTTAAATCTTTTTTTCGTTTAAATTTTTTTTCTGATATCATTGGCATTTTTAGCTCCATTTATTAGACGATAATGTTTTTTGACGTGCCTCATTTGAAAAGGCATACTTCCGTGTTTTAAGGAGAAGTTGACGCCCATGTTCCGATCTGGTATATATTAGTTGACTCTTGCCTATTTTCTGTTCCCATTTCTTTTTAAAATAAAGAACATATCTTTTTTGAACGGCAATAACACTTGGGATTGCATGATAATCTTTTTGTGTAAAGTAAGGTATAGATAATCCCTTACGCACTAAAATATATCTGGGATTTTCAATCGGATTCAAAAATTCCTGAAGGGATTTTAATAACAAGTTTAATTCAGCCGGCAATAATCCTTCAACAGAGCAAAAAACCTGACCGTTCAGTTGTTTTTTAACCAAAACACCAGTATTTTCCAATGGTGTTTGAATATCTCCCATCCAATACAATGTTTCCATAATGATTTGAATAACGGATTTTAACGAACCGACAACCGAACCGTTTCGGATAAATTTAAATAAAGGCCTGCCCATAAAATACAACATAAAAGCACCCGTTAACGGCATAGAATACATCGGGTTAACACGATTTAAGATAGAATAAAGTTCAAAACTGATACCGGCATAAAAAGCCATTAAAAATGTAAAACTGCCCTTATAAGTAAAAGTTTTTGTATAATTTGGGGGCGTATCCATACCGACATGCATGCGGCCTCCATTACCACCCAAATAAAGCGACTTTTGCCATGCATCTTTAATGACATTCCGATTACCTGATAAGGCCAATGTGTTTTGATTTATAGAATCAATGTTTTTTTCATCAATCAAATCCAAATTCAATCGTGCTAAACCATTTTGAATTTGATAGGGTTCTTGAACGGTGGGGGCTTCATATCCCTGAAAGCGCCTTTCAATTTGTCTTAAATCATATCCATAATCGTTTTTTAGATTTGAAAAGTTGCCTTGATTAAAGACATTTAAATCCCATAGATTTAACTTTTTAAATGAAACCAAGTGCCAAATATTGGATATTTTATCAGGATTATTTTTATCTTTTCTGATAGCACGTCCCCGCATTTGGTTAGAAGACACATATGAGGCAATCGTGCTGGACAAAATCAACGAATTGATTGAAGGGGCATCCCAACCTTCACCAAGTAAAGCTTGTGTTCCAATAACGATATTGAAGACACCTTGATTAAACAAATCTGTAATAATTTTAACAATTTTTGTTTTGCCAGAAACGGAAAAACTAATCTTTAAATAATCCGCATTATGTTTAAACGCTGTAAATTTTAAATCATT
>JAFTHM010000049.1 GCA_017457425.1 Alphaproteobacteria bacterium
GCTGCTGCTCTACCATTGAGCTACACCCGCTTCTAAACATTTGGTCGCCACAATCTGAAAACTTATTTTGCACACGCATTATAACAATCAGAGCGTCGGCGACCATATCAGTGGTGGAAAGGGAAGGATTCGAACCTTCGTAGACAAAAGTCGGCAGATTTACAGTCTGCTGCCATTAACCACTCGGCCACCTTTCCAAAGGTTTTTACCGCCACCTTGTCGCTTATGACAAGATAGTGGACACAGTATGCCCATTTTTTTATCACTTGTCAAGAACTTTTTTTATTTTGATGGGTAAATATTGTCTTTTTGTTTTATTTCATAGGGTTGTATCTAGTTTTTTGTGATTAAAACGGAATTTTCTTGAAAAAAATACATCTTTAATATATAGTATCAAAAAAAATGAAAGGGATTTTAAAATGGCTCAAAAAAATCAAAAAACACAAAAGAAAAGTAAAGAATTGTGGTTGTATGGTACTCACCCTGTTATGGCGGCGATGGATAATCCGAAACGGATGATTCGGGAAATTTGGGCAGTTAAATCTGTGGCGGAAACATTAAAAAATCCTAAAAAAATCCCTGTCAAAGTTGTGATGCGGGAACAAATTGATTCGTTGGTGGGGCAAAATGCCGTTCATCAAGGAATTGCGGCAAAATGTGAACCGTTGCCGGCTTATATGGTGGAAGATTTGATTCGGGATACAAAAAAATCGGAAAAAGCATTGATTGTGATATTGGATCAGGTGTCAGATCCACATAATGTGGGGGCTATTTTGCGATCTTCTGCTGCATTTGGGGCAAGAGCCGTTATTGTGCCGGATGCGAATGTGCCTGAAGAATCTGGAACACTCGCAAAATCAGCCAGTGGTGCGTTGGAAGTGATTCCGTTGATTCGTGTGCCGAATTTGTCTCGTGCGATGGAAATGCTAAAAAAGGCTGATTTTTGGTGTGTCGGGATGGATGGATATGCCAAAAAAGAAATGGGTGAGGATAAATTGCCTCAAAAGTGTGTAATTGTGATGGGGTCAGAGGGAGATGGTATGCGAAGACTTACGGCCGAAAATTGCGATTATACGGTTAAGTTGCCGATTGCTAGAACGGTGGAAAGTTTGAATGTATCCAATGCGTGTGCAATTGCGTTGTACGAATGGAACCGTATTCATTTTAAATAATTTGTTTTTTATGAAAAAAAAGCTCTTGTTTTTGTAAATAAAAAATGCTAACATTCGGATTAGATTAGTTTAATTTTTTTTTACAGAAAAGGGGCTTTTATGCGTAATAAGTTAGAAACTTCTAAGGTTTTGGAACAAAAAGGACGCTCATTGGTTGAATTGTTGGGCGTTTTAGCTGTTGCTGGAGTTTTGTCGGTTGCTGGTTTGTACGGCTTTGGATATGCGATGGAAAAATGGCGTGAAAATGAAACGTTGGATCGTTATGCCAAAGTTGTTGCCGGTGCCAGAACCAGTCGCATTTTAGAAGATGAAAACGAAGGGTATCATACAAAATACTTTGTAGATGGAATTAATCATACGCTCAGAGATGCATTTGAACGTCAACATGTGGATATAAAAAAGGTTATCAGTAATGTTGGTGATGATGATGATTATGCAGATGGTGACCGTCCGTTAGGGTACTTGTTGGCTCCACAAAAAGGTCCTTTTAACCAATTTAACCCCAAACCAGATGATGATGGGTATGAATTGCCGGAAGGTTATGAACCTAAAGAAGTTGAAATTTGGGTAGATGTACGTACGCCGTCGGCTTTTACGGTGCATGCCCGTAATTTAACGTTGAATACATGTAAACGTATTGTACAATCCAATTTGGGGCATAACTGGGGGTATGAATCCACTTATGATGACTTTACGGGAACGGATGCTGATGAATTTAAGGGCTGGTATACGGCCCCCCAATTGCATAATGATGCAAAAGCCGAAGAATTGTGTAAAACAATTGTATTGAGCAATGGGGGTAAAGAGCTTGTTTTGTGGTTTGGTGATACCGAATGTATCAGTGGGACAACTTGTCCGAAACCACCACGGCCGATGCCACCACAGCCGATGTGTCCCAGCGGAAATGAATCTCCGGAATGTGATGATGCCAATCCGTGTGGTGATGATGAATATTGCAGTGATGGTTGTTGTTATTCTAACGGACCAGATCCGATAATAACGGAAGTAGATGAATGCCCTAGTGGTACCACACTGTGTGTTGGAATTATGGGAACTGATTGTTGTGAAGCCGATGAATACTGCGATAATGGGATTTGTAAAGGGACGTGCCCTAGTGGTAATCCAGTGCCAGAGTGTGGAAAGGACGCAGAATGTGGCAAAGACGAAATTTGTAAAGCTGGATGTTGCATAAATAATAAATGTGATGGTAAGCCAATTTGTTCATCAAATGCAGAATGTCCAACCGGATATTCGTGTAGTGCCGAAGGGTGTTGTGAAGAAATTTGTGATGGTAGACCAACTTGTAAAGATGATGAAGATTGTGGTGGTGGCGAAAAATGTGAAGCCGGATGTTGTGAATTCTTCTGTGAATACTGTACGGAAGATGCTAACTGTGGTAGTGGATATGTTTGCGAAGATAATTGTTGTGAGCCGGACCACACTTGTGATCCTTGTAAAACAGATGATGAATGTGGTAGTGGTGAGGCTTGTGTAAATGAATGTTGTGTTGAACAAGAGTGTACGCCACCAAAATGTAAGAGTAATGAAGATTGTGGTGAAAATTATGTCTGTAAAGGGGGGTGTTGCATTGATAACGGGTGTGATGCATGTACCACGGATGAAGATTGTTCCTTGGGCCTGAGCTGTAATTATGGGTGTTGTGGAGCTAAGCCGTTCAGAGAATGTCCTGAGGGTGTAACCCCCTGTGAATCCGCCAAAGATTGTGCAAGCGGTGAAATGTGCAACAGCGGTTGTTGTGAGAAAATGGAGTGTCCTTCTGAAATGGAATGTGAAACTGACTATGACTGCGTTGTGAGTGAGGAAGTCGCAAAACAAAACAATTGGAAAACACAAGGAAAGTGCAATGCTACAACTAAATGTTGTCAAATGTTAAACTGTGAAGAAGATAAATGTGGTAAATTGGGGATGGATACTTTATATAACGGTACATGTTGTCCCAAAAGCCAGTCTTGGTTTAACTGTGGTGGGTGTATGTCTAATCCTACATACATTGATGAATGTGGTATAGAAAGAACATATGCAAAGGCTTGTTGTAGTGCCCCATCTGATGCGCCGGCTGGATGTACTGGCACAGGGGAATGGTGTGGAAAATATTCTGCTTCCTCAGCAGTTGGTAAAAAAGAGCCGGCATGTTATAAAAATTATCCGGATAGCGGTAACAGTTGTTGTGAATTGGCGTGTTTGAGTGAAGATGGGTCATCAACTGTATGTTGTAATCAGCTACATGCAGTAGCTGGTGTTTGTTGTATGGGGGACCCACAGACGGGGAATACAGAAACTGCACATTGTTGTGGTGGTTTTGGAGGGGCTTGGGCCGCAACTGCTGATGATTCGGAAGGACGTACCGGAACGTGTTGTGGGGCAAATGTTCCAGGGGGTATTGGTGTGTCCTCAGAGCCAGAGGCGTATATAGAATATCCAGAAACGGATATAGAAAAAACACAGTGTGTTCCTTTGGGATATGAGCTAACTTGTTCTAATTTAGATAAGCAGAAAACAACGGTGAGTTGTCCTGTTTCTACAGCTAAGACTTACGAATATTGTTCGGGGATTGTCTGTCCGAAAGGAGAAACAGCTTATTTAGCTGAAGATACTTCCGGTGCCTTAGAACATAAACCAGATTGTTGTGCTCAAGGTTCCACAGTGCAGTCAGATAGTGGGGGAAAACAAGATGGCTTTACAGTCGGAAAATGTTGTACAGCACAAGAACAAGGATTTGTAGATGAAAAAGGCCACGCAAATTGTTGCCCAATCACTCAATCTTTAGCAACATCAACAAACGGAAGTGGTAGTAAATGTTGCCCCGTTGGTGAAAAAGGATTTACGAATTACTATGGTGATGCCGAGTGTTGTCCATCTAACCAATCTTTAGCAGCATCAACAAACGGAAGTGGTAGTAAATGTTGCCCCGTTGGTGAAACTGGATTTACGGATCAATATGGTGATGCAAATTGTTGTCCGTCTAACCAATCTTTAGCAACATCAACAAACGGAAGTGGTAGTATATGTTGTGCTGTTGGTGAAAATGGAGATACCAAATCAGATGGATCTGCAGTTTGTTGTCCAACTGGTCAGCAATGGAATGATGCAGCGGGTATGTGTCTTGAAGAAACGACATCACCTGTGTATACTTCTGAAACAGAAACGGTATCATATTCAACATCTCCAGGGGGGATTATATCATCAACGCCGGATGGAACGCCGATTTCTACATCTAGTGATGGTGGTGTACACAATTCGGATACGGTATCAACGACGTATACAGGTACAGAAACGTCAACAGGTGGGGCTTATACTGAAAGTAGTACGCCATCAGTATCCGACAGTACACCGATGACGGAAACAAGTACATCGGATGTGTCTACGCAAACGCTGACACTGTTGACGGAAACAACTGCTCCGGCAATGACGGAGACAAGCACGCCATCAATGACGGAAACAACTGTTCCGCCGGTCAGTACATCCGATACAACAATGACGGAAAGTACGCCGATGACGGAAACAAGTACACCGGCAATGACGGAGACAAGCACGCCATCAATGACGGAAACGTCGACACCGGCAATGACGGAGACAAGTACGCCATCAATGACGGAAACGATAACGTCTGCTCCGACGACAACGACGGAAAGTACGCCGATGACGGAAACAACTGCTCCGGCAATGACGGAAACGTCGACACCGGCAATGACGGAGACAAGTACGCCATCAATGACGGAAACGATAACGTCTGCTCCGAC
>JAFTHM010000007.1 GCA_017457425.1 Alphaproteobacteria bacterium
ACCAACTGCCAAAATGTTTGCGGCAAAACTGATCCGTTTTAAACCATGCATGTGTTTCGGCCTCTCGTAATTTGGAAAGTTTAAATGTCTCATGAGCCGAAAATATATTTCTATTTGTTTGATTTAAGGCATCTTGATGAGCATGACGCAACTCGTGAACTAACGTATCCCTTAATTCATTTTTGTTAAATCTATAAAACAAATAAGGTCTAAGAGATACGATTTTAGTGACAAAATCATACGTTCCCTTTGTCATAAGCACATGCGGTTTCATCACCATATCTTTCCAAGAACTTATTTGCATTTTCATACCACGAGGCAATCTTGAAACAATATCACGTCCCTGAGGTGTTGAGGCAATTTCGTGTAATGCTTGTTTTAATAATTTCTTTTGATTTTCACTTTTGCAAGAAATATTATTTAATAAGTCATTTAAATTTTTTTGAAACATATCATCTTTGGAGTACACTGTATCACCCGCCTCTTGTCCAACAGACAAAGGCGGTGTTTGATACTGATTTAATGTTTCGTTTAAACTCATGGGTACCTCATTAATACATCTTTTATATTATACCACAAAATCAATTTTTTGTCAAAAAAGGTCGGCATTTGCCGACCTTTTCATACAAAGCAACACTTTGTTTTTATTACTTTTTTGTAAATGAAAAATTGGCTGATTTTTGTTCTAATTCCTTTGTCAAAACCGATAATTTACCACCATTTTTTTGTAAAAAGGCACTGTATTCATTACGATAGCTCATGGCCATAGACACCCCTTCCACAATAATATCAATAATTTTGAAATCACCGGATTTTGTTTGTTTTAAACGCCAAATAACGGATACCGGCGGATTATTTTCAATCGTGGAATCAACATACAATTGATTTTTACCTTCGGCATTACGACTGCCGGAAAAAACAATTTGTTGACCGGTATATAAATCAAATCTGTCCGCCCATGTTTTGGTTGTAAAATCAATAAAGGCATTCAAAAAAGCTTGACGTTCTTCGGCCGTTGCCTTACGCCAATATACCCCCAAAACGAATTGCCCGATACTTTTCATATCTAATGCTTTTTCAAAAGCCGATTTAAAGCGGGCAAATTTTTCCTCTTGCGTGTCGGTTGTTTCCAATACATTTGTAATAATGTCATCTGTTAAATTATTCACAAACATAATAGATGGTTCGGCAGCTTGTACCGATACCGACATAAGCAACCCCAAAACTAAAGATAACAATTTTTTCATAGTGTCCTCCTATTCTTCTTCAAATTCATCATCAATCGGAAAATCAAATTCATACTCTTTTTTCTGAACCACTTGATCATATCCGATAATCACATTTGAATTTTCCAATTTATTTTTACGATTTTGACGATACATAGATCGCATTGTGGCATAAAAATCCGTTGACCCTTTTTCCAAAGAATCTAAAAACTCTAAGGCTCCTTCCCGTTTGGAAAAACTTTCAACGGCAAATTTAGAATACAACAGCACTGGTTCCCCCTTTAAAGCCCAATCCAGCGGAGCCATCACCGAATCAACGCCCCAACCGACAGCCTCTCTGGGACTGGACGGGCCTAATACCGGCAAGACCAAGTAAGGACCAGCCTCTTTGACACCCCACACATATAATGTTTGTCCAAAATCCGGCTCATAAACAGGTATATCTAAATCAGAGGCTGTATCGGCAAATCCAAAGAATCCAAATAATGTGTTGGCAAAAAATCTACCGGCGATAGATAAGGCTTGCTGCCCCTCTAACTGAAAAACAGCGTTTGCAAAATACACCGGTTGTTTCAAATTTTTAAAAAAGTTTTTAACACCCGTTCTAGCAATTTGGGGTGTTACGGCACGATATCCTTTGGCGACTGGTTCTAATACCAAATTATCCACTGCCATATTAAAGGCAAACATAGACCGGTTAAACGGTTCTAACGGATCATTCGTTTCTTCATAAACACGTAATGCCTCAGGGTCTTTCGGCGGACAAACACATCCCGTCAAAAACATCAAACACATCCCCAAAACAAAAACATATTTTTTCATGCTATTCCCCCATTTGCATGTTAATAACGTCCAATTCCTCACGAATAGCGGGTAAAACCTCATCTACCGTATCCACAAAACGCATTAAATTTAACTGATGCGGTTTAATAAATCCGGCATCAGACATTTCTTTAAGCATTTTAATCAAGCTGTTATAAAATCCATTAATATTGACCACAACAATCGGTTTATTACTGATTTGAATTTGACGCAAAACCAAAACTTCAAATAATTCATCTAACGTCCCAAGCCCCCCCGGCAAAACACAAATCGCATCTGTTTGTTTCGTCATAGATACTTTCCGATTGGACATTTTGTCCCATACTTCAAACTTATGAATGGCTGTATCTACTAAATCGGCTTGCTCAATTTCATATAATGTACGAACGGTTGCCCCAATCACATAGCCGTCATTATCTAATGCCCCTTTGGCAACCGCCCCCATCAATCCTTTACCACCGGCGCCATAAATCAGCTTAATATTATTTTGAGCCAAAAGGGCCCCCATTTTTTCGGCCTCAGCCATATAAATTGGGTTATTTCCCTCACCACTGCCACAAAAAACGACGACTGCTTCTAATTTTACCATTTTTTCCTTGCTTTTCTCAGTTTTTTTTAATACTTTGTTTACATATTTACCTTTATAATGCAAAAAGGTCAAGAAATAAAGGGGCTGTTTATGAAAAAAATATTATTTTGTTTATTGATTTTATCATGTACTCATACAGGGTTTGCACAAGAAAATATTCCCGTTTTTGAAGATGCTATGCCGGATTTACCCAATATCGGACGAACGGCAGAACCACTTGATAAATTAATATTAACACCAAATCCGTTGCCTTCTGTTGAAGTAAAGCTGGGCGGTGATAAAAAACAAAAAAATGAAACCAACAAAATGCCTACGCCAACCCAACCGGAAACAGCTCAAGTAAAAGAAGTGCCTACCAAAAATTTTGATCGCACAACGCCTGTGTCCTTTAAAAAGGGTTCTGGCATTATGCAATTAAAACGTGTAAATACAGAGCAAACACAACATGAAAATACCACCGATGCGGCCACATCAGAGGTGCAAAACACAGCCTCTGTTTCTGCCGAAACATCGGAAACGATGACACAAAGTACCTATTCTTCAACCTCAACAACATCAGTATCTCAAGATAGCACACAAAATTTTGGATATGCAGCCTCTGAACCAATGTTGCAATCGGCCGAAGATATTGAAAACTTATTCGGCAAAACACACGACGTGCATGAATTTGAACTATCCGGTTTAATGTTGGGTATGTATCCAAATGAAGTGGCCGAAATTATGTCCGAAATGGGTTTTAAACGCACTCAGGTAAAATACGCCATTCCTATGTTCCGCAGTGCTTTTTATGAACAAAATTGTCGGGACAGACGGGTTCATCCGCTCAAAGAAATGCGTCTATGCATTGAACGCCAAGCTGACAGAGATAATGTCAAATACATTTCTTCAATGACGTTTAAAAAAGCCAGCACAAAAGAATATATTCGTGTGTTGTTCAGCTCGTACGCCACAGATAACCAATCATTCAAAATTTACTATGACAGCGAAGG
>JAFTHM010000050.1 GCA_017457425.1 Alphaproteobacteria bacterium
CCAACAACTATCTTTTTCATAAATCTCTCCTTTTGACAGGAGTTTAGCATATAAAAAATATCAAAACAAGAAAAAACAATACCAATAAAAAAATCCTCTTCGTTTTGAAGAGGATTTTTAAGCCGGCATATTTCTTACACGTCTTTTCTGCGTTCAAATTTACGTCTGTCGTTGGAATCCAACAATTTTTTACGCAAACGAATATTTTTCGGTGTTACCTCAACCAATTCATCATCTTCAATATAGGCCAACGCCGTTTCCAAAGACATTTGAATAGGCGGTACCAAAGCAACCGCATCATCTTTACCGGCGGCACGCATATTAGTGAGTTTTTTACCCTTAATCGGATTGACTTCAATATCGCCCGGTTTGGCATTAGCCCCGATAATCATACCGGCATAAACAGACACACCGGCCGGAATAAATAACGGACCACGTTCTTGGATATTCCACAAGGCATAAGCCACGGATTTACCGGCTTCTGTAGAAATGAGTACTCCGTTTCTACGACCCGTAATCACACCTTTATATGGTGCATAACTGTGGAAAATACGGTTTAAAACACCGGTTCCGCATGTATCGGTTAAAAATTCACTTTGATATCCAATGAGTCCTCGAGACGGTGCCAAGAACATCAACCGTGTTTTACCGCCACCGGATGGGACCATTTCGGTCATTTCGGCTTTACGCAGGCTGAGTTTTTCAACCACAACCCCTGTGTATTCGTCATCTACGTCAACGGTTACTTCCTCAATCGGTTCCATTTTTTGACCGTTTTCATCCGTATGGAATACCACACGAGGACGAGAGACAGATAACTCATATCCTTCACGGCGCATTGTTTCAATTAAAATACCCAGTTGCAATTCGCCACGACCGGCCACTTCAAAAGCATCCGTTGTATCCGTGCGGGAAATTTTCAGAGCGATATTACCTTCGGCCTCTTTTTCCAGACGATCCCAAATCATACGAGAGGTTACTTTGTCCCCTTCTGTTCCGGCGAGTGGCGAGGTATTAATGGAAAATGTCATCGCCAGTGTTGGCGGGTCAATCGGAAGAGCCGGCAAGGCCTCCGTCACCGCTTGGTCACACAATGTATCGGCCACCGTTGCCTTTGTAAAGCCTGCGATACTGACGATATCACCGGCAAACCCTTCATCAATCGGTTGACGTTTTAAGCCTCGGAAAGCCAAAATTTTAGAGGCTCTGGCCGTTTCCACCGTTTGGCCGTCACGAGATAAAGCCTTAATCATTTGATTGGTTTTAATGCTGCCCGATAAAATACGGCCCGTTAAAATACGACCGACAAACGGGTCCGCTTCCAATGTCGTCACCAACATACTAAACGGTGCATTGGCATCACATTTCGGAGCCGGCACATGTTCAATAATTTTATTCACAAGAGGTGAAATATCTTTGCGTTCGTCAGCTAAATCATGAACAGCCCACCCTTCACGACCACTGGCAAATAATGTCGGGAAGTCCAGTTGTTCTTCTGTGGCCCCTAAATTAGCAAATAAATCAAAAATTTCGTTATGCACCTCAACCGGACGAGCATCAGAACGGTCAATTTTATTAATCACAACAATGGGACGCAAACCCAATTTTAATGCTTTACCCACCACAAATTTTGTTTGAGGCAGAGGCCCTTCGGCGGCATCAACCAACACGATAACACCGTCCACCATGGATAAAATACGTTCCACTTCGCCACCGAAATCGGCGTGTCCCGGTGTATCCACAATATTGATGCGTGTCCCGTTCCATTCTACGGATGTACATTTGGCAAAAATCGTAATACCACGTTCACGTTCCAAATCACCCGAATCCATAGCACAGGTTGTAATGGCTTGGTTATCACGATAGACACCACTTTGTTTCAAAAAGGCATCTACAAAGGTTGTTTTACCGTGGTCAACGTGGGCAATAATGGCAATATTGCGAATATTTTCTTGCATGATTTTTTCCTTTAGTTTGTTATTAAATTTTAAAATTTTGCGTATTTTACACTTTTTTAAACAAAAAGTCCAGTAAAATTTAAAATAAAATCAAAAATAAAAGCCACGTTATCCGATTATTTTCTTTTGGCGTTTGATGAGCCGAACCACCCCGGCTGAAGCAGCTACTTTATCCACAATAGCCCGTATAAACGTATCCATTTGCATCCCATCATTGTAGTCAGCCGGTACGGCAATATCCGCTCTTTTTTCCTTAACAAGGCGTTTAGCCTTTTGCGACGCTCCCAACTTTTTGGGTTGATACACCGCTACCGTATGCCCGCCCAAAATTTTGACCATCTTCATACACGGCACATCCGTATCTCCATCCCCGACATAGACAAAATGCGAAAACGGAACGGGTTTATCCTCTTCGGGCATAGACATATTAATCGTTTCATTATCGTTGATATCATAACACCCTTTATTGATACGGAATAAAAACTGCGTTTTAGCCGTATAATTAAGGGCCACCGCCGGCCAGACGGCTTCCCCTTTTTCATCATACATAAAAGTAGAGGCATAAATTTGCTTAAAATATGGGGCAATAGCGGTACCTTCTATCATTTCTTTAAGACCGGAAGAAATAATATAATGTTCCAACTTGACCCCTTTTGAGGCAGCATACGCATTAATGCGCTTAAACCATGTATCCACACCGGGGAACAATGGAACCGTTGCCCCATACTCTTGAAATTCGGAACGAGTAAAAGGTAATCCCTTTTCAAAAGAACAATCCCGCATCATTTTCATATACGCCAAAATCTGATCGGCATTTTGCTGACGAGCATACTCATTGGACAGTTGCCAAAATTCAGCCGGAGTCATTTGTAATTTATTCACAAAGCCATGTTCTTGCATATTGCCAAAAGCCAATGTTCCATCAAAATCATAGCAAATCGCCATAGGGATTAATTTTTTCATATTCTCTCCTTTTTTATTTAACTTTAGCACAGGTTATAAGGGGGGAGCAAGAAAAAAAATCCGTCAAATGTATCTTATAATAAAAAAAGGGGCGTTGAGGCCCCTCTTTTATCAAACGAATATTTTCTTAACGCATATGTGCACTTTGTAAATAATATAATATGTTATTTTTGACTGTTGTTTGTCCAGTTGTATGAGAGGTATAGGCATTAACCACATTTTTTGCATAACCAACCATCACATTATGATAATTTACTTTTGAAACGCCCATATTTTCATAGGCTTTAGCCATTGTCATCACATCACTGGAAATCACACGTTTTAAAGCCGGTAATATATGGTGTTTTTCTTCAGCATTTACAGATTGAACAGCTCTTTTGGTTGCGTCAAGCACTCCCATATCCGGATATTTATTCATATGTTTAATAACCGCCCCCGCATAAACCGAACGAGCATATTGAATTTGTTCTTTAGGCAACGCCGATACCGTTTGTCGCAATAATGCCTCATATTCTTCAGCTTGTTGTTGCAACCGCACCTCGCTATCTTCAAGTTGATTATATTGATCATATATGATGTAGTCACTTATCGCACTTGAGGCAACACCCAAACCAATTAACCAATAAGACAACCGTTTCATTGTGTTGTATTGACGGTTTATAGAGGCACCAACTACTAAAGCATCAGCACCAGCCGCCCGAGCTTCATCAGCTAACAATCCATCCATGAATTTTTTTGCTTCTTTTGCTGATTTTACTAAAGGTAGTTTACCGTCATATTTACCTTTTGAAATTTTTTCTTCTTGCACCTCTTCAGCCAATTTTTCTAAATCTATTGTCTCCCCATATGCCACATTATCGACACTGTTGTCATCAGCCATGATATTTTCCGGTGAATTGTTTTTGTTTTCTGACATTATTTCCTCCTGCTTTATGAATGATAACCCATTCTAACATACCTTTTTGTTTTTGTCAATTATTTTTTATATAAGCATTGTAAATACAATGACTTGACAAGGTAAAAAACTGTGTTATACTGTATAATTATAAGGATAAAAAGGAGTATCATATGTTTCATAAAACCAAATCTGAATCCGGTCGGTCAATGGTGGAAATGTTGGGCGTTTTAGCCATTATCGGCTCTTTATCCATTCTGATGTTATATGGATTTAA
>JAFTHM010000002.1 GCA_017457425.1 Alphaproteobacteria bacterium
GAAGCCGCAAAAGAACAGGGTTGCGAAAAGGTATTTTTAGATAAGGCCAGCGGCAAGAACACCGAAAGAAAAGAACTGAAAGCAATGCTTTCTTTCGTGCGGCAGGGTGATGTCCTTTATGTTTCCGAGATTGCCAGACTTGCCAGAAATACAAAAGACCTTTTGGAAATCGTGGAAGAACTGAATGAGAAAGGCGTTGAGTTTGTAAGTCTGAAAGAAGCCATTGACACCCGGACGCCGCAAGGAAAATTTATGCTAACTATTTTCGCCGCTATCGCAGAGTTAGACCGGGAACACATTAGACAAAGACAGGCCGAGGGCATCCAGGAAGCAAAGAAAATTCCCGGCAAATACCAGGGACGCAAGCCGACTGACATTGACAAAAAGAAATTTACTGAAATGTGTGAAAGATGGAGGGCCGGCGAAATCACCGCCGTTTCCATTCAAAAGCGGTTTGAAATTTCCGCACCGACTTTCTATAAAAGAGTTAAAGACTGGGGTTTATAATCCCAGTCTTTTTTCGTAGTCTGAAATCAAAAGTTGATTTGGTGGGAAATTTTACCACACTATACCCATATTTTGAAACAAAAAAATTTTTTTCCCGAAATTCAATATTTTATCCCTATGATTATTATACCAAAAATTTTTATGAAAATAAAGTAAAGGGGTATTGTGGCCGGCCTGGACGAAAACAGTAAATTGTATTAGAACATCCCCCACATACTATTGACGGAAAAAGTTTTGTGATACTTGGCTTTTTATGCCTGGGGGCCGGCATCCCAGGCACTTTTATTTTTACAGTATCACATTAACTTTTCAATGTTGGCCGTATGACGGTATGATTTTGATAATTAAAAAAATTTTTGGTAAAATTATGGAGGTAAGAAAAAATTGTCAATGGATGATTTATTAAGACAACAATGTAGGGAACTGAAAATATACCAGGGCGTCAAGTATTCGGAGATTGCCGACTACCTGGAAATCAAAAAGAACAGTTTTTATAACTGGCTGAAAGGACAATACACCTTTTCCCAGGAGCGACAGAACCGGCTGAAAGAGGTTATTACCTGCTTAAAGGAGGTATAACCAGGATGTCATAGTATCACACTATCCCAGGCTTTTCCCGATACAAGATAGACGCCGCCGGCAACATCCTGGATACGGCCACCGGCCAACACCTGGACGCCATTGCCGGCACGGAACATTCCTTTATGCTTTATGATGACGCCGGCCAGAGGTTGAAAAGGGGGTTGAAAGGGGTTTATAACCTGGTATTCAACCTTGAATTTAGCCAGGACACCATAACAGACTTACCAGGAGAACAATGGAAGCCCATAGACAACACCAGGGGGAAGTATTTCGTTAGCAATAAAGGCCGTGTTAAATCGTATTGCGGTTATGAAGCAAAGATATTGAAACCCTTTGATAATGGAAACGGCTACCAGTATGTGAAGATAGGCGGCAAGAATAGGTATATTCATAGATTAGTTTCTTTGTCTTTCCTGGGGGAGCCAGACCCGGAAAAGAATACAGTCCATCATAGAAACGCAAATCGGAAAGACAATGATTTATAGAATTTACAATTTCTTTCCCTGGCTGACAATGTGAGAGAAGCACACGCCAGGAGAAAAGAAGCAAAGGAAAACCAATGAAACAATATTTTATTCCCTTTGACCCAGGATGGAAGAAACCGAAATATAACTACATTCTTTATCTGTATTTAATTGCTGAATACAATACAGAAACCAAATTATACAATACAATTCATTATAAAAGCCTGGATGAACTAGCGGCCAGAATAAACGAAAAGGCCGGCGGGGAAAGTAGGGTATCAAAAGCAACCC
The DNA here is from genome assembly GCA_017457425.1 of Alphaproteobacteria bacterium. Classification (GTDB taxonomy): domain Bacteria; phylum Pseudomonadota; class Alphaproteobacteria; order CAAHEQ01; family UBA3637; genus UBA7488. The sequence goes on from JAFTHM010000002.1 coordinate 1,845, forward strand.
TTTCCAGGTTCCTAAATGACCCAGGAAAAACAACCTTTTTTGAAATAGACAAAGACAGAAAGGTTATAATCTTAAAGAATGATTTCAAGAGAAAGAACAAAGAGGAAGAAAGCTGGCCTTTTGTTATTCTAAACGAAAGAGAGTTTGACTTTTTGATAGTTCAGAATTAGGACTTACTTACAACATACTTTCTTTATTTGCGGTATTATTGCGGACATTCCAAAAGTAAAGAGATAGATACCACGGCAAAACAATTTCTTGCGGCCTGGGGTTATTCTGTAAAGTCTGGAAATTATCTTTCTAAAATAAGTGAATACAATACTTTGCTTTCGTCAAATTCATTCTTGAAGATAAGAAAAGTAAGAGTAGGAAAAGAAGAAAGAAACTATTATTCTTTTTGACAGCAGAGAAAAACTTTTCTTTAACCTTGATACAAATGCTTTTGTATCAAGGTTAAAACTTTATCAAGGGTTTTATAAGACATACCCATTTTATGAAATTCCATTTACCAATGGATGAAACAACAATAACCAATTTTTGAAACGGAGGATTTACAAGTATGGAACAATGGGAGATTGAACGCCGGCACGATGAGGGACTATTGCCGGATTGGATGTATTATCAATTAAGCGATAAGCCGGCCTGGATGAAGTTGGAGGAACAGAAAAAGAAGTTCCTGGACTACCTGGAACGCCGGCAGAGGGAGCAACAGGACGAGAAGCAAATGGAAAAGAGCCTGGAAGCCGCCCTGGAAAAGGTTGTCAATCAAGAATTTTCAAGGATTTTCAAGGATTTTCAAGGTTAATATACAGTCCTGGGGGCTATGTCAATATACGAAAACCTACGAAAATCTACGCCAATGTATGAAAACCTAGAAAAACCTAGAAAAACCTAGAAAATCCTAGATTATCCTAGGACGATATACGGCCAAAGTAAAAGGCCGGATTTTTCTGGGGGCGTTGTGCGGCAACGCCGGCGGGGTTTTTGGCCGCTTAAAGTAGAATTTACTTGACGGCTTGAAATCCCGGCCACAGGCCAGCCCAGGGCGTCAGAGAGGGCCGCTAAAAGGAGAGCCGCCACCGCGGTTCAGGTTCCTATAACCGGCCCTTACACGCAGCCAGGGAGCCAGGCAGACGCCGGGAAGAATTTCAATAAAGGTTGTTTTTAATTTCAATAAAGGTTGTTTATCTTTCAATAAAGGTTGCTTTTCAAAAGCCTATACAATTAAAAAGAAAAAATATAAAATTATATATCAAGTATAAGCGGTGCCGGCTGACGCCGGCGGATTAAAATTGCCGGCTTTCGCCGGCGTTGGTTTATGTGGTATCGGCTGACGCCGATGTTTTGAAAAGCCGGCTAACGCCGGCGATTTTCTTTTTATGTGGTATCGGCTGACGCCGATTTAATTAAAAATCCCTGGGACAAAAGGCCGGTGCCACAAGTCAAGCAACTTTGTTTTTTATGGTTGCTTTTGGATTTAGACAATGATACAATGTTGTCATAATACTGTTGCCTGGGGATGAATGTATGCCAAAACGAAAGCCGAAGATACCCGAAGAATTTACCACACAAAGCAAAGAATACCAAATCGCAGAACAACGCCGCTATTATGTTGTCAAGCATAATGACATCATTCAACAGAACAAATACCGCATTTCAAAAAACAACGGCAATTCCCTTTCCCTTATGGAGCAGAAAGTTCTCTTGTATGTTATCAGCCGCATAAAACCAGGCGATGAAGAATTGAAAGAGCAGATTTTTGACATCCAGGAATTTTGCCAGATTTGCGGCATCCAGGCCGGCGGCAATAACTACCCATACTTGAAAGAAATTATAGGCAAGTTGAAAGGCCGTGTTATGTGGTTAGTCGGTGAAGATTATGAAACCACTGTTTCCTGGATAGACAAAGCAACCATTTACAAAAATAGCGGTAAAATAAAAATTCGCCTGGATGAAGATTTGAAACCGTATTTACTTATGCTTTCCAGGAACTACACACAATATCCCTTACACGATATAATCAAAATGAAAACGAAATACGGCATTATGCTGTATGAACTTTTGAAGTCTTATGCTTTCATAGACAGTCCGATAGAATTTACTCTTACAGAATTAAAGGAAAGTTTAGATTGTCTGACTTACGAAAACTTTACGAATTTCAAAAATAAAGTTTTGTTGCCGGCATTGAAAGACATCAATACTTATTCAGAGTTAAAAGTTTCCGTTGATTATAAGAAAACCGGCAGGACTTACACATCCATAATTTTTTATATTTCTAACCTTGCGGAAAGTAAGTCCCTGGAAGATATGGAAGAAAGACAACGCCGTTTCTTTAAGACAGAAATGGAAATCCATCAAATGAGTTTGTTTGATAAAATGACAGACCCAGGAGGAAACAATGGAACAGACAACAACTGAAAAAGTTATTTCTATTTCAGAATACGCACAGGCCCGGGGATGTTCTGTTGCCGCCGTTTATAAAAGACTGGATGGAACCTTGAAGCCCTTTGTTAAGGTTATCAATAATAAAAAGTATTTGACAAGTGATGTCCTAGATTTGGAGGGTATTCAACCCGTTGAAAAGGGGTTGAAAGAGGGGTTGAAAGGGTTTAATCCAGGGTTGAAAGCCCAGGAACATCCAGGCAACCAGGAAGCAGACGCCAGGGAACAGACGCCGCCGGCCCCGGCTGTGGGGGTCCTGGAAGCCCTGGAAGCCCTTGAAAGACAGTTAGCGGAAAAGGATAGACAGATATCCAGGCTACAAGAAGAAGCGGCAGAGATGCGGCAGGCCGCCGCCGCAAAGGATAAGTTTATCCAGGAACAGGCAAGCCGGCTGGCCGTGTTGCTAGAACAGTCCCAGGAACTACAACGCAACAATCAAATCTTGTTAGGACTAGCCCAGGGAGGAAAGCCAGGAACACCGGCCGAGGAGGAAGCCCAGGAACATCCAGACCAGGAGGAAGCACCGGCACAGGCCACCGGCACGCCGGCAACAGTTGCGGCAGACATCCAGGAGAACCAGGAGCCAAAGAAAAAGCCTGGTTTATGGAAACGGATATGGAGGGCCATAAATGAAGTATAAACTTTACAACAAGGCTTTTGACAATCTGATTGCCGCCGCCTATTACTTTACTTTGTCAGTCAATCAAGACCCAGATTGGAAATTGAAATTGAGGGATAGACAAAGAAAGAACTTGCGAAAGTTTCTTAATTCCCTCTTGCGTTGGGTGGATGAAGCAGAGAAAGAACCAGACAACGAACCAATTAAAGTCAAGGTAAAACGCAAAGAAAGAAATTGACATTCTACATTGTAGTGATAGAATGAGAATGGAAATATAAAAAAAAGGAGAAAAAACAATGCTGGAACTGATTAAAATGGGTAAGAACACCGGCAAGACTGAAATCAAAATGCCCGGTGAAATTAAAAAGGTATTTACCACTTATCTGAAAGCCGCACAATACCTGGATGAAAAAGCCTATGAAAACGCAACCCCCGAAGCCGTTATGGCCGCTTGGTTAAAGACCTTTGAGGAAAGCGAAGAATACAAGACCATCACCGAACAGGCAAAGGAAGCCAAAGCCACCGCAAAGGCAAAGAAAGAAGCCGACAAGGCCGAAGCAAAGAAAAAGAGAGCAGATGAAGCAGAGGCAAAGCGACTGGCCGATATTGAGAAAAAGAAAAAGGAACTGTGGGCCTTGGAGAACCCCGAAGAAGCAAAGAAGTTAAAGGAAGAAGAAAAGAAACAGGCAGAATAATTTTGCTTATCATAAAAGGGAAAGCCGGCATTGGCTTTCCCTTTTTACTTTATCAGAGTGTTTCCCTGGAACGAACCAGAATTGTAAAGTTAGAGTATAGCCTACTTTGATTTTTAGAAAGCGTTAAAATAGGGTTATTTTATGAAATTCTTTATGTAAAGATATTGACAAAGACCCTAACTTAATATATAATAAAGAAAAAAATAATTTTACTTTATAACAAAGGGGCGTTTTACAATGAAAGTTTTCTATGCCAGAGTAAGCACCAAAGAACAGAACGAAGCACGGCAGATGGAAGCCGCAAAAGAACAGGGTTGCGAAAAGGTATTTTTAGATAAGGCCAGCGGCAAGAACACCGAAAGAAAAGAACTGAAAGCAATGCTTTCTTTCGTGCGGCAGGGTGATGTCCTTTATGTTTCCGAGATTGCCAGACTTGCCAGAAATACAAAAGACCTTTTGGAAATCGTGGAAGAACTGAATGAGAAAGGCGTTGAGTTTGTAAGTCTGAAAGAAGCCATTGACACCCGGACGCCGCAAGGAAAATTTATGCTAACTATTTTCGCCGCTATCGCAGAGTTAGACCGGGAACACATTAGACAAAGACAGGCCGAGGGCATCCAGGAAGCAAAGAAAATTCCCGGCAAATACCAGGGACGCAAGCCG
>JAFTHM010000051.1 GCA_017457425.1 Alphaproteobacteria bacterium
ATTTTAAAACAATGCGAAGAAGATGATTTATTTGAAATTCCGACCGTCATATCTCAAATGGGTAAATTATCGCAAGGCATTCAAGACTTACCCGTTCTTGACAGCGTATTAAAATTTAATATTGTTATGGACAGATTGGATACAGAAATTATTCCGAATTTAAATAAGTTATTGGTTAATTTAGATACCGTTATCACTGGCAACAAAAAGGATTTAACAAAGACATTATATAACGCCAATCAAACATTGACGGATATTTCTATGGCCGCAAAATCATTACGCAATTTTGCCGATTATGTTGAACGCCATCCGGAATCATTATTAAAAGGGAAAAAGGGAAACTAATATGAAAAAATTATGGATTTGTTTATTTGGATTGTTATTAAGCGGATGTTTTGCCGGCACAACAAAAGAATCAACTTTTTATGCGTTAAAGGTGGACGGAGGAACTACAACCTATACGACACCTAAAATATCCGTAAATGTTGAAAATGTGCGTATTCCGGCTTCAATTGACAAACCGCAAATCGTTACCATGAACGCAAATGGTGTTGAGCTTGAAATTCACGAATTGGATCGTTGGAGCGAACCTTTAAGTTTTATGATTGCCGGCACTTTGGCTGATGACATGGCCCTGTACTTACCGAAGGCTACCGTAAAAAACGGCGGAGATGTTTTTGAAACATTTACCTACACCGTTTCGGTTGATGTGATTAAATTTATCGGTAATGGCAAAGAAGCGACACTGGATGCTTGGTGGACAGTTCGAGATAGGGATGAAACGAAAGTATTATCGGGACGAGCCACCTATTCAGAACCCACGACACAAAGTTATGTGGATTTAGCCACGGCTCAAAGTAAAATGGTCAGTTTATTGGCCCGTGACATTTCCCAAAAAATTGCCGCTTTAAAATAAGGATATACGATGGATAATTTCCCTCCGATTTACACAATTAAAGGAGCCCATTTAAGTTTTGGGCTTCATCCATTATTTACCGGTCTGGATTTAGTTATCGGCCGTTCGGATAAAACGTGTTTAATCGGCCGAAACGGGTCGGGAAAATCCACGCTGTTAAAAGTTATTGCCGGTGTTATAGAACCAGACAAAGGGGAAATTTTTATTCAGCCTGGGACAAAAATCGCCTATATGCCTCAAGAGTCTGATTTCAAGGGCTATGCTACATTAAAGGATGTTATTTTATCGGGGCTATCTGAACACAAAGCCGATGAAGATTATCGGGCCGATATTTTAATCGGGCAGTTGGATATTGCCTCGGCACAAAATCCCGAAACGGCATCCGGCGGAGAACGCAAAAAGGCGGCACTGGCAAAAGCACTGATTGGGGAACCGGATATTTTATTATTGGACGAACCAACGAACCATTTGGATATTGCCACCATTGAAAAATTGGAAGAAATCATCAATAATTTCAAAGGAGCCGTCATTGTTATCAGCCATGACCGAGCTTTTTTAAATCATATTTCAACCTCTACCATTTGGTTAGACCGAGGTATTTTGCGGGCCAACGACAAAGGCTTTGCCCATTTTGAGGCGTGGCAAGAACAAATCATTAATCAAGAAATCATTGAGCAAAAAAACTTACTCAAAAAAATTGAAGAAGAAACAGAATGGCTGCATAAAGGTGTAACGGCCAGACGCAAACGCAACATGGGCAGATTACGTCGTTTACAACAATTACGCTTAGAGCGCAAAGAACAAATCAAGCAAACCGGTTCAGTTAATTTGACCATTGATAAGGGTGAAATCTTGTCCAAAATGATTGTGGAAACAAAACACATTTACAAATCATTTGGGGATAGAGAACTGGTTAAAGACTTTACCATTCGTATCTTACGAGGCAACAAAATCGGTATTGTGGGGCCCAATGGCGCCGGTAAAACGACACTGATTAAATTAATGACCAAACGATTAGAGCCCGATCAAGGATTTGTGCGAATTGCCAAAAATTTGGAAGAGGCTTACTTTGACCAAAATCGTATTACATTAGACCCAACAAAAACACTGTGGAAAACATTGTGTCCAGAAGGCGACCATATTTTTGTGAGAGGGCATTATCGCCATGTCGTGGCGTATTTAAAGGACTTTTTGTTCACATCGGCTCAAGCCAAAACACCGGTTGGGGCTTTGTCGGGCGGTGAAAAAAATCGGTTAATGTTGGCTTTGGCACTGGCAAAGCCGTCCAACTTTTTGGTATTGGACGAACCAACCAACGATTTGGATATGGATACACTGGATTTATTGCAAGAGGCTTTAGATGAATATACCGGAACCATTTTAATTGTCAGCCATGATAGAGATTTCTTAGATAAAGTATGCACCTCGTTATTATATATGAAAGGGGACGGAACCATTACCGAATATGTCGGGACGTATTCTGATTTATTGGCCGGTGAAAAAGAAAAAGCCTTAAATGCTCAGAAAAAAACAACGGTAAAAAAGGTGGTTAAGACAGCGTCTGTGGCTGAAGTGCCGGCCTCCCCTGCCCCCAAAAAGAAACTCAGCTTTAAAGAACAACACCTGCTGAAAACTTTACCGGCAGAAATTGAAAAATTGCAAACACGCGTTGCACGTTTAGAGGCTAAATTAAATGACCCAACTTTTTACGCCCAAAATCCGGATGAATTTACAAAAACAACGATAGAACTAACGAGTACTAAAGAACAACTGGAAACGGCAGAAATGACGTGGTTAGAATTGGAAATTTTGCAAGAAGAAATTTTAGGGCAAAAATAAAGACTGAGGGAATACTATGACAAAGAAAACAGACAAACTACCTCTTTTTTCTGCAGAACGCACGGCGTATTATTTAACAAAAGATTCAAGTGTTGAAACGGTCAGAGAATTCATATCGGATATGCAGAGGGGATGGTATCCTTTGGATTACATTATCGGCCGAAATCACCTTTCTTTTGACATCAATGCTCAAGATAAAGACGGCAATACTTTTTGGCACTATAATTTAGAAATATGCCCTCAGTATAAACCGAATAATATCACATTGCTGACCAACTTATGTCAAGCAACGGGGCAAGAAATTGACCTTCGCCGAAAAAATAAGAAAGGTGTTTCTGTTTTGGGGTCTTTGATTGACCGTCCCGATAATCCGCTGATTTTTGAAGATTTAATTATATATGATGCAATGTATAACTCTGACAATTATATAGATTATACAGCGCAAAATGATGCGGGGGTCAGTATGTTAATGTGTACAATAAAGCATCAAATGTTTTCGTTAGAGGACATTCAAAAATTGTGTCAACATCCCGAAATCATAAATTTACAAGACAAAGACGGGAATACCGCCTTGCACTATGCGTGTCGTTATTATCCGTCAAAAAGATTGATTTCAATATTGCTGAAAAATGGGGCAGATGCCACCATTCAAAATAAAAAGGGACAACGCCCGATAGACATTTTAAAAGATAAAGGCAACATAGAACTGTTATCACCGGCACCGGCTAAACGTATTGCAAAAAGAACGAAAAACGCTAAATCCCAAATCGCAAATGAACGAACTGAATAATACACGAGGGGAAAGAAAATCCCCCTATTCTTTATAAAAATAATCTCAATTTTTTTTAATTTTATCCTTGATTTTTTTGTGTGTTTATATTAAACATAAAACAATAAAAACAAAAGGATAAAATATGCATCACTTACCGACTCTTATTACCGATTTAGCCGTTATTACCATTTATGCGGGACTTGTAACCTTGTTGTTTAAATGGCTCAAACAACCGGTGGTACTTGGGTATGTGCTGGCCGGTATTTTTGCTGGTCCCTTTATTCATGGGCTTCCTTCGGTTACAGACAAAGAAAATATCCAAATTTGGGCCGATATCGGTGTGATATTCTTGTTGTTCAGTTTGGGGTTAGAGTTCAGTTTTAAAAAGATTGTCAATGTCGGAAAAGCGGCCATTATTACGGCTAGCGCTAACATTATTTTTATGTTGTTTATCGGGTACTTAACGGGTCAAATTTTGGGATGGACAACCATGGACAGCCTGTTTTTGGGCAGTATGATTTCCATGTCCTCAACCACCATTATTATTAAAGCCTTTGACGAACTGAATATGAAAAAAATGCGCTTTACCGATTTGGTATTCGGCGTTTTAGTCGTGGAAGATTTGGTCGGCATTTTGTTGCTTGTGTTATTGCCTACCGTGGCTATCAGTCAAAGCGTAGATGGCACTCAGTTATTAATCAGTACATCAAAATTGATTTTCTTTTTGGTATTGTGCTTCATTATCGGGATTTTTACGGTCCCTACCCTCATCAAAAAAGCCATCAACTATATGAATGATGAAATGTTGTTATTGACATCAATTGCCCTGTGTTTCGGCATGGTTGTTTTATCTACCTCGGCCGGTTTTTCATCGGCATTAGGTGCCTTTATCATGGGCTCTATTTTAGCCGAATCCAGCACCGTGCATCGCATTGAAAATGTCTTAAAACCCGTTAAAGATTTCTTTGGTGCCGTCTTTTTTGTATCGGTCGGTATGATGGTAAATCCGGCTATGTTCCTTGAATATGCTTGGCCGATTACGGTTATTACATTAGTCGTTATGGCCGGTAAAATCTTTTTCTCATGCGTTGGATTTACGCTGTCGGGTCAACCGCTAAAAACATCTATTTTATGTGGTTTTTCATTGGCGCAAGTTGGTGAATTTGCCTTTATTATTGCCGCCTTGGGTATGAGCCTTGGCGTTTTAAGCGATTATGTCTATCCAATTATTGTAGCCGTTTCCGTTGTAACAACTTTCACAACTCCTTTGATGATTAAATCTGCCGATAAATTTTATCATAAACTTAATAAACGTTTGCCGGAACGTTGGAAAGAATTTTTGGATAATATTACATCCTCAAAGCCCGATACAAAAGCCGAACAAAATATGTGGAAAAAATTGTTTAAGGCTTACTTCTTACGGTTATTCATCTTTTCAGTTATTTTAATCGGTATCATTAACATTTCCACATTTTTGTGTAAACCATGGCTAAAAACGGCTATGGCCGGTTGGGATAACCGTATTATCCGTGTTGTATCCACCACATTAACATTAATTGTTATGGCACCATTCTTGCATGCCTTATTGGTTTCTAAAGAACGTATGCTCAGGTTATACTTTAATCTGTGGATGGAAAAGAAAGCGAACCGTATTCCACTTATCGTATTAACGGCCATTCGGATTTTATTGGTGGTGTTCTTTATCATGATGGCCACACACCAATTACTGACGACCAATCCATATATTACGGGATTGATGGTGTGCGGTACGATTTTTGCTCTGACAAAATCCAAATGGGTTCTCAACCAATATATGCGGATTGAAACTCAATTCTTGGTCAACTTAAACCGAGAACAATTAGAAAACTTTAAATCTGATGAAGATGAACAAGTTGCCGATGAAGACAAATGGCTGGACAGTTCTTTGTTTGTATCTCAATTTGAACTAGACGAAAATTCCGATTTAAATGACAGATTAATGCGCGAAACAATGTTTCAAGAGGTATACGCATTAAATATCATTAAAATTATTCGGGATAAAAGTGTAATTAATGTTCCCAGAGGATGTGATGGTTTAAAATCAGGCGATAAATTATTAATTGTCGGGTCCAAAAAACAGTTGCGTTCACTGGCAAGTGAAATGAAAGCAAAAGGCTTAACCCAAACAACCATAGACAGTAGCGAAGACAAATATGTCAGTTTGCATGATTATATTTTAAAGCAAGATAAATACAACTTTAAAAATGATAAAACGTTGCTGTGTTGCGCCATTCCGGTAACGAAAGATTCAACGTTAAATGATAACACACTGCGTGGGTCTGCTATTCGCAATAAAACAGGCAACTGTTTGGTGGTGGGTGTGGAACGTAAATCCTCTTTGACACTCAATCCGAAGGTAACCTTTATTTTTAACGAAGGTGATATACTGTGGCTAGTCGGGGAACAAAAGAAAATTTCCCAAGAAGTGTTCCGTCAAACACCTATTGTACCGGTTTCTCAAGAAATAACTGGATAAAAAGGTTCATAATCTAAAAAGGTGGTACTCAATAAATGTACCACCTTTTTTATTTGCTGTTGTTTTTAATTTTTATAACACCGACCAAATTGCCCACCTGCTTCAAAAGAACGATTGGGACAATCGGCACAATTTTCCGGCGTTGTATAGACATCTTCTTGTTCCGCACACGTATAACAACCGCCAAGCGGATCAATTAACGGGTGAGAGCTTGGGCATTTTTTTAAAACCAAAGCCCCCTCATTTAAAGCACGATTAGGACAGAAATTTGCCCCACTATCCCCATTTTCCGGAAAATAATTAATGGCTTTGGTTTCATCACAAGAAAAACAATTTCCAAATTCTGCATTTATCGGATGAGATTTTGGACACGTTTGTAAAGCACAAGCCCATGATTCAATTTCCGCCCCACCGGTATAAATTGCTGTCCGGTTAGAGCATTTGGAACATTCCTCTTGCGTTTCAATGGCAAAAGCCTCAGGTGATTCGCATGTATAACAAATTCCATCAACCAAAAACGGACAATGACCTAATTCTGAGGACTGGCTTTGCTCAGTCAAAGGAGCGGCAGACACCTCTGGCACAACAATATGAGGCACATCTTTTGCCCAGTCTGACACCATATAGGCCCCTCCTCCGACCCCTATTAACACTATCATTGCAATTAAAATTCTAACTTGTTTCATTGTATCCTCCTTGTCAATTCTACTTGTATATAACACACTTCTTTTTTTGTTTCAAGAAATATTGCGTTTTTCCTCTTGAAAAATC
>JAFTHM010000052.1 GCA_017457425.1 Alphaproteobacteria bacterium
ACATACGAAAATTGCTGACTTTAACACCACAAATGGGACAAAATGAAACAAACGAATCAGATCTGATAACAGACCGAGCAACCATGTGGAAAGATTTGGGACCTTATTTGTTATTTACAGCAATACCATTTTTCATTTGGTTATTCCGCAAGGGAGTCTTCTTTGCGTTATTAGTCATAGTACCCTTGACAACTCAAGCCGGTATTTTTGAACGACCGGACCAAACAGCCTATCGCAAAACAATGTCAGGCGTGGATGCGTATCGTATTGGCAATTATGAAGCCGCTAAACAAGTTTTTGAGGCCGGACAAACAGCCGATGATTTGTATAATGCTGGTAATGCAAAAGCATATCTCAATGATATTCAAGGGGCTATCAATTCATACGACAAAGCCCTACAATTAAATCCGAATCATGCCGAGGCAAAATTTAACAAAGAGTATTTACAACGACAAATGCCTCCTAAGCAACAAAATCAAAATCAACAAAATAATGAGGAGAATCAAGACACCCAAGAAACAGAGCAAAACCAAAACAACTCTGAATCTTCCGAACAACAGGACCAAAATAACAACTCCAGTTCATCCGACCAACAAAATGAACAAAATGCCGACCCATCTGAAAATCAAAATGAAGAAAGCCAATCATCTGATAGCTTGCAAGACCAACAACTCAATCCATCGCAACCCGAAAATCAAGAAAGCCTTAGCGACCCCCAAAACGAATCGGATGAACAACCGATGAATGAACCACAGACTGCTGAGGAACCGTCAGAAAATGACTCGGCGCAAGAAATCCCCCAATATGACAAACAATTTGATCAAGAATCTGAACAACTGCTGAATAAAATCAAACAAGACCCCTCCAGATTGTTAAGATATCGTTTGTATCAACAATACATAAGGAAATCACAATGAAATCTGTTTTACTTGCTTTAATGTTATGTATAACTGTACCGGTTTGGGCGGCAGACGTGTCATTTTCTAAGTCTGAAACCGTTGTCGGACAAGTCGTTGAATTGATATTTACATCGGATAAACCTATTACGAACGGACCCGATTTATCCTCAATTAAAAAAGATTTTCGTATCAGCGGTCAAAATTCCCGAACGAATATGACCAATATTAATGGCAAAATCAGCCAAACCTATCAACTCAGTTATTTGTTATTTCCCAAACGTATCGGAACTATAACATTGGATAACTTGACCTTAGACGGCGAAAAATTAAATCCGGTTCAATTAACGGTTTTAGGGGCACAAGATACAGGCCAAGCCACCGCTCAAACACCCCCATTAGAATTACAAGCTCAAATATCAAACGGTCCTTACTATATCGGGCAAGGTATTTTATATACTCTTCGTATGGGAGATATACATCAAATTTTAGAGGGTACCTTTGAAGCTCCAACTGCCGAAAATGCCTCAGTTCAATTACTGGGGCAAGATGAGGTACGTACCGTTATGCAACAAGGACGTCCCGTTAAAATCGTAGAACGTAAATATTTAATTACACCGGAACAATCGGGTTCAATAACCATTCAACCGGCCTCGTTTACCGGTATGCGTGCAACGCGTCAAGACCGACGCAAAAGTATGGGCGATTTGTTTGAAATGGGCCTTTTATTTGACGGATTAATGGGCAGTGGTGCGCAAGAGCAAGTATTTGCAGAAGCTTCCCCCATTCAAATTCAAATCCAACCGAAACCGGATAATTGGCAAGGTTGGTGGCTGGCCAGTTCCAATGTACAGTTGACTTATGAAGATAAAATACCATCTGATTTAAAAGTGGGTGATACCATTGAACGCCTTATTACCTTATCTGCTATAGGGGTTAATGCGGACTCTTTACCGGTACCACAACAACCCGCTACTTCTAATATTAAAGTTTATCCGTCAAATGAAACACGCAACACTGTATCTGAGGCCGATACAATTCGTGGTCAATTAACTTTATCGGTTGTTATGGTACCGACAAATGGGGGAGATATACAAATACCGGCAATTAAAATACCTTGGTTTAATACGGTATCCGGACAAACGGAAAACGCCGTTATTCCGGCAAAAACAATTATGGTAAACGGACCCAAATTACCTGTTCAAACTATACAATCTGTACCTCAACAACAAGCGGTCCAAATGCCTGCCCCACAGGTGGACAAAGAACCAAAAGTTATCCAAGGACAATCCGTAATGACATCTTCCGATATGTGGTTATGGTTGATTATCGGTTTAATCGGAGGCGGACTCATTGTGGGATTAGCTGCCTTTATTTTGCATAAAATAAACACCCATAAACGTAAAAAACCATTACCGGATTTATACCCTTTTTAGGATAACCACTAAAATTTTAACAAAAAGTAAAAAAAGTTCTTGACTTTTACGAAAAAAAAAGTTAAAAGAACACATCAGTTTTATGTTTTAAGGTTAAGAAAGGATACAAACCATGACAAAAAGATGCGTCATTTCCGGTAAAGGCGTACAAACAGGAAACAACGTCAGTAAGTCCAATCGTAAAACACGTCGTCGTTTTATGCCAAACTTACAAGAAGTTGCCGTGTACAGTGAAATTTTGGGTGCTCAAGTAACATTACGTGTCAGCACAAACGGCTTAAGAACAATTGAAAAGAACGGTGGAATTGACACATACTTGTTAACAAAACCGGTATCTCGTTTGACAGACGAAGCCAAAGCTTTACGTAAACGTATTGAAAGCGCTAAAGCTGCCAAAGCCGCTTAATTAATTTTTTTATAAACGCCTTCCTCCTCCTTTGGCGTTTAACTAAAAGTGTTCCGACCTCCTTTGGAACACTTTTTTTATTGCATTTCGTATAATGTGGGCTCTCTCCTCACCCTTTTTCGTCATAAAAAAAAGCCCCATTCGGGGCTGTTTTAATGGCGGATGGGGTGGGATTGTAAATTATACATAATTTATCCCTCATATTATTTGGGACCGGCTAAAGCCGTCGTTCGCAAGGCTCACCGAACCCACTCTAACGTGGGTTCTCTCCCCTACCCTTTTTCGCCATAAAAAAAGCCCCATTCGGGGCTGTTTTAATGGCGGATGGGGTGGGATTCGAACCCACGTTAGACGGTTAAGCCTAAACACACTTTCCAGGCGTGCGCCTTCAACCACTCGGCCACCCATCCATATTTACTACTGTCGGAGTTTTGTGGTTTCGGCGCCCCGACGTGCGCCTTGTAAAATCAAAGATTTTATCCCTGACGGGACTGTCCTAAAGGACATCTCTCGGGTACCTCCCTGTGGTCGCTACCACTCGCCAACCACTCGGCCACCCATCCAAAAGACGTTTCCTTATACGCTATTTTTTTTCAAAATGCAAGCATTATTTTATCAAGCCCGCAAAAAACTTTATTCGCGTTCCATTTTTTTATCAATTCTGCGACGTCCATACGGATAATGTCGCACTTTCTTTTTATGATGACGTTCCCACGCACGCACCACAGTTCGTGGCACAACCTCTTCTTCAATAGAGACAACAACACCAATAACCTTGGCTTCATCTTGTTCGCCTGAAGTTTGCTCATTAATATCCGCCAAATATGGATCTTCTATTTCAACCACGGTCAGTTCACTCTTTTTATCCTTTAACTTATCTGAAAAACGCCACAAATATTTTTGTCTGAGTTGCAACATATCTTGGGTCTGACGAAAGGCATCTTCATTATATATTTTTTCCTGAATGGCCATCATCTTATCCACATCACCACACGCCTTCATCAACTCACGCGTTTGTTCTTCACGCCATGCAATATAATAATCTTGCGTAATAACATCCGCTGCCCCCAAAGACCCATCCTCTATCCGTTTTGTGCCACAATACCGATTACCGAGCATCACACACTCTCTGGCCACCAAATCCGGAAAATCATCAAATGAATCAATTTTATTAAAACTGGCATATAAAGAACCATGAATGATACGAGGCAACTTCTTAAAACCCGTCAATTCATTATAAGACACATTCAAATCCCCATGAACAACCATTTTAGATAAATCGGGTATCTCATCTGTTTTTAAATCCAAAAAAGACAAATCTAAATTACCTTGCCAATCAAATTTTTGGCCATCATAATCAAATAGATTGATAATTTTTCCTTGATATTCAACCCATAACTCACGTGTTTCAGGATGCCACATACCCTTTTTCCTTTCATAAGTTGTTAGGCAGTTTATCACAAATATCGCCAAAAGTCAATTTATTTTGTCAATCTTTTGAAAATTTCTTCAAAACTTTCCGGTGTCAATCGTTTTGTACTGGTGTTATATTTTGAACAATGATAACTGGCAATCAGCATTTTTCCATCCGGTAATGTATAGGCCACATTATGGGCAAACGGATACTCTTTCTTTTTTAACCCATAGGCCTTTAGTACCGATTCGTGTGCAATGGTTCCCAAACACACAATCCATTTCAAATTACTCATTTCTTGCAATTCTGCTCTCAAATGAGGAACACAGTTATTAATTTCCGCCCCTATTGGTTTGTTTTCAGGAGGCAAACACTTAACCGCATTCGTGATACGACATCGTTTCAACACGATTGTGTCATCGGCTTTGGCCTCAAATGTTCCAGTTGCCCAACCAAACTTAACCAAAGTCGGATACAATAATTCTCCGGCAACATCTCCTGTAAAGGGGCGACCGGTTCTATTTGTTCCTCGTCCAGGCGCCAGTCCCACAATCAACAGTTCAGGGTTATCATCTCCAAACGGCGGAACAGGCCCATTAAAATGAGAGGGATTTTTTATTTTATTTTCAGCCAGATAAGCACACAGCCTAGGACATTTATCACACTTTTTCATCATCATAAGATGATTTTAGTTGATTTTTTATTTTTTTTCCAGCACTATTATCACATCAGGAGAACAAAAATGGCTAAAATTTTAATCGTTGAAGATAACGAAATGAACATGCGTTTATTTTCGGACTTATTGAAAACAAAAGGACATGATATTACCGAATGTTTAGATGGAACCGAGGCATTAGAACTGATAAAATCCATCAAACCTGATTTAA
The DNA here is from genome assembly GCA_017457425.1 of Alphaproteobacteria bacterium. GTDB lineage: Bacteria > Pseudomonadota > Alphaproteobacteria > CAAHEQ01 > UBA3637 > UBA7488. The sequence goes on from JAFTHM010000052.1 coordinate 5,040, forward strand.
TTTTAATGGATATCCAAATGCCCAAAATTTCCGGTTTAGCCGTTACAGCACAAATTCGTGAAACGCCGGAAATCGCCGATACCAGAATTGTGGCCGTTTCGGCCTTTGCCATGAAAGGGGATGAAGAGAAAATCTTAGAGGCCGGTTGCGATGCCTATATTTCTAAACCCATTTCCATTCCTTTATTCTTTCAAACTGTAGAAGAAAATTTAAAATAATTCTATCAAATTGTTTTTATTACCTTTTTTGACTTTTATTTGACAAAAATCACACTTTATTGTATGCTATTAAGTATACGATAAGGAGGGGAAATGGCATTAAAAGATATTTTACGTTTCTTTTCAAAATATGAATCTCCTTTGGTGCCTGAAAACACCGATACCGTTTCGTTTTACCATTTTTCCGCACGCTCAGAGGCAAAAGAGTCTTTTATCAAAGAAGGTGCCAAACCAATCGGAAAAGGGGTTGGCGGACAAACAGACGGTTTTTATTGTTGGACAAAAGAAGCCGGTATTTTTTCGCGCTTATTTCATTTAAAGGAATCGGAAGGTTTAATCGTTTGTGTTCATGAGAACAAAAAAAATATCACATATCCGACGTGGCAGTTAGACACCGAAGGGAGTATGAATGGATTATTTCACAACTTTGAAAAATACGATTCCTTTTTAAAAGAAAATGCCCATCATTTAAATATAAATGTATCAAAAGACGTCAAAACAAATCTTAAAACAATAACCGATATTCAGTTTAAACGAGAGAGGTACGCCTATAGCCACTGTGATTATGCCGTTTTTAAAGGGTTGGATCAAGCGGGAAGTAAAACTTATCAAATGATTCCTCTATATCATTCCAATTTAGATAAAGAAGGATGGGATGGTGGAATTAACACCGCAGGGCTTAGACAAATATTAGTGGATTATTTATGTCAAAACAATCCCGATTTTCTCAAACAATATAATCAGCATCTGTTAAAAACACTTGAGCATCAATCAAGTCATGCCGTAAAACATACGGTAGATAAAGCATTACCCGTTCATAGCATACAAAAAATCACCCTATCTGATAACCTAGATATCACCCGAAAAACGATATACCAAGCACCTTCTGCCGACAGAAATAGAAAGTCCTTTTTTCAAAAAATGACGAGCAGATAATCCATTATCCCCTTATATCAGGGCATTGGCGGTACAGCAACGGGAATATCGGCTGCTTTTTCGGGCATTTTCGGAGCAATTGTTTTTGATAAAATATCCGTCAATGGTTCTTCATAACGGAATCGATCCGCCCACTTATCTACCTGTTCAAATAATAAATTACCAATATATCTGCCGTTTTCTTTTTCTTTACGTAATTGTTCTTCAAATTGTGGTTTCAATGAACGACATCCAGTATTGGCAGAAAACACAAAAAATAACTCCGGTTCCATTAATGGCACCCGTGTTAAGACAATTTTATCTGTGATTTTAAAGCGTCTGATTTCCGCTTCCGCAGCATATAATGATGTAATTAAATAATCTATTTCACCCAACATTAAACGACTATAAGCCTCTCTGGACCCTGCTATTTGATCCATTTGAACCCCTTCAGGAAGACTGTCGTACAATAAAGAATAAATCATTTCTTCTTGGCGAACACCACCTTTTAATCCCTTTAAATCTTCCAAAGAGTTAACTTCTTTTTCCTTACCCATCTTAAAGGCAACGATAATAGGGTTTTTAATATAACTTGGGAATAAAATACTGGTCCCGACTCCCAATGTCCGTTTATCATAATAAGACCCCACCAACACATCAAGTTCCCCTTTTTTTAGGGCTGTTAAAGCAGCATGATACGAGGTAAACCCTTTATTTTCAACCTTTAATCCCAATTGAGTGGCCATATTATAAAATAATTGATACGCAAAGCCGTCATTAAAATACATATCCGCCCTTGTACTATCTCCCGGAATCACATCAACCCAACCAAAGGGCGGATTGGTTACAAAACCTGCAACCTTCATGGGTTTAGTATAGCCACATTCAAATGGTATTTTTTGACGTTTTTCTGTTTTTTTCTGAACTTCTTGTTCTAGGTATTTCCTAACCGGCTGATTATCACTTACTTGAGCGTTAACCGGCAATACAAATCCCCCCAAGCTTAAAAAATAAATAACCCCGACGCACCATAAAAAACGTTTCATTTTTTTACTCCTTTTTTAGGGGATAATGCATTTAACACACGTTCTTTTGGGAACAATACAAATACGGAACACCCCTTTGTTTCTTCACTTTCAATCCAAACACGTCCACCGTGTAATTCCACTAATTTACGAATAAGCACCAATCCTAAACCACTTCCTGCATGCTCTCTGGTCATAATATTTTCAACTTGAGAAAATGGTTGAAATAAATCATTGATTTTATTTTTTGGAATACCGATACCATTATCCGCGACTTCAATCAACAATTCTTGTTTCACGGTACAACTGACTCGTATTTTAATTTTACCGCCATCCGGAGTGAATTTAACCGCATTAGATAAAATGTTTAACAAAATCTGCTTAAAAGCCCGCTCATCTCCTAACAACGTCAAATTAGATTTTTTCGGCGTTAGCGTAATATCACGTTTATCCCCTCCCGGATATCGTTCAATAATAGATAACACATCAGAAATCACAGGAATAACCTTAATTTCCTCTTCGTTCATTTTTTGCTTACCAACTTCAACACGGGATAAATCTAACACATCGTTAATTAATGACAACAAATGTTTTCCGCTGGTTGAAATATAACTAACATAATCTTTATATTGTGGATTTCCTATTGGACCAAATGTTTCATTTTCAATCGCCTCAGAAAAACCCAAAATAGCATTTAATGGCGTCCTGAGTTCATGAGAAACATTTGCCAAAAACTCTGTTTTAACACGATTGGCTTTTTCTGCCTCATCTCTGGCTGAAATTAAATCTCCAATCATGGCATTCACTTCACTGGCTTGCTGTTGCATAATCTTTTTGTTATTTTCCAATTCGTGAATTTGCTCTCTTAAACACTCTTCATAATGACGAATAGATTCTTTAGCCTTGCGCCTAGCACGAATATCAGATAAATAATGGCAAATTTCATAAGACAACTGTTGCAACCGGAATCTAAATGAATCATAAAACATTCCAGCTTCATAACTCCACAGACTGATAACACCCTCTATTTTATCATCAATAATCAATGGGATACACAGATTAGATTTTACCTGTCTTTTATTGGGTTTACGTGTAAAATACTTTTTATAATAAGCATCGTTCATTAAATCATTACACACGCAAGCCTTCTTCGTCAAAACCGCCTTAACAGCGGCATCTCCGGCATTTTCCTTATTACCGACATCAATCACATCCGGTCTGTTTGGAAAAGCTTTTTCTTCACCAAGAGCAAACGCAAAATGCAATTTTTTATCATCATAACGCCAATAAAACAACGTTTTCACACCATACACACCGATAATTTCCGAAGAAACTTGCTTTAAAACCTCATGTTCAGGTGTTGTATTTTCTTCTGCTTGAGCCAAAATAGCCACAGAACGAAAAACAACTTGATAATATGCCTCTAACTCCATATTTTTCATTTCCATTGACGCATCAGCAATGAACCACACAATGCCTTTCTTCGGATTTTTTAATTTTTGACTGTACGCAGATACATACACTAATTTTCTATGACCTTGTTTGTCCTCTAAAAAAGTCTGCGTCATAAACCTTTTTTGCGTTGTTAATGCCAATAGCACCTTTCGCTCAAGGGCTAAAAAATCCCGCCGAGGAGCAAAAATCTTTAATCGTTCAGCCGGCAAAGCAATCTCTTCACGAAAAAAGAAACGCTTTATCCATGTATTGGCATAAATAACATTATGCCCCAATGTCATAAAGACGCCGATGGGAACTTCACTTAAAATTTTATCACTCACATTTAATTTATTAGACGCTTGATGAATTTCATCTTTTAAAAATTTTGTTTTCAGTTCTAACAAAACCTCCAAATCCTTTTTGCGAAAAAAGCCGACTAAATGCACCAACGAAATTAAAACAATCCCCAACAACGTCGCAATCATATACACAAATAAGGTATAGCTGATAGATTCCGCAAAAAATTCTAATAATGGTCTATCTACATGCAACAAATGCAAACTGCCGAAATAACTTAAAAAAATGGAAACAAAAAATAAAATTGTAAAAATAAAAATAGAAATTATCCAATTTTTATAATATTTTATATAATATAGAATATCTTTTAACGTCATAACCCGCACTCCTTATGCTCTCATCATACACAAAAAAAATTTAAAAATAAACTAAAAAAAACATATTAAGGATTGATTTTTACCCTCATTTCGCGTATGATAATCATACTTACAAGGGGCAACCGCCCCGAGGACAAATCATGTGTTTGCATCCGCAAACAAATACATGATTGAGATTTTTTAGGATAGGAGTTTTCATACTCGCGGTCCGTAATGTTTAAGAGGTGGCAGAGCTGGCCCAAATGCGCGTAAGCTCGGTCGCCAAAGGCGGAACGAGGGGCAACCGCCCCGAGGACAAATCATGTGTTTGCATCCGCAAACAAATACATGATTGAGATTTTTCTGGATAGGAGTGGCAACACTCGCGGTCCGTAATGTGGAGAGGTGGCAGAGCTGGTTGAATGCGCGTGACTCGAAATCATGTATGCCGGCAACGGTATCGGGGGTTCGAATCCCTTCCTCTCCGCCAACATTATCTCGGTGAAAGACTAAGGGATGAGAACGCCCGATAAGGGGGGTCGTTTACGTAGCGACAGCGAAGTAGATGTCCGCAAGGACAGTCCGAAACATCGTTGAGGACGAGGGACAATGTCCCGAGCAATCCCTTCCTCTTAAGCCAACATTATCTCGGCAAAAGATTAAGGGAT
>JAFTHM010000053.1 GCA_017457425.1 Alphaproteobacteria bacterium
ACCCTCTATGTAGTTGGGTCGTTTTCAAAAATTTTATCAGGAGGAACTTATGGATATATTGTCTGTTTTAGCGGTTTTTTTGGCAGAATTTTTGATTGGCTTGTTTGGGGCAAAGTGGGCTTTCTCAATTGCACAAAAAATGGGTAATTCAGATGGGGAAGGTTTTTCTTTTCCGTTGGGTGTTGTTTTGTTATTATCTGCCTTTGTGTGTGTCAGTTTGGTATTCGGTCATCAATTAGGTGGTGCTAATTCTTTCTTTTTCTACGCTGTGATAGCTATGGGATTGGTTGTTATGGTTTTGAAAGATATGACTTTGACGGCGTTATCTCATGCGTTAGGGCTGTTGGCTATTTGTTTGGTCTCTTCTTATTTCTTGCCGTCTACGGTTTCAATTGCTGATGGATTGGGTGGCATTTTAACTCATGTCGGTTTGGCGATTGCGTGGGCAATAGTAACATGGTTATTTGTCCAAATGGATAGAGTCCCATTTTTATCAATGACGCTGTCTTTGGTTTTTGCTGTTTTTTACTTTTTGTTATCCGCTCTGTTAAATATATTTGAACCGGCCTTTGGGTATTTGTCTGTTACTTTAGTCGTTGTTTTATTGGGTATTAACAGCTATTTGAAAAAAGATCATTATCCTAAATTGGGTGAAGTTGCGGCCGCTTTTGTCGGTTTTATTTGGGGGGCGATGGCTGTTTATGTGATGGCCTTAGGACATGCAACGGCGATTGTGGTTTTATATGCTTATCCGATTATGGAGGTATGTTTGTCCACGATGGTTTCTATTGCCCTTTATCAGCGCTTTGTTCCGGTTTATCCATTTTTAATTGAACAAGTAATTGCCACAAAACCTCGTCCGGAATCGGCTTTAAAATTTGTAATGCGATGGGATTTTTTTATTGCTTGCTTGGCCATTTTGGCGGTGTTAAATGATGCGTTTTCGACGGTTTCTTTTTATGTTGTTGCCACCTTTTTGTGTATCAATATTTATATGCGTTTAAAATCTTGGGGGGAACCGACCGTGCGTTTGCGTGATGTCTTTAAAGAGGCAAAAGACGGTATTTCTCAAATTAAAACAGAAATCAAAAAAATGGCCGAAAATCAAAAACAAAAAAAACAAATGGTATTAGAAAAAAAAGAAGAAATAATGACCAAAGAAATTAAAGGTAAAGCAATAAACACACAGAAAAAGTCAGCTAAAGTTAAATCAACCGGTGGTAAAAAGTCGGTGGCTAAATCATCTGGATCATCAAAGAAAAAAGCGCACCAATCGGTCAAAAAATCCCCCCAAACAAAACGGGGAGGATAGATGTCTACGGCAAATTCTTTAATACCGTTATATGAAAAACAAAATTTGTCGGGCGATGCGGATTTTAAACTGCACTCGCCTTTTTCACCTGCCGGAGATCAACCGCAGGCGATTGCCGAATTGGTTGCGGGGTTAAAACGGGAAGAAAAAAATCAAGTTTTATTAGGAATTACAGGGTCGGGTAAAACCTTTACGATGGCGCATATTATTGCTCAGATGAAACGACCGGCCTTAATTATGGCACATAATAAAACTTTGGCTGCTCAACTTTATGGGGAAATGAAGGCCTTTTTCCCCGAAAATGCCGTTGAATATTTTGTGTCTTACTATGATTATTATCAGCCAGAGGCCTATATCCCCAGAACGGACACTTTTATTGAAAAAGATTCGGCTATTAATGAACAAATTGACCGCTTGCGACATTCGGCCACACGGCATTTATTGGAACGCCGAGATGTGATTGTGGTGTCATCGGTTTCTTGTATTTACGGTTTGGGTTCGGCCGAATCGTATTCATCTATGGCGTTTCGATTGGAAAAAAATGCTACGGTTGATATGAAAGACCTGACCCGTCGCTTGGTTGAATTGCAATATAAACGCAATGACTTGGCCTTTGAGAGGGGCTGTTTTCGCGTATCGGGAGATGTGATAGATATTTTTCCCTCTCACCTGGAAGATTCTGCATGGCGTCTGAGTTTTTTTGGAGATGAATTGGAAAGTATTCACGAATTTGACCCGCTGACAGGGCGTAAAAAATTGGAATTGCCCGATATTGTTGTCTATCCGGCCAGCCACTATGTAACGCCTCGACCGGCATTGCATCAAGCGATTAAAACGATAAAAGAGGAGTTAAAGGACCGGCTTACCTTTTATGAAGCCAATAATCAACCCTTAGAGGCGCAGCGTCTTGCCAGTCGTACAAAATATGATTTGGAAATGTTAGAGGCGACCGGCTCTTGTAAAGGGATTGAAAACTATTCCAGACATTTAACGGGGCGTAAAGCGGGTGAAGCACCACCGACTTTATTTGAGTATATGCCGGATGATGCCTTGGTATTTATTGATGAATCGCATGTAACGGTACATCAAATCGGGGCGATGTATAAAGGGGACTATTCCCGTAAAACAACCTTATCCGAATATGGGTTCAGGTTGCCCAGTTGTTTGGATAACCGGCCCTTAAAATTTGAAGAATGGAATGCCATGCGTCCCAAAACGATTTTTGTATCGGCAACGCCGGCCTCTTGGGAATTGGAACAAGCCAAAGGTGTCTTTACCGAACAAATTATTCGCCCGACCGGATTATTAGACCCTGAATGTGTTGTACGTCCGGTGGCTACACAAGTGGAAGATTTATTGGCCGAATGTATTGAGTGTGCCCAAAAAGGTGACCGTGTTTTGGTGACGACTTTGACTAAAAAAATGGCCGAAGATTTGACGGATTATCTGTCTGAACGAGGGATTAAAGTGCGGTATATGCACTCAGACATTGATACCTTAGAGCGCATTCAAATTATCCGAGATTTACGCCTTGGGACATTTGATGTGTTGGTGGGGATTAACTTACTGAGGGAAGGGTTGGATATCCCAGAATGTGGCTTGGTGGCGATTTTGGATGCGGATAAAGAGGGTTTTTTGCGGTCTGCAACCTCCCTTATTCAAACAATCGGACGGGCGGCCAGACATCAAAGCGGACGGGTTATTTTGTATGCTGATAAAATAACACGGTCTATGGATGTGGCACTTACCGAAACGGCCAGACGGCGTGAAAAACAAATGGCCTTTAATGCCGAACACGGGATTACGCCTAAGACGGTGAAAAAAGAAATTCCGGATTTAATTAAAGACTTTGGTGATTTAACGCCGGAGGGAATTGACCGTTCCGCTGAAGAGGTTATGAAAGATGCCGGCAAAATGATTGAAAAATTGCGTACTCAAATGCT
>JAFTHM010000054.1 GCA_017457425.1 Alphaproteobacteria bacterium
ATAAATATGATAAATATAATTTAATCCCGTATGATAATCCTTAATTTGTTTTGGATTAGCTTGTTTATGAGAAATGGAGTTTTCATTGATGGTATAAAAATATAATTTTTCATCTACAGAGGCTATTTTTGGATGTCTTGCCAAGACAGTTAATAAAAAAGGGACATCTTCAAAATGAATACCATTAATAAATTGGATTCCCTCTAGTAATGAGCGTTTATACAAATTAGACCATACATTAAATCCCATATTTTTCTTACCGGAAAAACAATAAGATGGTATTAAACTGTATGTTATTTTATCTGTTTCAATATCTTGATATCGTCTGGATAATCCGTCTGATTTTTCAAATTGACAATGGACCATATCAGCCCCACTATCATTTAACACAGTCCATAAAATATCTAAACAGGCTGGATGAATGGCATCATCAGCATCTAAGAAAAAAACACATTCTCCTGTTGCTTGTGCCAATCCGATATTTCTGGCACCAGATAACCCTCTATTTTCACCGGAAATAACTTTAATGCGTTTATATTCTTTGGCATAAGTGGTTAAAATACGTTCACAATTATCTGTTGAGCCATCATTAACACAAATCATTTCAATATCTTGAAATCGTTGGCATAAGACACTGTCTAAACATCTGTTTAAATACTTCTGCACATTATAAACAGGTATAATGACGGATACAGCCGGCATACTTTTCTCCTCTTATACAAAAAATATTTGACCGTTTGAGGGAAAAGCGTTCAATTATCTGATGATTATCTTGCCCGATTATGTCAACAGGCATTACCATCCTATATATTGGTATTCTATTGACTTTAGTCAAGCCAACTATACGAAAGTATTAATATAAAAATACCTTACCGATAATCAGTAAGGTATTTTCTTAAAATGTCTTAATCTAAATTAAAAGAAATTAAATCCACCGCTATCTTTATTTTGTTTAGGTGCTTCTTTCTTTACCTCTTCAGCCATTTGAGTGGCTGCTGTTTTACCAGCTTCAATTTCCTCGGGAGTCGCTTGACTTTCCACATCCCGCATAGCCTGAGCAATTGTTGCCCCCAAGGTTTCATCCTCTGTATTGGCGGCAGATACCAACCACTTATAGCATTCTACAACATTCGGTGCTTCAACACCACGCCCTTCACAATACAAATTCGCCAATTGATACTTAGCATAGGCATCACCTTGTTTAGCCCCTTTTAAATACCATGTAAAGGCACTGGTATCATCGTTAAAACGAGTGTGGAACAAATCACCCAAATAAGCATAGGCCCCGATATGACCGTTTTTAACGGCATCTTCAATTGTTTTTGTTAATTGCGTCATATCCTTTGTTTGAACGGATGTTTCCAACATAACGGGCGTAATACCGTATTTAGCCCCATCAGCATACAATACAGCCCCACCGGACAATCTTTTTTGAACCGTAACCGAATCATTAAACCCTGGGATAATCGGCATCGGTGTATTTAATAAATCCTCTTTAGATACCGATTGTTCCGGCGTAATCGGACGCCAATTACGTGCCGCACGCTGTTTATTTAACAATACATCTTGTTGTTTTGAAATTTGAGAGGCAATTTTATCACGACGGCTGGCAGCCTCAGTTCCAATATCATCAGAGTTATAGGCCGCAATAATACTATACCAAGCATAGGCATCCGGTAAATTCAACAATCTGGGATCAGACGATTGAAAATCAGCCAATTCTTTTTGAGCCAAAACATAGCCTTGGTTAGCCGAACGAGCCAGCCACTTAATCCCATTGGCAAAATCTTGTGGTGTACCTCGCCCATTAATATAAGAAAGAGCCAATTTATGTTGAGCCCGTTTTTCCCCTTTCATTGAGGCCATTAAGTAATAACCAAAAGCATAAGAATAATCTTTATCTACGCCATTACCGGTATGATAAATTTCACCCAATTCATATAAAGCATCAGCACTGCCATTATACGCCGTTTTTTTCAAAAATTCTAACCCAATTTCTTTATTATTTTCAATTGTATCATCATAAAAAACGGTTTTAGCCAATTGAACGGACGCTTGCATATTACCCAAAGCGTCGGCTTTTTGATAATATTCGGTTGCCTTGGTGGTATCTTTTTCAACCCCTTGTCCGTTTTCGTACATTTGCCCCAAGTAATACAAAGCCGTTGCATCTTGTTCATCGGCCAAATATGTAAATTCGGACAAGGCCTCAGTATACAAACCCGCTTCATACGACCGAATGGCTTCAGGTAATCCCGCACATACAGAACCGGCAAAAAAAGTTGTTCCCAAAATGGTTAAAATAAATTTAGATGGCATTTGACCCCCTTCAGGTTAATTCATAATTATATGGGTATTGTATCACACGATAATGTCATTGTAAATATTTTTTTGGATCTACGGATTTTGTTTTTTTACGAATTTCAAAATGTAATTGAGGTTGTTTTACATTTCCCGTCGTCCCAACTGTGGCAATTTTATCTCCTTTTGCCACAACATCACCGGTTTTTACCAACAACTTATCCGCATGAGCATAAGCACTCATAAAGTTTTTTTCATGACGGATAAGCAACAAATTGCCATATCCCTTTAATTCATTCCCAGCATAAACCACAATACCGGCTTCGGCGGATTTAATCGGCGTTCCTTTTTTGGCTGCGATATTAATACCGTCATTTTTAACGCCACCACCTTTAGAACCGAATGAAGAAATCACCTTACCCTTTACCGGCCAAGCAAAATTGACTTTTCCGGTAGCCACAAAAGGCTTATCCAATTTTTTCATTTTTTGCGTTGGTTTAGGATATGTTTTTTTCGTTTTTACAGATGCTTGTGCATTTTTTTGTATTGATTGTTTGGAAGACGTGGTTAATTTCGTTTTCTTATTTGCCGTTTTCGTTTTTGATGGTATATTTTTCGCCCCACCTTGAACCATTTGTTGTTTTTCTAATTCATACGAGGCCACTCGCACCGCTTTAGGCAATTTCAAATTTTGCCCTGCCTGTAAAGCGGTCGGATCGTCAATATTATTTTTTTCGGCCAATTCTTGTACGGTTGTATCATACCGACGAGCTAAAGAATACAATGTATCATCTTTTTTGACTTGTATAACCGGAATTTGTTGGTATGTCGGAACCATCGGTACTTTGTAAGAATTACAAGCAGCCAACATTAAACCACATAAAATGACAACCGTTTTTTTCATAATGAATGTATTGTACGGCCTTTCCAATCAAAATGCAATATATAAAAACAGAGAGGAAATACCTCTCTGTCTTATTTTTTTATCCGTTTAAAGGATTATTTTTTGGCTTTGGAAGCTTCTACAGCGGCAGCTAATCTATCACCGATTAAAGCACCCGGATTGATTTTACCATCAACAATCAACATTGGAACACCATTAATGTTCAATTGACGAGCATATTTTTGATTGTTAGCCAATTTATCTCTTACTTGTTGACTTTCGGCATCAGCAGCCAAACGTTTTGTGTTGAGTTTCAAATCTTTACCCAATTTAATCAAAGCGTCTTTATCCACTTTACCTTTAGCATTACCGATAGCTTCATGGTATTCTTTAAATTTACCTTGTTTACCGGCAGCCATAGCAAAGCGAGCAATTTGTTCACTGGCTTCACCAAAAATTGGTGTATCCATTAACACCCAACGAATGTTTGGAGCATCTTTCAAAGCAGCCGAAATTTCTTTGTTTGTTTTTTTACACCAACCGCATTGATAATCAAAGAATTCAATGATAACAAATTTACCATTCGGATTGCCCAAAACATGGTTCGTTTTATCGGCTAAAATTTCATCAATCAAAGCTTTATCAGCTTCAGCTTGCGGAGCTGGTTGAGCATTTTTAGCTTTAGCTTGTTCAGCTTGATAATGTTTATCCAAAGCATTAATAATAACAGTCGGGTTTTTTGTGATATAATCTTTAATGATTCTTTCTTGTTGAGCCTGTGACGGACCTCTCATTTGACGCATCATTTTATCACATGGTTTATTAGATATCGTGGATAAAATAGAACCGGAAATCAAAATAGCACTTGCCAAGATAGCAGCCGGTGTTAAGTATTTAGAAAAACAAGCAGATGTGCAACAGGTGCAATTTTCACCACATTTGCAAGCTTCGTCTTTTGTATGTGTATGAGCTGGTTTAGAATTCATAACTTTTCTCCATATTAAGTATTAAAAAATATCGTTAGCGGTGTCATTTAAGCACGTCACAAAAATAAATGCAAGAGGAAAAATAATTTTTTTATACTCTGTTTTATTAATTTTTAATGACACCAGCTGACTATTCTTTGGATATAAAAAAAGGTGCCAACGCTTATGACAAAATTAAATCAAGAAAAAAAATTAAGCATTGGCACAAGAGGTATCGGTTTTTATTTTTTGGATTGCTCCGTCTAAACCACTGCCAAAAACCGATAAAAAGGCAAAATGTGGTTTAGGTTATGAGATTATTCAGTTGGTGTAGTTGTCTTTTCAGCCTTTAATTGACCTTGAGAGTTAATCAATACAACTTTAGTCGTTGTTTGATCTGTTAAATCTGCACGGCCAGCAATCGTTCCCATTGTACCGACAACATCACCATTTGTACAGGTAATTTCAACCTTCGGACTACCGGCTGTAGCTTCTAATGTACATGTTTGTACAGTATTCTGACTAGCACCAGAAACACCCAATTGTTCTAAGTTTTGCAGTGTAGAACCACTTGGTGTAGATTGAGCTACAACAGACAACATTTGAGCAGCATTCAATACTTCGTTGGCACGATAACGGTTCATGGCCATAGAGTACCCAGCGATACCACCGATGGAGAGCACGCCGATGATGGCCAATACACCCAACATTTCAACCATTGAACGACCAGATTCTAATTTTTTCATGTTTAAACATCCTTTCTTTATTTGTTATAACATATTAAAAAAACCCACATTGGTGGGCGGATGTTAGAAAACCATAAAAAGCAGATGGCTCGGCTTATTTGACCGAGGTCTTATTCACCGACATCCGCCCTTTCATACGCGTTATCCGCAGGACTTCAGTCAGCGCTTTTTGTTTTAAGTCGTGTGCACACGACTGCTTTTTAGTGGGTTTCTACGCCCAGAAAATGGCACCATTGCCACTTTCAAAAACCACTCTTACACACTTTTTTGTAAATTGCAAGAACTTTTTTACTAACGAATGGTTAATAAAGCAAAAAAGCCATTTTTCCTGTATCCTAGCGAATAAACGGTATTTTGGGCAAAATGGCAAATTGTTCGGATATTATCTGAATGAGACTTTTTAATCTGTCTTTTTCGGCTTGGGTCTGTGGCGTTTTAAATGTTTTCAAATATTGCATACCGATAACTTCATCTCTGTTCGGATTGCGATAAAAACGCCACAAATTCAATTCAAATCCTTGGGCGGATGTTAATATAAATATTAATGTCGGTTCTTTTGAAAAACGGTGAATAGCCAAGCGAGCCACTTGATTATCTGCCAACAATTTATCATAAAATCCTTGAGCAACAAACAATGGGTCTGTATGATTTTTAAAAATATGAACGGCAATTAACGAGCTGAAACCATCTATCGTTTCACCATTTGTAAAATATTCGTTTTGAATTTCATCACCATACTCAAACGTATATGTATCCCCCATAAATGAAATACTTTGTTTTGTTTCTATGGCTTGTTTTTGAGGGGCTAAAAAAAATGTCTGAGTATCGGCACGACCGGAAAATGCCGGCATTATAAGACCTATTCCTATCATCAAAGTATATATTATTTTCATATTTCTAACATAAGATGAATAAGAGGTATTGTCAAATGAAAAATCCCCTTGACTTTTATCATATTTTTTGCCACTATGACGTAAAAGAGGGCATAAATCAGTCATGATGACACCAAAAATTCATATTGTCAGAACGGCAGACGGGATGGATTTTCCATTACCGGCGTACACTTCTAAACACCATGTTGGTCTTAATTTAATGGCTGCTGTTTCGGCACCAGTCAAAATCGGCCCACGTGAGCGAGTTCGTGTTCCGACCGGATTTGCCGTTGCCCTACCCGATGGATTATGCGGACAAATCGTCAGTAATCGGGATATGGCTTTAAAAAATGGCATTATCGTTGTAGATGCGCCCAGTATTATTCATCCGGCCGATAGAGAACCTTTATTTGTATTGCTTAGAAACGAAAGCGGGGAACCATTCATCTTACGGCGTGGGATGCAAATTGCTCAAATGCTGTTGGTACCGGTTGTTCAAACAGCATGGCAAGAAATTGAAACCGATTTAAATACACACCCCAAAAATTTAACCGAAGTGCATGTAGAACACGTTGAAGAAGAGTCTCAAGCAAACGTTCAACAAGATAATCCAAAACGGGTCAAAGTATCTATTCGAGAAAGGACCGCCAAGTGATAAAGTATATCGTATGTACTTTACTTGGATTATTTTATTTTGCCGTTTCGGCATGGGCGGTGGAAAGTGTTCCCGTTCCTCGTTTTGTTTCGTTGCGTCATAACCAAGTGAATTTACGCACTGGCCCCGGCAACCGATATCCGATTATGTGGGTTTATCAAGAAAAAGGATACCCCGTTGAAGTCATTGATGAATACGAATTGTGGCGACAAATTCGTGAAATAGACGGCACAACCGGTTGGGTTCATCGCACTCAAATTTCCGGCGTTCGTCATGCTTTGGTATTAGAGGAAGGCCCTCTGTCTAATGCACCTCGGGTAGATGGTAAGACCGTTGCAATTGCTCAAAAAGGGACAATTGGTCGGATTTTAAAATGTCCCAAAAGTTCGGATTATTGTCTATTGGATTTTGGACCCGCCAAAGGGTGGATGGCCAAAAATATGTTTTATGGCCTATACAAAAATGAAATCATAGATTAAAAAGTGCATAAAATATCATTTTGTTAACTTAATTTTGACTATTTGTTTGCTAAAGTGATTTTAACAGTCAAGGAGTGGCAAAATGAAAACAAACTTTATTATGCATGGTGATAGCATTGAGCAAATGAAAAAATTGCCCGATAACAGTGTTGATGTCATTTTTGCCGATCCACCCTATAATATGCAACTGGGCGGAGATTTACATCGTCCGGATAATACAAAAGTTGATGCCGTTAATGATGCATGGGATAAATTTTCGGATTTTGCGGCCTATGATGATTTTACGGTTGAATGGATGAACCAAGCTCGCCGTATCCTTAAGGAAAATGGCACAATGTGGGTGATTGGCTCATATCATAATATTTTCAGAGTCGGCGCCAAAATTCAAGATTTAGGATTTTGGATTTTAAATGATATCGTTTGGGTTAAAACCAATCCTATGCCGAATTTCAGAGGCACTCGTTTTACAAATGCGCATGAAACACTGATTTGGTGTGCCAAGTCAGAAAAATCAAAATATACATTCAATTATGACAGCATGAAAAATTTTAATGACGGATTGCAAATGCGATCCGATTGGCATGTACCGATTTGCTTGGGATCAGAACGATTGAAAGATGAAGCGGGGAAAAAAGTTCATACCACTCAAAAACCGGAAGCATTGTTGTATCGTATTATTTTAGCCAGCACTAATCCAGGTGATGTCATTTTAGATCCGTTTTTCGGAACGGGAACAACCGGAGCTGTTGCCAAAAAATTAGGGCGTCATTACATTGGTATTGAACGTGATGAAAATTACATTAAATACGCCCAAAAACGCCTTGATGCCATTACTCAAATTGCCGATGATACAGCATTGGAACCAGTTAATAAAAAAGCCGAGCCTCGTATTCCTTTTGGGTCAGTTATTGAGCATGGCTTAATCAAACCGGGAACCAAATTATTTGATATTAAACGCCGGTATTGTGCAACTGTAAAAGCCGATGGGTCTATTTATTTAGGCTCTGATCATGGTTCTATTCACCAAATGGGGGCAAAAGTAGCCGGACTTGCCAGTTGCAACGGATGGACTTTTTGGCACTTTGAACGCAAGAAAAATGATGATCTACTGCCTTTAGATACCCTGCGTCAACAATTAAAATCTGAAATTTTCTGTTAAAAAAGAAATGATATTTTTCAAAGTGTTGCATATTATTTGCAACACTTTTTTGCTATTTTTTAGTCCAACAAATAAAAAAGTTGAAAAAAAATATTGACTTTCGGTTAAAATAATGATACAAATTAACCATCTGTTAACTTTTATAAAAGGAGATACTATGAAAAAAATCGTTTTAACAGTTGCCGCTTTAGCTATGCTTGGTGCTTGTTCCACTTCTACAAACTTGGATCCATGGATTGGACGTAGTGAAGATGAAGTTATCGCCCGTTTGGGTTTACCGATGAGAGCATACAAATCCCACGACAAAAAATATATGGTTTATGATTTATCTCAAACAAACGTGTCTACTCGTTGGTTAGGTATGGGACATGGCATTTATACAGTGTCTGACTGTGGTTATGTCGCCCCGACTTCTGCTTGCAACAAAACGACAGTTTCTACAACCGGTTCCGCCACTTGTCAAACAGTTTTTGTGTTAGACGGTGGTGATGTTGAAGATTGGGCAACAACAGGTCGTTGTGGCTACTAATCTTTTTTTTGTTCAGTGAAACCTCCTGAAAAAACCCAGAGTTTTTAGCTCTGGGTTTTTGTGTGTTAGAGGCTACCCTATTTTGTTATTGGATTCGCTGCATCATAGGCATCAATGATGGCTTGAACATCATCAT
>JAFTHM010000055.1 GCA_017457425.1 Alphaproteobacteria bacterium
ATTACTGGTTCCGGCCGTTGTTGTTCCTCCTTTACCCGAAGAAGAACCACGACCGGCACTCATACCGTCAGACAAAAAGTCCCGCAATTGAGTATTAGCTTCGGATAACCAACTTTGGACCGTTTCTTCAACACCGCTCGAAATACGCTCAACCTGATTTTTCAAATCGGTAATGATTTGCCCACCCATTTGCAATAAACAAGGAATACCGCAAATAAAGGCATCGGCCTTTTTAACCGGTGCAATGACAACACCAACAGTCAAAGCAACCGCAGTTGTAAACAATAATACTTTCTTCATGGCTGTTTTCCTTTCCCGTTTTATTTGTTGTCTTTTTTGTTATCTTTTTTATTGTCTTTTTCTTCCGGCTTATCTAACAATTTGATATCCGTATTGACAATACGTTGAATGCCTTCAAATTCCAATAACTGAATTTGCAATGCAATATCGGCCATCGCTTGTTTTGCCGTAGAAATCATAATCATTGTACTGACATTTAAATCATCAATCAAATTACATCCACTGGTCGGAGCGCTCGGAATACTCATCGCATCTTCAACCAAGTTGTGTTGTACACCAATGTTTAATGTCAACACATCTGCCACCATATCAGCTAAATATTCATCTCGTTTCTTATGTATCTTTTCTTGTTCTTCGGCAGTTAAATCCTTTTCGTCCTTCACAAAGAATAAACTTTCCACATATGGTACAGCAGCATCCATCGTTTTTTTGGCGGCAGCATGCACCTTTTCCGGTTTAGCATCCAAATAATTCATTTTTAAAAAATCATATGCTTTATTGGATTGTCTCGGATAAGAGGCCATCAATGCCGGACAGGAATCTATTGATGGATTCGTATCGGCATCCGGTGCCTCAGCCACCTCAGGACCTGCCGGTGTAGATGGACGTGACCCGACAGCATCTAATTGTTTTTGTTTTTCGTCAGATACCTTATTATTGACAGCTGCCGTTTCGGCTTTAGCTGCTTTATCCGCTGCATTTGATGCAATAAAACCGCCTTCCATAACCGGAATACCAACAGTTGGAGCACTCATAAAATCCGTTACGGCATCCATGGCAGCCCCCATGGATAAATTTGTGATTTGATCCCAACCAATGTACCCCAATCCCATTGTTAACAAGGATTGCGGATTATTCATCAATTCCATGGCACCAGTTAATTGAGCACCAACTTGAGAACTTAAATTCATTACATCTGTCAGTCCGGCTCCTCCGGTTATGGCATTCAATGCATCGCTTTGAACACCGCCCAACATTGTGTCAACTTGAGAAGACAATGCCCCCATCTGATCCAACGATATATTTAACGAAGATATTGTATTTTTTAATTCGGAAATATTCCCTAGTCCAATGGCTTCTTGGGCTTTGCCGATGATATTGGAAGAACTGTCCGAAATAGCATTTCCCAACTGTGAAACTTGCTCTTGAAATTCTTGTGAAACAGCATCTTGTCCTGCCTCCAGTAAATTACCGGCCTCATCTATGATATAGTTTTTATTCACCAATTGTTGTAATTGTTCAGGTGTCATACCCTTGTATTGATTCCCAATGGCATTAGACCATTCTTCTAAAATTTTGACACCAGTTCCATCTGAGTAAGATTGATTTATTTCTCGTTGTATCCCTTCTAGTGTCGTCAAATTTTTTCCGCTCAAAACATTATTCACATTAATGTCTGCCGCATTTGCAATACCCGCAAAGGCAACAACTGCACAACTTGTCAATAAGAAAAATAACTGTTTATTCATGGGACATCCTCCTTATTGTGCTTGATTACCTGATGAAGTGGCACCACCCGAAACATCAATGTCAGATAAATCTTTCGGTGCTTCATGCCCAATTAAAGCCTGAGCCGAAATCGTTTCTAACATCCGAGTACGTAAGTGCATAACTTCTCCTTGTTTATGCATCATGACTAACTGTAATTTTGCCATATTATTCCACAATCCGATATGATCGGTTGCTTTAGCAACTTCCTCAGCCATCTTTTGATTATCTTCTGTCGCTTTTTCAGACGCCATAAATGACGCATTTGCCGCCGCATACCCATTTGATGTTACCCTTAACAACAATACATTTTGTTGATTGCGTGTCAATTTTTGTAATTCCGGCGTTTTAGACTTAATAAAAGCAATCTTCTTAATTTCTTCTTGAACAGCCTGAGAATCCGGCTCATCTGTTTCATTTTCCACCTTTAATACCTTCATAACATTTTCAGGTATCTCATATGGTTGATTTTCTGCCGGCGTTATTGAATTCACATCAGCTGCCTTCAATGCTTCAGACAAACTGGCTTCACTACCAATAGCCTGAGCTGTTTCAATTGTCTTTTTAACTTGTTCAGCAATTTCTTCTGCCGCTGCCTGAGCCTTCATCAAATCCTTTACCAAGGTGATTGTTCCACCGATATCAAAGTTAATCGCGGCCCGTAGTGGCATAGCAAAACATGCCGTTCCCAACAAGGCAAGTGAAAAGACTTTTAAAAATGTTAATTTATGCGTCATGTTCATACCTCCTTATTGTGCTGTTTCACCTGTAGCCGGTGCTGTAGATGAACCGGACTGAGCCGTTGTATCAGTTGAGGCCGGAGCCGAACCGCCCCCCCCTAAATCTTCCTTAGACAGGACAGATGAAGTAGCGTCCCCTGTCCGTCTATTTACTTGTGTCCCAAAAGCTGTCAAATCCACAGCATAAACAGTTGAGGCATAGTTTTGAGCCTCTGCCGTCATAATGGATAGAGCCGATACCAACTGAATGGTTCCTCGTTCATCCGTTGCCTTTTCATTAAACAACTTTGTAATGGCTTCTTCTTGTTTCGGCAATCGTTGCTTTGTAACTTCTTGACGTATCCATGACATTGCCAACCCTTGAATACCCAATTCTTTTTCAGCTTCTGTCTGCAACAACCTGATCTCTTCCAGTTGAGCCGTTGTCATTTTTAAAGCCTCTTCTTGTGTTTTAGGCAGTTGCATTTTTTCTTCAATCCGAGTACGCATTTCGGTAAACACTTTTTGTGCCTCGGCAAACTGAGCCGTAGAAGCATTACCCGTTCCATTAAACGCATCAGACCGATTCCCATCAGGCCCCATAGACGTTGTTTGAACCGATGTGGTATTCATACCGGTACTTCCTTTTATACCCAACCCTTCCAATCCTTTTGATGGTTTGGAAGCGGCGCCTTGTTGTGTTTGTTTTGCTTTCGTCAATCCACTCAACAACCCTATAGCCTTTTTCGGATCATTTGCAATCTCTTTAATTTGACTTGCTGACAATTTGCCACTCAACTGTTCGCCCAATAACTTTCGTAATTGGTCTTCACCCAATCCCTCTAATTTATCCAAGCCCATCTTTTTTAGCTTATCGGCATCTAAATTCATCACATCATTTACTGACCACCCACCGATAATGTCTGTATTTAACCCCATATCTTTAAGCTTATCCAAATCAAAATCCATCAAATCTTGAGCCGACCAATCACCAACGATATTGGTTCCCAACACAGATTGTATTGTACCGTTTACTAAGCTATTTACTTTATTTTTAAATGATGTCAAATACACTTGAGGCAATTGCTGTAAATCCGCAACCGCATTTTTAACGCCGGCTATACCATTTAACGCCGTTGTTTTTAATGTTTGTATTTCATTTAATCCCGTTTGCGCCACAGCCACGGCATTTTGTCCTTCAACCAACGCTTGTTGAACGTTTTGTTGAATGTCCGCAAACACCGGCGTCAATGCCCACACCGACGTATGAACAGCCATTAAAGGCAGAGCCATATATAATATCTTTTTCATCATGACACACCTCCCACTTTACTGTTGCGTAATATTGGATTGATGAAAACCATCCGATAATTGCATAATCGCAAACGTTGCGTTTAATCCCAAAGTTTTATTGACTTCGCCAAATTGACCTAACATGATACCGTTTAACACTTGAACATCTTCACGCAAGTTTTGAGCCGAATTCACAAATTTGAGCGCATTATCCCGCCGTTTATTAAAGTTTTCAATACCATTTTCCACCAATTTACCCAATCCCATTGCATAAGATACAGTTTGATCCATCAATGCCTTACGATAAACGGCCATTTTTTCAATCTCCTCCATTGTCATTTCTTGTGCTTTTTTTTCATCTTTCGGAGGAAACAAAACACGTTTCAGTGTCGCAGCTGCCTTTTTAGGATCCTTAAACAACTCAGGTTTTAATCCGGCGGCCGGAATATTAATCGGAGACAATCCTAACGGAGCCAATGTATCCATACCCGTATCCAAAATATCACCCGATGGGGAAATCATACGAGAGTGTGTTATACCTTCTACTTCACTCCATGAATACTCTAATTCTGGCATATCCGCCGCAAAAACAGGAGATACACCCAAAATCGGTATCAATAAAAACGTATAAAATAAAGAACGAAATTTCATGTCAAACCTCCTGTTTTTTTGACTTTCAGAAAGGAAACATCCTTTCCATTGTTTTATTTTGATGTTCTTATGACCCACCACATCCTTGGGTAATCATTGCTTTACGTTGTGTACATCTGCTGGCAAAGGCCGTACACAACCGTTGACTGGAAAAAGCAGAAACTGCCCCACTGCAATTACCCGCAGCCAAATTTTGCCATACCGGTGTTCTGTTAGGTAAAAAGGCTTTGTTATTCCCCTTAACGGCACCGGCACCGGCTTGGTAAGAAACATCCACAACAAATACTTGATGCAACAACGGCAAGTCCGTAAAACGTTTGCCCAATTGTTTCCAATAGTTAGCCCACACCTTTACGTGCCCCTTACAAATTTCGTCAAACGACGCCGATTGCATTGCCTGATCCGAAATACGTCTGCCATTAAACATATTTTTCCAATGATTTCCACCACAGGAATAATTGTAGATTTGTTTGGCTCCGGCCGGATCACTTTTCAACTTACCGCGACAGGTAACATGCAAATTATAAATTTGTCTTAAATCCGCCTCTTGCGTTTGTTTATCCAACATATTCCCTTGGGCATCTACATATTCCATAGGCATAAATGTTTGACGCATTGTTTGAAAATCTTTACCGAGCAAACTTCCCACGCCAATTGTCGGCCAACAGACCGTATCAAGATACAACCAAGGACAAGTTCCCTCTAATTTCGGTCCGACAGCTTGCAACCAATAATTAATCGCTTGAGAATAATCCTCGCCATTAATACTGCATTGTCCCATACGTCCGTCCATATTACCGACCGGACCGAATGAAGCGGTTAAATCCGTTTCTGCATCCAACAACCCTTCGGTTGCAGCCGTTTGAGCCTTTGACGTTCCAACAGCAGCCGCACTTTGCGCCATATTAGTCGGCATTAAAACCGGATAACCGCCACCGCCCAATCCGCTGAGCAAGCTATCCAATCCTAAATCATCAAATGCCATTCCCATAAGTTGTTTAATTTCGGGCGACATATCTTTTAAAAAACTCATCCCAACATTGCCCAAATTTTTCAAATTCGTCAAATCAGATAATGAATTCATATTTTTAAAATTTTTAAAGATAGAGCCAATTTGTGTCACATTGGCATTTCCAAACATCTTGCCATAACCAACTGCCACATTACCAAAATCAACAGCGCCACCTGATCCGGTTAAAATATTTGTGACACCGTCAACGGCATTAACAGCTATTTCGGCATTGGCACTAATTGAATCTGCCGTTCCCAAAGGACCGATAGATGGTGTCAAATCGATTTTATCCGTCACTCCAGCAATGCCTTCAGCTACATCAAAAACTTCCCCCGTTAACTTTCCGGCTCCGGTTTGCGCACTCGGCTTATCACCCGCCCAAACCTCTGACGCAGATAATCCGAAACATAAAGCAACAGCGCAAACGCCGGCTCCCATTATCATTTTTAAATTTATCATGGCAACCTCCTTAAAAAATGGGTTTTCCTATTCCTTAAGTATTATTATACCATCAAAACATAATCACGCAAGCGTTTTTTTATAAGTTAATTGTTTTTTTGACGTTTTTGTGCAATTTGTACCGTATTTTGCAACAACATTGTAACGGTCATTGGTCCCACTCCACCGGGAACAGGAGTAATCGCCGAAACATGCCCAATCATCTTATCAAATTCAACATCTCCAACGATTTTTTTATTCTTCAGCCGATTAATTCCCACATCAATAATAATGGTCCCCTTTTTCACAAAAGATTTCGTAATTAAGTTTGGTTTCCCAACGGCGACAATTAAAATATCTGCCTCACGACATACTTTTTTTAAATTCACGGTTTTTGAGTGAGCTTGTGTAACCGTACAGTTTTCATCCAACAACAATTGAGATAACGGTTTGCCCACCAATTTAGACCGACCGACAATCACCACATTTTTACCTTGCAATATCGGACATACTGTTTTAATCAAAGCCAAACACGCCATCGGCGTACAAGGCACTAAATTCGGCGTTCCGACAAACAAATGTCCTAAATTGGCACTGGTCAAACCATCTGCATCTTTATTCGGATCAATGGCTTCAATCACGGCATCGGCATTGATATGTTTAGGCAATGGCAACTGAACCAAAATACCATCTACCTTATCATTGGCATTCAATTCTTGAATAAAGGCAATTAAAGCTTCCTCAGTCGTTATCGGTGATAATTGAAACAATTCGGAAATAATTCCAACACGTTCGGCCACTTGACGTTTATGACGCACATAAATTTCACTGGCTGGGTCATTACCGACTAAAATAACAGCTAAAGTCGGTGTGCGATTCATTTTAGCCACCTGTGTTTTTATTTTTTCCTGATACTCAATTGCCAAAGCCTTTCCATCAATAATCTGCGTTTCCATTATCATTCTCCTTATTTATATTCAACAACGACATATCGTTTTACTTGTCGCAATAATTTTTCAGATAGTTCATCCATTTTTTCTATTTCCAAAGCCGATTTTATCATGTCATCAGACGGCAAAACGGATTGTGTTGTTTCGCCACATTTCATAAAAAATAAATCTCCTTCTTCTGTTTGTATCGGGCCAATCGGAGTCCCAACTTTTTGCGTTTTTAAAGAATACTTTAATTGAGGCGGTAATTGATTTGGATCTGTCATCCCACGACGAACCGTTTCCTTAATTGCTTTTTTATTCCCAAAGTCCACAAACTCATCACATGTTGTCATTTTAAACACAGTCGGAATATACCCAACCGTTTTATTTTTTGCCGTCGCCAACTGAGCCAAATCCCAAATAGGTATTTCACCGTTTTGAGCGCCTTCTTGTTTATCCAATAACAACACAATTAACCATCCGTTATCAACTGCCAAAGGAGCCGTCATTTCATTCAAATTCAGCTTGTCAACAACACGCATAATATGCGGGGCATAAACATCCGCCTTAACCCATCCCAGCAATCCGTTTTCTTTTGCCGACAAAGAGCGAGATTTTTGAGCAGCTACTTCGGAAAATGCTCTACCACGCCGAATATCTGTGATGATTTTTTCTGCCTCTTGTTTTGTCGGAACAACAATTTCCGCCAACAAATACATGGGCTTTGCTAATTCTTTTTTTAGAGATGTTTTTTTATTTTGAATTTCTTTATCCGTTACAGCCTTTAACGCGTTTTTATGCTTATTTATAACCTGCATCCATAACAAATCGGACCGAACCTGATTATGAAGAGTATCTAAGCGAATATCATCTTGTTTTAACAATTCAGCCATATACCCAGCCGACATATTATTTTGTTGTTCCAGCCGGCTGATAGCCTCCTTCACTTCGGTATCAGACACAATAAATCCTTGCTTTTCGGCATCCTGACGTTTTATATATTCATCCACCAAAGCTTGCAAAGCCCGTTGTTCTAAATCATTTTGGCTGATATTTTGGGTTTGAGAGGGCTGCTGCAACTTCATCAACCGTACCCGTTCGGATACATCATAACCGGAAATCGGCATATCCCCCACAATGGCTTTGATTTCCGACGCATTCACACCCCATGTTGTCCCGATAATTGCTGCGGCTGTCCATATATATTTCATATCCCTAAATTCCCCCTAATGTTTTTAATTCAAATTTAACCATGAATGACGTTTCCCCTGTGTAATCACGGTCTTGAGTAAATTCTTTGTTTAAATCAAAAATAACGGCCAAACATTCATTATCATATCTCAAAATAGCTCCCGCCTCAACCGGACCGCCGTTTTCAGCTAAATCATACCGATATAAACCGGATAACGACCACTGACGAGATAATCTGGATGAACCGAACAGTAAAATTTCTTCACGAGACGGATAAAAATTATTCCCAATCCATGTGTCTTTTAAATAAACATAATCAACACCTAATCTCAACGGATCGCCTCCACCCGTTAAAGTAATTTCATTTTTCTTCGGTGTTAATTTGTTTTCATCTAACCGAAACCGATAAGCCAATGAGATGTTCTTATAATCAATACTCATCCGACCAACATAATCGGAAAAGTTTTTGTCATCCCCCAATAAATTACCCATAACATCATCACGTTTAAAGCGATAAGATTGACCAAACAGTGTTGAAAATGCAGTGTTATGATTTGTGTAAACAGACCACTCAGCCCCATAATTCAACCGAGTACCCACCTCAACCCGATCATATCCCGAGAACCGATTGCGAGAAAATAAATTTGAATCATCAAAATCAAATACCAAACTGTCCATATCCGGTATTTTATCGGCGTTTATATCTCTGTTAGGAGTCATTACCGCCATTACAATTGGCTTAAAAACTTGAGTGGTATTTGTCGTCGCCATTCCTATCGGATAACTGGCCTCAACAGACAAATTCGGATAAACTCGTCCGGTTGTATAAGTATCATCAAGGCGGCGCATATTAAACCCATATCGGCCGGTGTCAATATTATATCCATCAAACCGAACAGTTCCTATAATATCATAAACAGCTCCGTAAGAACTGACATAAGGCAAATGGAATCCTTGCGTTAAAGATAATCTGTCTGATTTAAACCGTTCACGATTATGAATAATGGCACTGTTGACTTCGGTAAAGGCATACAATCCATTTGTCATTAACGGCATTGTTTGATAATTCATTTGCAATTTCGGAATGATAATCGGCTGACTGCGAGAACTGATACCCGCCCGTAAACTTTGGAAAGACAAGCCCATTAAATTAACATAATTACGATTGCCAAATCGTTCGGCGGCAATATGAGAGGTTAAATACGATTGATTGTCATCAATACCAGAAATTTTATATTTTCTGAAATAGGTATCACTGGATGAGCGAAACAACTTACCATTTAAACGCCAATTGTCATTTACATCATACTCAAAGTTGGCTTTAATATGCCCTTGGTAATCTTTTTTATCATCATCATCTTTTGTTCCGCTGAGTTGTAAATTAACGGCTCCTCGTTTAAATACCCCTTGATAATCGGCGACAACCAATGGTAAATGAGACACAGAAATGGTTGGTGTAATTAACAAATTTTGATTATCTGCCACATCAATAAATAATGGTAGTTCTATCCCATTACCCATTGTGGAAGAATGGGCCAAAGACGGGGATAATAATCCCGTTTTACGTTTAACTGTATGATCCGGCGTTCTTAAATACGGGAAATAAAAAACGGGAATATCTTTTACATCCAAAAATGAATGCGTAAAACTGATTGTTTTATCATTTTTATCGTGTTTCATACGATTGGCACGCAATTGCCACAGAGGTGATTTTCCCTGACATCTTTCACAGGGCGTATAGGTTAATTGACGCAAATACAAAACCGTTCCGTTTTGTGTCCGTTTCATAGACTCAGCCGCCACATATGTTCCGTCAATAATCTGCAAGGAAATTTGCTGTGCCACTGCATTTTTAAGACCATCACTGAGTTCGGCATTTTGAACTGTCGTAACCGTTCCGTCCGGCGATGTCATTATGGCTTCATGTGGAATATGGGACGTTCCCTTAGTCCGATTAAACACTAATTTGTCCGTTTTTAAAACTGTCCCATTTTGTTCAATGATAACATTACCAAGAGCCGTCATTTCATTTTTGTTTTTATTGTATTCAATGGCATCGGCTTCAAAATTAACAGGCGCATCTTTATCCACATTCAATTCAATCGGAGCCGCCATAACAGATCCACTTAACAATAAAGCACCGATAAAGGCTCCGATTTTAAAAGACCCAATCTTAAATTTTTTACCCTTTAACAAAATCAAATATACAACCACAATCGGCACCAAGACATTTAAAACCATTAACGGCATTAACCATAAATTTTTGGCCGTCATATTTTCAAAAGCCAAAGCCAAAGATTGTACAACTAATGTTGCCATGACAACCATATTAACCTGTCCCACTTGTCCCCGACGATTGTAATAACCGGCCAACACACCAAACATAGCCAAAAACACAAAAGATACATTATACAACGGTTGCAACAAACGCTTCATGGCTTCTACCTTAAATTTACGATATCTGGACACAGATCCCGCTTCGGTTTCAGAGGCCTTTAACAATTGTCCCAGCGAATATTCCCGCACATCATTTGTGCGAGTTGCCTTTTTAGACTCATCCCCAAAGCTCATCGTATATTTGTCAAATTTTAAAACAGAAAATTGTTTTGTTTGTCTGTCAAATTCCTGACGCATCCCATTTTCAAATTGAACCTGCGTTTCATATTCCCCTTGGAATACCACTCCTTGCTCGGCAATTAACGAAGCGGGTCGTCCAGAATC
This sequence comes from Alphaproteobacteria bacterium, assembly GCA_017457425.1. Lineage (GTDB taxonomy): Bacteria > Pseudomonadota > Alphaproteobacteria > CAAHEQ01 > UBA3637 > UBA7488. Next base: position 10,746 of record JAFTHM010000055.1, read on the forward strand.
CTTGGTATCATACACAATCACACCCTTTAATACGCCATCGGTTAATCTTTCACGAATATAAATCGTTAAATTTTTAAAGGAATTAAACTGGCCGTCTTGCAACATCACATGAGATAAATTATTTTTAATTTGCCATTTCATTTCACGCATTTGTGTATTAGCATACGGTACAACAAACAAAGAAAAGGCATATCCCAATACCACCAAAATACCAGCCAAAATAAGTGGCGCCCGCATAATTTGACCATTATCCATACCCACCGCTTTCATAACCATCAATTCTTTATCCGATTGCATACGAGTATACACAAATAATGTTACGGCAAACAACGCCAAAGGCGATAAGATTTGCACAAAATTCGGCAAAACCAATAAAGTCATTTTAACAAATACACCAACCGAAACCCCTTTGGTAACAATCATATCAATCATTTTAAGAGATTGCGTCAACCACACCAATGTGGTCATGCTGACCAACACCAATGTAAAACCGACAAGCAGTTGTTTTAATATGTATTTATTTAAAATTTTCATGTTTTTGTGGTATTTTAATCCTTTTTTATTTACCACTATACGCCAAAGGATGAGATTTTTCAACTGTCTTTTTTAATCTATCCTCTAAAATATGCGTATAAATTTCCGTCGTAGCGATATCGGCATGACCTAACATTTTTTGAACAGAACGCAAATCGGCGTCATGTGCCACCAAATGCGACGCAAAGGAATGACGGAAAACGTGCGGAGAAACTTTCATCACATCCACACGAGCTTTCAGCGCCGTTTTTTTCAGCTGATTAAAAAATGCCACTCTTGTTAAATGTCCTTCTTTGGATTTAGACGGAAATAACCATTTACTGGGACGAGAAATAAAACATTCTCTGTGAATTAACCATTCTTCCAACGCTTCAGCGGCCGGTTCTCCCAATGGCACAATCCTTTCTTTTCGTCCCTTTCCAACAATCGTTATTGTTTTTTTATCTTCGGGAATAGCCGACAACGGCAATCCGACCAATTCGCTGACACGCATACCGGTTGCATATAAAATTTCAAGCAATGCTTTTAGTCGTACATCTGATTTGGCCTCATTAATCAAATCGGCAATTTCACGTTCGGATAAATATTTCGGCAATGCCTTACCTATTTTGGGGGATACCAAATAATCTGCCGGATTTTTCTTTAGCATATCCTCTGAAAACAAATACCGATAAAATTCACGAATGGCCGCCAAACGACGTGCTTGAGTTTTTTCTGATAATTTATTTTTGGAGGCCAATGTATGCATATATCCTTTTAGGTCATCATAACCAGCTTTAATCAACGATACATGGCGTGTTTTTAAATAAGCCTCTAAATCCAACAAATCACTTTCATATGCCACAACCGTTTTGGGACTAGCCCCTCGTTCAGCCACCATAATTTCTAAAAAAGCCGTAATGTGTTTACTGACTTGTTTCATGGATATACATACCGTTCTAAAATTAAGCGACGCATTAAAGATTTTGGCGCTATCTCAGACAATCCGGCAATTATGTTCGGTTCCACTCTCATATTTGATTGCCATAATTTAATGGCATATAAGACAGCTTCCCCCGACCGAGAAGAGGATATTAATCCCTGCAAAGCCGTCTGCACTAAGGGTATATATCGTTTTGATGCCGCCATATGATTTAACACCTCTGTCCAATTGGTACTATCAGCTTCAGTTCCGATTTTATCCACAAAAGACGCACAATATGGATTTTTATTTTTCTGACAAAATGACAGGCCTTTGTCTATCTGTTTAGGCATTCCGCCACCTAATTGTTGCATTAACGGCTCTAAAAAGACTGCTTGCATTTTTGATGGGGCGTCCGTGCTTTTTTGTAAAATCTGATACCATGCATACGCTAAATCCGCATTATCCGATAACGCATATACCTGAACGGCATTAAAGGCCACTTCTTTTGTCGCTTCAGACGGGGTAATTGTATCCAAAAAGGGACGCATAACAGGGGCCAACATCAAAAACAACCCATCGGTTCGGGCCGTTTCTAAATACTCATTTATCGTCCTGAATATTGCGGTATCTTCTGTACCAGCCTTAATTTTTTGATACAGCTTTGCCCGCGAAACAGCCTTATTTTCTAAAGTATCATCCTTAACTTGCCCATATAAATCATCTAACCGATTTACGTGATTACGCTCGGCCATTTCTAACCGAATATGTAAGGGGACGGACGGTAAATCAGATAACATTTTTTGATAGGCAATCGGTACCATTATTTTAGACCAATCCACATGATTACCAAGCGCCCCAAGCAACGGCAAATGACGTATTTTTATATTTTTACCGTCAAACACCACTTCATTATTCGCAAATAATTTTTGAGCCAAAATCTGAGTCGTTTCATCCAATTCATTATTTTCCAAGCGGGTTGCAAAAATAAGTTCGGCCCCTGTTTTATCACCGTTTGCCACTGCACAACTTAAGCGCATATCCTCGGCCATTTGTGTTAATTCCGGCGTTTTAATCATAAACTCACAGGCTTGTTTAGCTTGGCCGGATAAAAATAAAGCCAATGCTTTTAATTTCAAAACATCTGGCGTTTGATGCGTGGGAGGAACCAAATTTGCCAATGTCAAAACGTCATCAAATCGCCCTAACCTCATCAACACGTCCATACGAAACGTCAGTGGCAACGCCTCCTCAGGTGAGGTTTGCCTGAGCGTCATTTGCCCAATTATATCACGCATTGCTGGGGTTAAAGGGGCTTGAATAATATCCTTAATTAACGTTTTCAAGGACTCTGTATTACTCTTTCCCCAAATAGTTGCCGGAACATAATTGTGGGTGCCTAAATGATTAATCCCCAAAGTCGGTAAGTTTTGTATATGAACAGAAGGCAGTAAACTTTCCGCCATAACACCACCAGAAAACAAAGCCCCAAAAAGCGCCACAAAAATATGGCTTTTATTTATTAACGGCATTCGGCACAATCTTTTCAACATGGGTTATAGTCGGTTTTACATCGGCAATTGCAACATAAACCAAAAACACACCTAAAACAGCCAAAATAATTTTCATCAAATAGTGTTTTTTTTCATATGAACCACGATATCTCATTTTTTAAATCCTTTACCACTAGACAGATTAACAAAAAACTGTTATAATCATACACATTACAACGAATAATGCACAGTGTCAAGAAAAACGGAAAATGAGTAAGAATTTAACTGAACAAAAAATAATTTTGCTGGTTGGCATGATGGGGGTCGGAAAAACAAGTTTAGGACGCATTTTGGCCAAACATTTAAACTTGCCTTTTTTAGATAGCGATAAAGAAATTGAAAAAATCACCGGATTTACCATTTCGGATTTATTTGCCCGATATGGCGAAGAAGAATTTCGCAAAGGCGAAGAACGCATTATGGAACGCTTGCTAAAAGGTAAACCATGCGTTTTATCGTCCGGTGGTGGCGCTTTTTTATCCGAAAAAACACGAGAAGTTGCTAAAAAATATGCGGTTTCAGTGTGGATAAAAGCGGGGTCAGATGTAATATCCAAACGCACCCAAGGACGCACACACCGCCCCTTAGTGCCGGCAGCCGATAATAAAAAGGCCATTGAACGATTGGTCAGCGAATGTTATCCACTGTATGAAAAAGCCGACATTATGGTAGAATCGTTTCAAGAACATCCCTATAAAACGGTCAACAGATTGCTGACACTATTACAAGAAAAAGAAATTTTAACCGGCGTTCGTCCGATTATGCGTCCTCGCAAAAAATATCATAAAAAGGAACCAACCCAAAAATGACATCATATATATTATTATTTATTTTGCTGTGTTTATCATTTTTCTTTTCCGGAACAGAAACTGCTGTAACGGCGGCTTCTATGCCACTATTGCATGAAAAGGAAAAACAAGGCAGCAAACGGGCCAAAAAACTCAATAAAATGAAAAAAGATTCTGCCCGTCTTATCAGTACCCTCTTATTCGGAAACAATGTAGTTAATATTGCCATTACGGCTATTTCAACCGCTATTTGCATTGATATTTTCGGTGAATCTATCGGGGTATTGGTTGCCACATTCGGCGTCAGTTTTATGGTGTTAATTTTTTCCGAAATCTTACCCAAAACATACGCCATGAATAACGCCACCGAATTTGCCTTAGCCGTAACACCCGCCTTAAAAGCATTCGTTGTTATTCTGTCTCCGTTTGTAACGGCTTTAAACTGGATAGCAAAAATCATTATGAAGATTTTACGTATGAAACCAGCAAAAGTCGCAACTGAGGCCGAAATCAAAGCCGAAATTCGCGGTGCCATTACCATGCAAGACGGCGACGTTATGAATCAAGAACGCTATATGATGAAATCCGTTTTAGACTTAAGCGAGGTAACCGTCGGCGATATTATGGAACACCGCAGTCAAATGGTGTCTTTAAATGCCAATTTACCGTTTGAAGAAATCGTGGAATTTGTCAGTCGTTCTCCGTTCAGCCGTATTCCGCTGTGGTCCGGCAAACGTGATAACATTATCGGCATTTTGTATTCAAAAGCCTTGTTAAAAATGATGCGCACCTATTATGTGAACGGCAAAAAAATTAATATTAAAAACTACCTGACAAAACCATGGTTCGTATTAAATACTACAACATTGTTAGACCAATTACACGCCTTTAAAAGACGACGTGAACACTTTGCCATTGTGGTAGATGAATATGGTGCCGTACAAGGTCTTGTCACATTAGAGGATTTATTGGAAGAAATCGTCGGTGATATTTCCGATGAAACAGATACACCGGCTCAATCCACTTTACAGGTTGTCAAAACAGAATCCGGTTCGGTACGGATTGATGGTAATGCCAGCATTCGGGACATTAACCGCCACTTTAAATGGGAAATTCCTGATGAAAATGCATCCACCATTGCCGGATATATTATGTATGAAACCGAACGCATCCCAAATGTGGGGCAATCGTTTGTGATTAACGGTTTTACATTTACCATTATCGGAAAAGAACGCAATCACATTACATGCATAGATATTATACCGCCGGCCATTTAAAAATTTTCTTGCAAAATCATATAAAAAAGAGTATGGTACGGAACATATATTTTTATACATAATAGAAAGGCACTTCCCCCGTGTTAAAAAAATTCTTTGCTTTAATTATTGGCATTGTGCTATGCCCTTGTTGTGTTTTTGCCCAATATGCCCAAGATTGGGATATGCGTGTACGATTAGTGGACACGACACCTACCGTTTATGAACGCCCCTATTCTTTAGATGAAAACTATATTGATAAAAAAATGTTAGGACGCAATACTGCTGTGTTATTTGGGACAGGGATTGCCACTATGGGATTTTTATATATGATGCCGACCAGTTTTACCAACTGGGAAGATGATGACGAAGGTCCATTTGAAAAATGGTGGGATAATGTCTCCCGTGAGCCGGTATGGGATAGTGATGATTTATTTTTAAATTATGTAACCCATCCTTATGCCGGCGCCATTTATTATATGGGGGCCAGATCTGCCGGAGCCAATGCGATGACCTCCTTTTGGTATTCTTTCGCTCTGTCCACATTCTTTTGGGAATATGGGATAGAATCTTTTGCCGAACGCCCCTCTATTCAAGATTTAATCGTTACACCGGTTGCGGGTGCCTTTATCGGCGAATGGTTCTATAAAGTAAAACGAGGCATTGTGGAAAACGACGGATATCTCGGCGATTCAAAAGCATGGGGAACATTTGCTTTATGGGCGATGGATCCGATTACCGAGGCCGGAAACTTAATTTGGGGAGATGACAAACCGATTAATGACAGTTTTTCATTTTCATCGCAACCCACCATCACACCTACCGGCCGTTTAGGCTATGGCATGCGTTTAAATTTTGCATTTTAATACAAAAAAAAGAGAGTTTTTACTCTCTTTTTTTACCGAAACACAAACTTTTTTTGTAATGCTGGTTTCCAAAAATCATCCGTAAAAATATCATCCAATGTTTTAAAAAATTGTTCTCGGTAATTTTCATGAGAAATCGCTGATTGATTTTGTGGTAAATCCGATAAAATTTTAGAAATCTCACCCAAATCATCTACATGATGAAACGTCGGCAAATCCAAATGTGTATAACGATTTTGTTGACGTATGCCGATATCTATCACATTAACCCCTAGCACAGGGGCTTCTTTCACACCACAAGAACTATTGCCAATTAAAACATCGGCGCCCTTTAATAAATGTTGGAAAGCACTAAATGGCACCGATTTAAAAAATTGAAATTTTGGATTATTCTGGTACGGTTCATAAACGTCTAAAATCACCTGATGATTTAAATCATTATTCGGTAATACAACAATATATGAACGGGTATCCTTTTCCAGCATCTGCATAATTTGAGAAATTTCACCATGAATGGTGTCGGATGATACTGTTGTCGTCGGATGATAAACCAAAATACCGTAATTATCGGATACGGGTGGGATATTATCCATTTTTTCTGTCGGTAAATTTGCCAAACTGGACGTTCCGACAATATGAATATTCCCTTCTTCTTCTCCCATTTGCATCAGTAATGATTTTGCCCGCTCATCCGCCACAAAAAAACGATGAGCCAGTTTGGAAATCGCATGACGCAAAGAATCATCAATACTGCCACTTAAATCACCGGCCTCAATATGACACACCGGTACATTGTTTAAAACGGCCGCTAAAGCTCCGGCCATCGCTTCAGACCTATCGCCATGGATAAATACAAAATCAATGTTGTCATCTTTTAAATGGGCACTGTAAGATTTGATAATATGAGCCGTTTCATCTGCCGTAGTACTTTCTTGCAATTCATTATCTATGACAATATGACACCTATCTGCAAAATCGGTCTCAATTTCTTTATGTGTATTACCATATTTACTTTGCACTTGCATACCAGTCAAAAACAAATGAATTTTTATGTCCTGTCTTTGCAACAAATATTCCACATACGGTTTAATTTTTCCATAATCCGCACGAGTACCAGATAAAAAAGATACATTTATCATGCAATATCCGTCCATTGTAAATGAGAACCGGCCTTAACGTCATTAGCCGTTGTTTTACCAATCACTTCATCAATTTGCGAGGCCAAAATACCACTTAAATAAGGACGTTTTGTTGTTAAATCATCTCGTGTTATTGTATGCCCTGCCGGAATATCTTTGGCGGCAATCAACGTTGAAAAAGCAAACTCAATTGTGATTTGTTCTTCCGGTAAAGCTTGCTTTTTACCGCCACGCATTTGGGCAATTTCAGCAGAATCCGCAATCAAATCCCGACATTCGGCAATATCCATAGAACAGATAATATCTTCCCCGTATCTGTCCTTTGTATCGGTAAAGTGGCGTTCCAAAACGCTCGCCCCCAAAGCCGTTGCCGCCAAACACGCTAAATTATTGAGTGAATGGTCGGACAGACCGATAATTTCATCTGGGAAAGCCGATTTCAATTCCTCTAAAGCCCCCAAACGAATTTGCCCGGCTGAGGTCGGATATAAATTTGTTGTATGCATAATCACAAAATTATCGTGATATTCACGAATGCATGCTACCGCTTTTTTAACCGCGTCTAAATTATTCATACCCGTTGATAAAATAATCGGTTTATTTTTGGATGCTACACACCGCACAAATTCATAGTTATTCATTTCGCCGGATCCGATTTTATATGCTGGTACATTCATGTTTTCCAATCTGTCAATGGCGGCAAAAGAAAACGGCGTAGAAATAAAAATCATTCCTAAACTTTCAACATAACGTTGAAACTCAATTTCCTCTTCTTCTGTTAATGCACATCTGGCCATAATATCCCAAATGGAATACGCTGAATTCCCCGGAATGGCTTGTTTGGCCATATCACTCATTTCGGCTTCAATAATGTGTGTTTGATGTTTCACGATTTCGGCACCGGCCGCTTTGGCGGCATCGGCCAATTTTTTAGCTTCCGCCAAAGAGCCATTATGATTAATCCCGATTTCCGCAATCACTAAGGGCGGATAATCCGGTCCGATTTTTCTTCCCGCAATTTCAATAAATTTTGCCATAAAATTTCTCCATAAAAGTTTATGAATTGATTATAGGCATACAACAACATAAAATGCAATTATTTAATCACGGATATGTTGATTTTGAACAATCTCAGATAAAAACCGTTTAGCGGTTTCTTGATACGGCACACACACAGGGGAAAATATATTTTGATTTTCGCCCCCAAAAATACGAGGTGTTTTTGATGAGGTATGACCGATAACATAACGATCATTTGTCTCTTCTTCACCTTCTCTAACCATATGTTGAGCCAATAAAAACTGAGTTCCCGGATTTAAATATGATACATACCTTTTATTTTTATAATAGACCTCTTCCACAAAGAAATTTGCAAACATATTAAACATTTCTTTTGGATGTCCACATCGCCCCAGCCACCAATCAACGACTAAGGTATTCGGATGATATAATTCGGCTATCATTTGTTGAAACGTCAACTGTTCATTATCCGTTCGGATTAAACAAAAACAATGATTATCATGTAATATACGTCCTTGTTTGTTTCGTAAGTTTAAACAAACGGACTGAAACGGAATATTATTCGCCTTTAATACCAAAGATGTCATATGTGCCATTTCGCCACAATTACAAACATGTTCGTTTTCAATCATATCAATAAAATCTAACCGATGGCGTGCTTTTTTGATGGCATTATCGGCTTTGTCTGCTGCCTTATGTACTCTGTTCATTTTGCCGGATAACCATTCCAAAGTCCGCATAAACCGATGTTTATAAAAAGAGACATAAGCACCCAACATATATAATTTTGAAATATCCTTAAATTCATTTGCTAAATCTAATGCAAAACAATTGTTTCTCAGTTGGCGAATATTTTCTAATCTTCTGTCAATTTCATAGCTGTCCAGCAATGTTGTAATCAGTAAATCACGGCGTGGATATAAATCTTCTAACATAGCTAAACACTGATGCCCAATATGCCAATCGTTTTTATCCGCCGGTAATTCAATCGGCGGATAATATTTAGAAAATTTTCGGGCAAGTTTGATATTCGGATGCATTGTTAATCCCGAGTATGCTCCATTTTTTCTTGCATTAAACGATTTTTACGTTCTTGCCAACAATCGCTGACACCTCCGGCAACACCAGATAAAACAGTGCCTAACAAACACACACCCGTTGCACAGACAAAACCTAAAGCGATTTGATTATGGGATGGGATAATATCTGAATGATAAATTGTTCCGATAGCCCCGATACCGGACAAAATCGCCGCCACACATGTACCCATCATAACTTCTTCGCATTTGTGGGCAAATCTGGTCGGACGAGAAATCACATACTCTGTAAATGTTTTTGCTTCATCTCGATCAATCACTCGCAAAATCGGCGGTACATTTTCTTGTGATTTTTCTTGAGTTATTTCTGACACAATTTCCTCCTTGTCATTTACCATTTGCACCAAATTAAGCGTCTCTTGTTTTAAGATATCCGGCACCACATTCGTCCCCTCTTCATTCTTTTTTTCCATTTTATTTGTCTCTTGACATAATTCAGAGCGGTTTTGTTCCATTAACTGGGTATAAGAATGAATCTGACTGTTAAACGAAATGCCGGCACCGGCATTAAAATTAATCTGAATACTCATCCTCTTATCCTTTATTTTTGGCGTTCTAATATCATACGATTTACCACCGTTTGCCACCCCGAAACAGTATAGATTTCATCTTTATGGCGATTTAATTGTTCGGCTTTTTCAGTTCCGATTGGTGTTTGGCTTTTAACTTCAACCGTTTGTTTGTTGCCATCTGTATCAAAAACGGCATACCCGTTTTGAATTCCTAAATAAACGGCCGGCGTATTATTGAATTTTTCTTTATCTTGTTCTCCTTTAATCATACATCCGATAACGCCTCCCAACACAGCCATTCCCATAACACAACGACGTATCATACGTCCATAATATTCCGGAAATTTATGCGTAAATCGTTCTTTAGTCATACACATTAAGTTACGTCCATTTATGACAATTGGCTGAGGAACATCACGATACGTCGTATACGCATCCTTTGACCATAAAATATAGTCCATGTTCTCGGCATTTTTCATCGCATGCCCATATCTGTTGTACAATGTTTCTGTGGTATCATCTAATCCGTTTTGAACCACAATATATTTGGAATTTTCATGTTTGTTATCGGCTAAACGATATCCTGTTCCGGTTGCAAATTCTTCACCCGCTATTGTTTTAAAAATATATTCATTTTCAAAAATATTTTTTTGAATAATAAAATGCTTTGTTCTAACTTCAATATTCACATCATCGTTAACAAACAGCTCTTTGTCATAAGACATTTTAGAATGAACGCCTTTCATTTTTAAATGACGGTGATGATTGCTGACGATATAGGACCCGTCACGGCGAACCTCAATATCTTGAGCATTTTTGGCCCCCTCCATCACTTTTCCCTTTTCATTATACAACGTCAATCCTGTACCTCGCTCCACAATGTATAAGGGTAGATGGTCATGAGGATGATATATCCAATCTATTGTTTCATCTTTAAATAAAACCTTTCCGGCTTTATCTGATACTTCGCCGGTTTTTGTGTTAAAATAAAATTTATCGCTGATTTGTTGTCTCATTTTTTGCCTCACTGATGATTGATGAGGTTATTATATCACAGCCCAAAATATTTGTCAACTATTTTTTTAATTGAGTCGTTTTTTATTAACAAAACGATAAAAAAATCCCCCATAGACAGGGGGAAACAAACAGTACATAACACTTACTAACGGATATGTGTAAAATGATAAATCTGAGATATTTCTTTCCATTTGGCAATAGAATGCGTTTGCCCTTCACATCCATATAAATAACCGACCTGATGTCTTAACAGAGTATCCGACACAACCTCTGCTGTTTGTTTGTTGCCGTCCGTATCAAACAAAGCCACACCATTGGAAATCCCCAAATATGTCATGTGCGTTTTTTGTTCATAAGCAGCTTTCTTTTCACAACATCCGTGTATTTGCGAAACACCCAAATAAGCGACCACAAGAGCACCGCATATTGCCAATCCTCGTAATCCTTGCTTTATTTTATATTCCGGAAATATGTATGTTTTTTTATTTTCACCCAACCCAACAACATAGCATTTTTTATTCCAGTAGATATGCTCTACGTTTTGCGCCCCCTTTACCGGCTGACCATTTCTATCATATAACGTCCACAATTCTTCTTCATTTTCAACGGCAAAATATCTTGGATTATTATCGCTGGAACAATAAGTACTTCCCCTTGCAAATTCCTTACCTTGCTTTGTTTTAAAAGCATAACCTTTGCCATCATTATTTTCATCACATTCAATAATAAAATATTTTTCTTTGTACCGTATGGTCATTTTTCATTCTCCTAAAATTATCAATACCGCAATCATAGCACAAAAACGGCCGTTTATCAATTCTTTTGTTATTTTACTCTTTGCAAAAAATCTGCTTTTTGATATACTGTTTTTACAGTTTAAAATAACAAATGAGGTTTATTATGTATCACAGCTTATTTGATGTCTTTTCTATCGGTATTGGCCCTTCCAGCTCTCATACCGTAGGCCCTATGCGAGCTGCTGGCCGTTTTATTGAAACACTGCGTAAAAAACGTCTGATTAAAAAAGTGGCTCAAGTTAAAACAACTCTGTACGGGTCTTTGGCTTTAACCGGTGTCGGGCATGGCACGCCAACGGCAATCGTCTACGGATTAATGGGATTACACGCCGACACGATGGATTTATCCCAAGATTATATCGGTTCGGTTCAATCATCCGGTCAATTAAAATTAGGTAGCACAAAAGACATTCCTTTTTCTATTGCCCGAGATATTATTTTGGATAAAGAAACGTTTTTACCTCAACATTCCAATGGCATGACATTTGTGGCATTGGATGAAACAGGAAAAGAACTCGCAACAGAAACTTATTTTTCCATTGGTGGCGGAACGGTTTGTCGTTCCGATGAAATGGGTAAAGCCCCCGTCCATGTTCAAACAGAGGTTCCCTATCCGTTCAGCACGTGTGCCGAATTAATTAATCAATGCAAAACGCATAATTTATCCATTGCCGAAGTTGTTTTTAAAAATGAAGAGGCGACAAAGACCTTTAACGAAATCAAAGATTATTTAATTTTGGTGGATAAAATCATGCAAACCGGTATTGACCGAGGTTGCGTGACCGAAGGAACGCTCCCCGGTGGATTAGATATCAAACGCCGTGCACCAATTATTTACCGCAGATTGGAAGAAAAATTCCATGCCAATGACGAAGATCCACTTATGATTGTAGATTGGATTAATTTGTGGGCGTTTGCCGTAGCCGAAGAAAATGCCGTCGGTGGACAAGTGGTAACGGCTCCCACCATGGGTTCGGCCGGTATTATTCCGGCAGTCCTGAGATACTTTGAACGCTTTGCATCAAAAAAATCGCCGTTTGATTTAATGCTGGGCAAAGGTATCTTTTTGCTGACAGCTTCGGCTATTTGCAGTTTATATCGCACAAATGCGTCCATTTCCGGTGCTGAGGTCGGATGCCAAGGTGAAATCGGTGTAGCGTGTTCTATGGCGGCGGCGGGATTGACGGCGGCTTTAGGTGGCACAATAGATCAAATTGAAAATGCGGCCGAAATTGCGATGGAACATAATTTGGGATTAACGTGCGACCCCGTTTGCGGATTGGTACAAGTGCCATGTATCGAACGCAATGCCATTGCGGCCGTTAAAGCGGTAAATGCCGCCCGTTTAGCCCTCAGAGGCAACGGCAACCATCTTGTCAGTTTGGACAGTGTTATTAAAACCATGTATGAAACAGGCAAAAACTTACCGGAAAAGTATAAAGAAACATCACTGGCAGGATTGGCCGTAAATGCACTGACGTGTTAGTAAGTATAATACGATTGGAAATTAAGCTCTTAAATACTGATTATGATAATAACCGTTGGTTTGTAATGCCTTTGAAATAAAGGGAAGTCTTTCTTTTAATGTTTGTTTTCCCTTTTGTTCAACTTGTTGGATTTTATCAGCATCCCATAATAACGTAACCGAACGAGAAAAATCTTGGAAAATATCACATGATTTAACTTTACCCATCAATCTATTGTCGGCTACCAAAGACACACACCGTTTGACGGGGTCTTTTACCTCCAACTGAATATGACTGCGATTAGGTAAAATATCACAGACCCCATGACTGGCGGCAATAGCCGTACTGGCTAACAACTTTTCTTTGAAATGCAATTTATGTCCCCCGGCAGCCAAATTATAGGCATGACTGCCCAACGGTGTCGCCAACAAATACCCATCACCACAAACACAAAACGGCATTTTCCATCCCTCAATACGCCCCACTAAGCGTGCTTGTTGCGGATTATCGCCACTGCGAACATAGATTTCATTCCATGCTTCGGCTTGAATAACCGTATCATCCAATTTAACAGCCGTTGCAACCAAAGGATGTAAACAAACACCGGTTGCTTTTTCAACTCGTTCCGGTAAATTTTGAACGTCAAATTTATTTTGATAAGCGCCCACGTGTCCCAAATTCATTCCATAAACTTTTTTACCGTGCTTTAACCCTAATCTCAAGGCATCCAAAGTCGTTCCATCACCACCCAATGCAATAATAGCATCCGCTTCATCAATCGGAGCCATATTTTCCGCATACTTTTTCGCCAAAAATTTACGGGCTTCCAACGCTTTAGTATTGCTTGCATCCGCATGTAAATAAAATCGTAATGACATATTTCACCTTTCCTTATGAATACCATATTATCACACCGTTTATTTTTTGTCAAGTAATTTTTAATTCACTTTATTTTATACAAAAGTACTTTTTTTGATAACTTATGTATTGACAAGGATTTTTTACTTTGATAAAATAGAACAAAACAAGAACATAAGGAGGCAATATGCTGACACAAAAACAACACGATTTACTGATTTTTTTAGATAAAACATTTAAAGAAACCGGTGTTTGCCCATCGTTTGATGAAATGAAAGACTATTTAGGATTAAAATCAAAATCCGGTGTTCACAGATTGCTCAGCGAATTGGAAAATCGTAAATTTATCAGACGATTGCATAATAAAGCCCGTGCATTAGAGGTATTAACCGTCCCAGCACAAAAAGAGGTGCCATCCGACCTAATCCCCGTTGCCAATGACGACGTGATAGCCATTCCGCTGTGTGGCCGAATCGCCGCTGGTCTTCCGATTGAAGCGATTCGCTATCCATCCGAAACCGTTGCCGTGCCGGCTCAAATGATGGGATTAGGTGATCATTATGCCCTAACGGTAGATGGCGATTCTATGCGAGATGCCGGCATCATGGATGGGGATACCGTCATTATTCGCCGAACGGATCGTGTTCCAAACGGCACAATTGTGGTGGCGTTAATTGACGGATATGAGGTAACCTTAAAACGCATTCGGGCCAATGGGTCTTCGGTGGCCTTAGAACCGGCCAATCCAAATTATGAAACACGTATTTTTTCTGCCGACCGAGTGGAAATACAAGGCGAATTGGTGGGCTTAATGCGTTCATATAAATAAAAAAGAGTCCTTTAAAAAGGACTCGTTAAGGAGGAGGGGTGAACAGAAGGCATAAAAGGGGGACCCTCTGTTCACAAGATGTTTGTCATATAGGGAGACTAAAAAAATACAAACATCTATTATCTTACGATAACAAAGGCATCATACTATATTATGATGCCTTCGTCAAGTAAAAAATGATATTCTTTGGTGTATTTACACTTGCGAATGTGTTTTTTCTTTAATTAAAGCGTTTGATGAAATATGATTTTGACAACAAATCGGATACGTTTGCTCTAATTCGGCTTTCAGGGCGTATAGTGCCATAGGTTCTTTTTTCGGCTGAACGATTTTAATATCAGCACCCCAAGAATTGGCAAAAGCCCTATCATTTTTGGGATTATCCCCAATATACAAAACATCTGAGGCTTTATCGGTAATACTCATCCCCTGAACAGCTCTGTCAAAAGCCCCTTTATTGGGTTTATCCGTTATCGGATTGCCGGTATTTCCTAAAACCATATCAAACAATCCGTCAAATCTGCTCTCTAGCACTTCTTTTTTCAACAACTGTTCACTTTTTGCCCCCAACAACACAATCCGTGTTTGAGGCATTTGCATTTTAAGAGCACTCACAATTTCTTTAGCCCCTTCATAAACCGTTAATGGAGTCAATTTTGTACCACTGATACGTTCAAAGCGACTGACCAACTCGGCATCTCCTTGTTGCAACCGTGGATAAAGTTGATAAAAAATCTCTTGAGCCTCTACCCCCTTTTCACCCCAAATAGCCGTATTGGAAAAAATTTCGGCTCGTGCTTTCCCATTTTGAGCATGCGTATCTTCAGGTGTCCAAGCAGATGCCTTTTTATCCCCCAATTTATCCAATGTTAAAACATACGCCGCATGGACCAATTGTTCACATCCGACCAACGTTCCATCCCAATCAAAAATAATACATTTCGGAGCTTGTTTCATAAATACCTCCTATATTTTTTTAAGTATTTCACTCGCCTTTGCTAAATTTTCTACGGCATAATCCGGTTTGATTTCGGCAAATTCAACCCCATTCGGATTTGTCCACACCAAAATGCCAATACCACCCGCATAATTATGAGCCATTTGAATATCGGCTTTTCCATCCCCAATGCTGATAATCATATCTGCCTCAATACCGGCCAGTGCCGTATCCGTAAAAATTTTAGAGGGTTTATCTTCTTCGGCTTCTTCGGCGCCAATAAGACGATCAAAGTAATCGGCTACACCCATTGCCGAAACTTCATTACGTAAAATGGGACCGGCTTTATTACTGGCTAAAATATTCACAAAACCCAATTCCTTGGCCGTTTTCAATATTTCTTTAGCCCCAGCCTTTAATTCCAATGCATCGGCATGTTCGGCATACCGGCTTAAAAAATAAGCCCGCACTTCGGCGGCTTTATCCGCTCCAAACACATCTTTAATTAAATTGCGACCGGACGTATTCATAGCGGCCTTACTTTCTTCTTTTGTCCAAGGCGTCATTCCGTATTGTACACGAGCATCATTTTGAGCCGCAAAAATCGCCCCAAAAGTATCGGCCAACGTATTATCCCAATCCCACAAAATCACTTTTGACATAAAAAAATCTCCTTTATTTTGCTATTTAGCTCAGCATATCATTTTTTTTTTTGCGTGTCAAATGATAAAAGGCTCCCCCTCCCTCCTTTTATTAACCATTTTTTAGTAAAAAAGTTCTTGCAATTTGAAAAAAAGTATGTAAGAGTGGTTTTTGAAAGTGGCAATGGTGCCATTTTTTGGGCGTAGAAACCCATCAATAATTCCAGTCGTATGCATGCGACTTTAAACAAATATGCCGACTGAAGTCCGCAGTGTGAAAACACGTAGGGTGGATGTCGGTGAATAAGACCTCGGTGTCCAATAAGCCGAGCCATCTGGAATTATATGGTTTTCTAACATCCGCCCGCCAAAGCGGGTTTTTTTAATATGTTATAACAAATAAAGAAAGGATGTTTAAACATGACAAATTTAAAATCTCAATCTGGTCGTTCAATGGTTGAAATGTTGGGCGTTTTGGCCATCATCGGCGTACTCTCCATCGGTGGTATCGCCGGCTACACAATGGCTATGAACCGCTACAAAGCAAATGAAGTATTGAATGCCGCTTCCACATTATCCGTTATAGCTCAATCTCAAATTAACAGCACGACAGTTCCAACATTGGATAAAGTTGGATATTCTTCTGAAACAGTGAATGGTTGTGAAATTAAAGCTACAGCAGCCGGGAAAGGCGCCGTAACTATTAAGTGTGATGATGCGGGCGTTATTACAGCCATTGAAAACATTAGTGGTGTTAAATTGACAAAAGATACTGCCACAAATGCCATTGACAATGATGGCAAATGGGTTAAAGGTTCAACGACAACAACGACAACTCAACCAGAAGATGAATAAGTTTAACCTAACTTAATCATCTCAACCACATTTTGCCTTTTTATCGGTTTTTGGCAGTGGTTTAGACGGAGTAATCCAAAAAACAAAAACCGATACCTCTTGTGCCAATGCTTAATTTTTTTTCTTGATTTAATTTTGTCGTAAGCGTTGGCACCTTTTTTATATCCAAAATTGTTAATAATAATTATGCTTCCTCCTCCCACTCTGAAGTACCAAAAAAACAAGGCTTAATTAACAAAAACACCCCACCGGCTGGTGAGGTGTTTCATTGTTAACGAAATGGCTTATTCGCCTTTTTTCTTTTCTTTTTTGATGTCTTCTAAAGAAATGGCTTCACCTGTTTCTTGGTTCACACGACGCATAGACAGTTTAATTTTACCCTTACCGTCAATGCCCATGCACATCACTTTAACTTTGTCGCCTTCTTTAACAACATCTGTAACATGTTCGACACGACTTGTCCCCATTTCGGACACGTGTACCAATCCGTCACGAGACCCCATAAAGTTCACGAAAGCACCAAAGTCCATAATCTTGACAACTTCGCCGTCATAGATTTGACCAACTTCCGGTTCGGATACAATGCTTTGAATCCATTTGAGGGCAGCCTCACCGGCAGCTGTATCAACGGAAGCAATGTTCACTAAGCCGTCATCATCAATATCAATTTTGGCACCGGTTGTTTCCACGATTTCACGGATAACTTTACCGCCTGTACCAATGACATCACGGATTTTATCTTTATCAATTTTGAGTGAGATAATACGTGGTGCATTCGGGCTGATTTCCGGTCTTGGTTCGGCGAGTGCTTCGGCCATTTTACCCAAAATGTGCATACGACCTTCTTTGGCTTGTTTCAAAGCGATATCCATAATTTCCTTTGTAATGGAGGTAATTTTAATATCCATTTGCAAAGCGGTTACACCGTCTTTTGTACCGGCCACTTTAAAGTCCATATCGCCTAAGTGGTCTTCATCACCCAAAATATCGGACAAGACCATAAATTGATCGCCTTCTTTAATCAATCCCATAGCAATACCGGCCACCGGTTTTTTCATCGGTACACCGGCATCCATTAATGCCAATGTAGACCCGCAAACCGTTGCCATAGAAGATGACCCATTGGATTCCATAATTTCGGAAACCACACGCAATGTGTATGGGAATTCTTCTTTTGTCGGCAACATCGGGTGAATGGCACGCCATGCCAATTTACCGTGTCCAATTTCACGACGCCCTGGAGAACCCATACGCCCTGTTTCACCAACGGAATACGGCGGGAAATTATAGTGTAATAAGAATTTTTCTTTATATTCCCCTTGTAAAGCATCAACCACTTGTTCATCAATGCCTGTCCCCAAAGTAGCCACGACCAACGCTTGTGTTTCACCACGAGTGAACAAAGCAGAGCCGTGTGTTTTCGGAAGTATTGCCACTTGAGCTTCAATCGGGCGAATGGTTTTGGTATCACGGCCATCAATACGTGGATTACCGGCCAAGATAGAATCACGAACCGTTCTGGCCTCTAATTCATGGAATACTTTTTCGTAAATAGCCAGTTCTGCCTCTTTCCCTTCAAACAAAGCGGCGGCCTTTTCACGTGTAGCAGCCACAGCATTTTGGCGTTCCAATTTGTTATGGATTTTATAATCGGCCTTTAATTCTTCGCCCAATTTTTCCATAATTTCACTGCGGACAACGGCATATTCGGCCGGTTCTTCTTTAACAGACCACGGCTCTTTAGCGCATTCTTCGGCCAATGCGATAATCATTTCAATAACCGGTTTTAATGATTCATGACCAAAAGCAACTGCACCGAGCATTGTTTCTTCGGACAGTTCTTTGGCCTCAGATTCCACCATTAAAACGCCTTCCATCGTACCAGCAACAACTAAGTCTAACTTCGTTGCATTCATTTGGCGTAAAGTCGGGTTTAAAATATACCGACCATCAATATAACCGACTCTGGCACCGGCAATTGGACCCAAGAACGGCAATCCGGAAATGGTCAGTGCAGCAGAAGCCGCAATCATCGCTACGATATCCGGTGCGTTTTCCAAATCATGACTGAGCAACGTACATGTTACTTGCGTATCGTTATTAAACCCTTTGACAAATAACGGACGAATCGGTCTGTCAATCAAACGGGATGTTAATACTTCCGCTTCGGACGGTTTGCCTTCACGTTTAAAGAAACCGCCTGGGATTTTACCGGCAGCATAGGCTTTTTCAATATAATTAACCGTCAACGGAATAAAATCTTCAAAAGTATCCGGTGTATTTTTGCTGGCACACACAGCGGCATGAACCACCGTTTCACCATAACTAACAATAACGGCACCGTCGGCTTGACGGGCAATTTTACCGGTTTCAATGGACAGTTTTTTACCGCCCCAAATCATTTCTTTTTTAAATGTTGTAAACATTGTCATTTTTTTATATTTCCTTCACATAACATACATCAAAAGGAAGGGGCCTCCCCATGAGGCCCTATCCACTGGATTTTTATTATTTACGCAATCCTAAGCGTGAAATCAAAGAATCGTATTCGGCTTGAGAATTTTTCTTAACATAAGCCAACAAACGACGACGATTAGCCACCATAGCCATCAAACCACGACGGGAATGGAAATCTTTTTTGTGCACTTTCATGTGTTCGGATAAAGCTGCAATGTTAGCACTCAATAAGGCTACTTGAACTTGAGCAGAACCTGTATCCCCTTCTTTGATAGCATATTCTTTGATGATAGCTTGTCTTTGTTCTTTTGAAATCGACATCTTAAATTTTCCTTTCTTTAAATTATTGTTCATAAAATCCGAAACGGCTTAATACCGCCTCGTTCAATTTTAGCCAAAGCCATTATATGATTTTCAAATTGTAATCCAATAACCGTATCGGGGGTAAATTCCTTTAACAACCCCACATCAAACTCTTTACAAGAAATCGTTTGACCGTTCATCAGACGTTTCATTTGAACCTCGTTTACTGCCAACACCGAGATGTCGCTCAGTGCGGTATCCACGGGGATAATGCTTAAAGCGTTTGTATTATAATCGTTTTTTTCCAAATTTGCAAGCAAAATCGTATCGGATTCCGAAAAAGGTCCGCATTTGATACGTCTGAGCATGGTAATATGTCCCAAACACCCCAGCATTTGCCCCATTTCTCGGCCCAATGAGCGAACATACGTGCCTTTGCCACAATCCACCTCAAACATCGTTTCTTGTTGTGGTGTATCGCCTTGAAAATACATATCTCCTGTTTGACAACAAGATAAATCCATCGGCACAATCCTTAAATCATCAATGTGCACAGGACGCGGTTTCATCTCGGGTATATCCCCCTTACGAGCCAACTCATACGCTCTGACACCATCAATTTTTAACGCACTATAGGCTGGTGGCGTTTGCATAATATCGCCAATAAAGTTAGGCAATATAGCTTTAATTTGTGCCACTGTCGGTCGGTTGTCCGAACGGTTCGTTATTTCCCCCTCGGCATCATCGGTTGACGTTTGCGACCCCCATTTAACAATAAAACGATATGTTTTTTTGCCATCCATCACAAAAGGGATTGTTTTTGTCGCCTTACCAAGAGCAATCGGCAAAACACCTGTTGCCAAGGGGTCTAAGGTACCAGCATGACCTATTTTTTTAGGCTTTAATAACCATTTAAGTTTACTCACCACATTGGTGGACCCCATATCATAGGGCTTATCTATAATCAACCATCCGTTTAAATCATTTTGTATTTTTGCCATTTAATGCCGTCCCGAATTTTTATAGTCTTCAATAAACTTATCAAACTTTTTCAAAATATTATCACACCGTTGGTCCATTAATTTTTGACCGCTCACATCAATCGGATTCGCTTTATCCGAGAACACAAACTGACGGTAAGTCCCATATTGTTTTAAATGTTTGGCACGCCGTAAATCACCTTGCTTTAACATATGCCGAATAATGGCAGATAATTTGGATGAATACAGTTTATGAGCCGCCGGCATAATCCATCCGTCTGCAATACCATATTCTTTTGCTATTTCATGAATATGAATCGGATTTTTAAACCCCATCCATCTGACAAATGAATTTGACCGCCAATTTGTTTCATGTGGCTCTACCACGACTTGTCGCATACCGGCCGCATAAAAAACAGATAAACAAGACACGCCGGCCGCATTTAAAAATCCATATTCAGCCGATTTTTTATCTTTCGGGTTTGTAATAACACACAAACTCCACCCATTATGATGTCCTTGAATATGTTTACCCTTTTCATCCGTTCCTTCATAAAAATACCTTGACCGAAAAGTGCCATATGTGCCCAAAATTTCCTGAGTGCCTCCATGTTGATAAACCAGCATATAATCAACACCCTCCACACCAATATCTCCGGCTTCTTTTGGCGGTTTCCCCTCACAGGGCGGAAAAGTTAAATAAAATCTGGAATCGTGTTCCAACTTATAATTCCATTCACGAAATTCTAATGGCTCATCCTTTTTGTCATACCGGCGAAAAAATAACCCTTCAAAATCATCCGGCAAATCCTTGTGAGCAAATGCCAATATGATATCTACAGGCACCTCAAATATATTGGGTAAAGGTTTTCTCTTAACGGCCACCGCGCACCGCCTTTGCAACGTTCAAAGACAATGGACGATAATAATTTTTAATACCGGCATACATTTGCTCTAACGTTGTGTCAACCACACGACCGGAAGTTGCCACCAATTCCCCGTTTGAGTGTTTGTCTTCACTTTTGACATATTCGGGATAAGCATCTAATCCCATTTTTTTAAACAATCCTAAAGCCTTTGTATTCGTTTCATCCGTCCGAATAATCACGTGTTGTGTTGAATTATTGACAATTTCTTCACACACCTTTAGCAAGCCGGCCATCGTTAAACCATACGACCCGAATCTAGGGCCACCTTCTTCATCATGCATAACAATGGATTGTTCCCACCGAGTATCCGTTACTTGTTGAATTTGCCCCTCTTTTTCATACCATCTGGGTTCGTTTGTTTTATCAAACGAAACCATACCGACACTGCGTTCTCCCTCATCCGCCGTTTCAACAACAAAACCATAAGTAATATGTTTTTTGTTTGCTTCTTGTAATTGCATACCGGCAGATACCCAATCTTGTGGAATGGGATTTTTGGCATACTTTTTAAGCTCGTCTCTAGAAATCGGCAAATACTCTTGCATCATCAACCTCCAAAAAATAATATCTATTATATCACAAAATCTGCAAAAAGTAAAACGCACTTTTTATCGTGCGTTTTTTGATTATTCATCATCAGATTCAAAATCGTCAGAAGTATCATCTATCATTTCATCATCCCGATATTTTTCAACATCAGCCCGAACCGTCGGATGACTTAAAATACTGGCAATGTGATCAGATTCTTCAAAAGCGCTATCCTCACGGAAAATCAAATTCGGCACAATCCGTAATCTGATAGATTTACCAACACGGTATCTGAATGGGCCTTTATGGTCATTCAACAAAGCCACTTGCTCGGTTGTGTCTACATCCCCAATCCCACGCACAAAGACCGTTGCATAGGCTAAATCAGGTGAAATTTGAACCTCGGTAATCATAATCAGAGAGGGTTTTAATCCGTCAATGAACAAATCGTTTTGGCTCATCATCCGACCCAGCACATGGCGGATTTCTTCCGCCACACGCAGTTGTCGTTGAGAGGGAGCCTTTGATGCTAAATGCTTCACCATATCCCCTCCTTAAATATTGTCATTTAATTTAAGTTTAACGGCGATTTCTTCCATTTCATAGCATTCAACGACATCACCGACTTTGACATCATCATAGTTTTCAAAACTCATACCACATTCAAAGCTTTCTTTGACTTCCTTAACATCGTCTTTAAAGCGTTTGAGTTGTGTGAGGGCACCGTTATAAATCACAACACCATCACGTAAAATGCGAACTTTGGCGCCACGGCGGACAAGGCCTTCCTTAACCATACAACCGGCCACCTTGCCGACTTTGGAAACGGAAATAACTTGACGCACTTCGGCATAGCCCAAGATTTTTTCACGCAATTCTGGTGTTAACAAGCCTTCAACCGCTAACTTCATATCATCGGCTACATCATAAACGATTGAGTAATATCTGATATCTACACCATCCCGTTTGGCGAGTTCTCTGGCCGTCGGATTGGCACGCACATTAAAGCCGATAACAATGGCTTTACTGGCTCTGGCCAAAGATACATCGGATTCGTTAATAGCGCCAACACCGCTGTGGATAATGGAAACCTTAACTTCTTCGTTACGGATTTTAGCCAAAATACCGTTAAGTGCTTCCACAGACCCTTGCACGTCGCCTTTGATAACAACCGGTAATTCTTTGATTTCACCGGCCTTAATTTTAGCCAGCAAGTGTTCGGCACTACTCATGGTTTTAACTTGTAAAACTTCACGGGCTTTGCGTTGACGATAGGCAGAAATTTCACGAGCTTGAGCCTCGGTTTCCACCTCAATAAAGTCATCACCAGCCGCCGGTGTTCCTTGCAACCCAATCACTTCAACCGGTTGAGCCGGTGTGGCAGATTGTACCCGTTGTCCACGATCGTTGAATAAAGAACGAACACGTCCCCATTCATTACCGCACACAAAGATATCTCCGACATCTAACGTTCCTTTTTGCACTAAAACAGTGGCAACAGAACCACGACCTTTATCCATGCGGGCTTCAACCACGACACCTTCGGCCGTTCTGTCCGGATCAGCTTTCAGTTCCAAAATTTCGGCTTGCAGTAAGATGGTTTCAATCAACTTATCCAAATTAATTTTTTGTTTGGCGGATACTTCCACATCCATGACTTCACCACCCATAGCCTCAACTACAACACCGTGTTGTAAAAGGTCTGTACGAACCTTTTGTGGATTAGCCCCGGGTACGTCAATTTTGTTAATGGCTACAACGATTGGTACATTAGCCGCTTGAGCATGGTGAATAGCTTCAATGGTTTGAGGCATAACGGAATCGTTTGCCGCCACAACCAAAACCACCAAGTCAGTTACTTTAGCCCCACGTGCACGCATAGCGGTAAAAGCTTCATGCCCCGGTGTATCAATAAAGGTTACCTTTTGGCCACCGGCAACAGACACTTGGTAAGCACCGATATGTTGCGTAATACCACCAGATTCGCCAGAGGCCACAGATGTTGAACGCAGCGCATCCAACAAGGATGTTTTACCATGGTCAACGTGTCCCATAACGGTTACCACTGGAGAACGCGGTTTCATATTTTGTGGATTATCTTCACCGGTTTTGAGGAAATCTTCCACATCAGATTCGGCCACCCGTTTAACTGTGTGTCCTAATTCTTCAGCCACCAATTGAGCCGTATCGGCATCAATGGTTTGAGTAATCGTTACCATCATCCCCATTTTCATGAGTGTTTTTACAACAGTAGCGCCTTTTTCGGACATACGGTTAGCCAGTTCTTGTACCGTAATTGTTTCCGGAATAACAACTTCACGTGTTACTTTTTCGGCCGTTTTTAAAGATTCTAAGTGTTTTAATCTTTCTTTTTCTCTGGCCCGTTTGATAGAAGCAAGTGATCGGCGATGTGGACGATTACCGCCTTCTAAATCATCATCATCTTCCCCACCTGTATAGGCATTAACATTAATTTTTCCAGAATTGCGACGATCATTATATCCTTTTTTGCTGGTCCGTTCTTCTTCCCGAACTTCTTTACGGCGACTAAACCCTTCGTCATCAAAGGATTTTTTACCGCTGTCTTTTTTCGGATTATCATTTGTTTTCGGGGCCGGTTGCTCTTGAACGGCAGCTTGCTCAGCTTTTTTGGCTTTTTCAGCTTCTTTTGCCAAACGAGCGGCTTCTTCAGCCTCTTCTCTCTTGCGTTCTGCACGCTCTTGGGCTTCTTTTGCCAAACGTTCTTCTTCTAATTTTCTGGCGTGCTCAGCAACTCGTTGAGCTTCTTGTACCAACTTTAATTTTTGACTGGCATCTTGCGTTAATACGGCCGGAGTCGGTTCCGCCGTAATCACACGCTTTTTACGCACTTCAACTTGAACGGTTTTGCCCGAACCGGTAGAAGAACGCACACCTCCCAAAGATAACGTTTTCTTTGGCGTTAATGTTTTTCCCGATAAAGTCAATGGTTTCTTTTCTTCTGTCATTGTTTATCCTTTCTCTTTTCCTTGCATAAACAAGTTTAATTTTTGGGCGGTCGCAATTAACGGTTCGGCCGCTTTTTGATTTAAAATTCCAATATGCACAACAGCCGTTTGTCCCATCATACGTCCCAATTCTTCACGGGTAAAATGCGAACAAACCGGTAATTCGGGCACATAGTGATACAGCTTATCTTGTTCTCTTTCCGACGCATCAAGGGCTTCAAAAGCAAAAACAGCACTGCCATCCATAACCGCTTTTTTAACGGCTTCAAATCCAAAGACAACAGCCCCACCTTTTCTAGCCAAACCCAACAACGACAAAGTACGACGTTTCAACCCTGCCTCTACTTGATCCATCAAATCGGCCGGCGTTTTAACGGGCGTATGAAATGACTTTGAAAACACTCGTTTTGTAACGGCATACTGCACGGTTTCTCTGGCCGGATGCACCCACATACCCCGACCGGGAAGTTTGCCCGTTTCATCAAAAATCACATCATGATTCGGCGCATACGCAAAGCGTATCATTTCCTCACGTGGATATGATTCTTTTGTAACGAAACACACTTTAAACCCGTCAGGCGTATGTGTTTTTTGTTTATTGTGCCTTGCTTTCTTCAAACCAATGTTCCCTTGCTTTCATGATAATGGCGTTGGCATCATCTTCGCTCATATCTTTACCCACGATTTCAACCAATTCATCGCCGGCTAAATCCGCCAAATCATCCAATGTTTTAACACCATTTTCGCCCAATTTTACCAACATGGCATCCGTTAAACCTTCAACGGCTTTCAAATCATCAGCCAAGTTCAATTCAGATAATTTTTGGTTAATTGTTTCGGCTTCGGCCACTAAGTAAGCTTTGGCACGGTTTTGCAATTCTGTAGCCAGTTCTTCATCAAATCCTTCAATACCGATGAGTTCATCCAAAGCGATATAAGCAATGTCTTCCACCTTAGCAAATCCTTCTTGGATTAAGATATGAGCCATCATATCATCCACATCCAAAGCACGCATGAATAATTCTACACGGTCTTTTGTTTCTTGGATACGGTGTTCGGATTCTTGGGCTTCGTTCATCATGTCAATGTGCCAGCCGGTGAGTTGAGAAACCAACTTAATATTTTGACCACGACGACCGATAGCGAGTGATAATTGTTCTTCGCTTAAAACAACTTCTACATTACCGGCTTCTTCATCAATCACGATTTTCAATACTTCGTTCGGAGCCAAAGCATTCACGATAAATGTAGCCGGATCGGAAGACCAGTTAACCACATCCACTTTTTCACCTTGCAATTCGGAAACAATTGCTTGAACACGAATACCACGAAGCCCGATACAAGCCCCACGCGCATCAACCGTATTGTCTTTACTCCAAACGGCGATTTTGGCACGAGAACCCGGATCACGGGCAACGGCTTTAATTTCAATCAAGCCATCATAGATTTCCGGCACTTCGGCTTCAAACAATTTGGCCATAAATTGCGGATGAGAACGACTGAGGAATACTTGAGGCCCCTTAATTTCACTACGTACATCCAAAATCAACGCACGGATACGATCACCCACACGGTATGTTTCTCTCGGAATTAATTCATCCCGACGCAGTAATGCTTCAACACGGCCGGCGAGTTCAACAATCAAATTACCGCCTTCAACACGTTTAATGGTACCGTTGATGATTTCACCTTTTTTATCTTTCATATCGTTATATTGTTGCAACCGTTCGGCTTCACGTACTTTTTGTGTAATCACTTGTTTGGCAGTCCCTGCGGCAATACGACCGAAATCCATCGGCGGCAACATATCCACAATCACATCACCCAAGCCCAAATTTTTATCACGTTTTTGAGCGTCAGCCAAAGTGATTTGCGTAAATTCATCTTCTACTTCTTCCACAACCGTAATATAACGAGCCATGGTAATAGCACCCGTTTTCGGATCAATTTTAGTACGGATATCGTATTCCGGACCGTATTTAGAACGACCGGCCTTAGAAATACCTTGTTCCATAGCCTCTAAAACGGCAGATTTTTCAATCCCTTTATCTCTAGCCAACATTTCGGCCATTTGCACGAGTTCAGGTCTTGGGAGTGTAGCAACTTGCATTTTATTTCCTTTCTTTAGTGTTTTTTCGGTTGTTTATTTAAAATATCGTCTGTCAAGATGAGTTTTGCTTTATGAATGTTATCAAACATCAATTCCGTTTCAACACCATCCACATACAAAACAACACCTGTTTTAGAATCATTCAGCTTTAACAAGCGTCCTTTAAAACGCTTTCTGCCATTTAAATCAGCATGCGTTTCAATTTTAGCTTCCTTACCCATAAAGCGTTCATAATCGGCAGGCTTTAATAACGGGCGGTCAATTCCAGGTGATGAAACTTCCAACGTCCAACGACCGGAAAACGGATCCATTACATCCATCAAAGCCGACACCGTCCGAGAAATTTGTGTACAATCATTTAAGGTCATTTCCTTGCGATCAATGCGTTCGGCCATCACCTGAATGGTTTTAATGTCGCCGCCTTGTAAACTGACACGGACAATTTCATATCCCATATCCGTTAAAGACGGTGTAATTTCTTGTTCAATTTTTTGCTCTATTTCCATTGGTTTTTCCTTAAAATTCAACCTGTTATTTGTTATTTAACCCCCGACGCTTTATGAAAAAAGAGCGGAGTTTTTAACCCCACCCTCTTAGGAAAGCTACGAGAATATATCTTTTATATACACTACTTTTTTCCAAAAATCAAGCACTTTTTTAAAAAATAACGTTTTTTTTCAGGCTGATTATAAAAAAATAACCTCAACTACTTTATTTTACACAACGCTCGTATTTCCCACGCACTACCAACTGAGGTTTGACATGACCGAAGGGACCCCGATCCCGAAACAGAATAAGATCCGGTTGTACACCCCCAAGGTGCCATTACCGCCCAATTTGGATGTCCCATCGCCAAATTCGGACAAGAATTTGCGGTACACTTTAACTTATCGCACCCACAATCATCATTGATATTTTCAATTAATTTCAACCCCATACCATCACACCAAGAGGCCGCATTAAACCAAGTCATAGCACTATTACTTAAACAATACTCGCCACGAATAACGCCTTTCACAATGGTACCTGCCCCATTTGCACACGTTTCAGTTGTGGCTTCTTCAGCCATGGCAACGAAAGAAAACAATAAAACACCGCCCGTTATCATTAAAATTTTATTCATATATCAACCTCCATTTTTGTTAAAACAAAAAACCACTTAAAAAGTGGTTGGAAGTTCGAAACTACTTAAGTCAAATAGTATGATATATTGGCGCATTCGCTTATTCTATCATCTTCCAACCGCTGTTGGAAGTTATTTTCTCTTGCTACGCAAGATAGACTTAAAGAGGTTTCGACACCTCGGGGCAAAAAATTGCCTTGAGTTTTTTATATCACATAAAAAAATGCTTGTAAACTGTTATTTTCGTTTTAGCACCGCAACATATAATCCATCTGTGCCGGTTCTAAAGGGCGAGCATTGTTTTTCTCGCACAAATTCAAAATCATTGTGGCGGGATAAAAAAGCATCAACTCGCCCCCGATTTTCTGGTTTCAGTACCGAACAAGTCATATAACTTAAGTACCCACCCACACGGACAAACCTACAAGCCTTATCCAAAATATCGGCTTGTTTTTGGCAAATATCTTGTACCTGCATTTCGGTCAATTTCAATCTGGCATCCGGACATCTGCGCCACGTTCCCGTTCCCGAACAAGGCGCATCCACCACCACATGGTCAAATCCATCGGGATAATCCGTTGTGCCAATTGGTGTTTGTGTTCGGATGATTTTAATACTCGCTCGTTTAGCTCGTTTTTCAAGCTCGTTTAAAGACCGTACCGATACATCATGCGCCACAATTTGTCCTTGCCCATTCATCATCTGGGCAAAAATCAGTGATTTACCACCGGCGCCAGCACAATAATCTAATACCGTATCTCCCGCTTTTATCCCTGTTTCCAATGCCACCAGTTGAGAGCCCTCATCTTGCACCTCTACCAAACCGTTTTTGTAGGCCTGACACGCATTTAAATTGACTCGTTTTTTTAACACCAATCCATAAGGCGACATTTTTGTGGGTTCTGTTTCAATTCCTTCATTCAAAAGCAGTTTTGCGATTTTTTCTCTATTCCCATTGGCGCGCAAAATCGTATCCGGTGTTTGCAACAGTGCCGGCAATTCCTGAGCGGGATTTTCCACGTGATTTATCATCCAATCGGGTACCTCAAAACAAATGGCATCACTCGCCCCAGCCGGTCTATAATCGGATGTGTATTTACCCGTTAAAACAGCCTCAATTTTATCATCAAGTGTCCCATTCGGTAAATCATAGACTAAGCGCCGATACGCCCGCAAAACACCCCACACCATATCCGTCAAAGCCCGTCTGTCCTTTGACCCGATATATCGGCGTGCTCTGGTATAGGCATTAACCACTTCACTGGCCGGTTGCGTGGTGTTTAAAATTTGCTCCAAAACTTCACGGGCGGCAATTTTAATCTGCTGTAGTTGCATGGCGAATTTTTTCCAATATATTTTGAATCCGGGCGTTAACTTTTTCCTGCCCTACTTCTGAGGCAAATTTAACGGCTAACAATAAATACAAATCAATACATTCTTTTTCAAAAGCCTGACGGTATTCATTATCCGATTTCGGAATATCATGCATTTTCATATAGGTGTCCTTGACCTTTAACTCATCAATATGATCCGTAATCATAATTTCCAACGCATGTTTATCACGCCATGCATTTTTTAGTGCCTCAAAATCTTGCATTATTTGCCCCCTTTAAAGCCGGTTGCTACCACATAAACTTCGGAAGAATCTTTCCGACTGGCATCGGGTTTGGCGTGTTTAACAACGGCAAAATCACGTTTCATTTCGGCTAAAAATTCATTTTCGGTTCCGCCTTGGAAAATTTTGGCAATAAACACACCGCCAGGATTCAATACCTTAATGGCAAAATCATACGCCATTTCTAATAATCCCATAATACGTAAGTGGTCAAGGCTATGCACACCCGTTGTATTGGCTGCCATATCACTCATCACAATATCGGCCCGATGTCCGCCCAATAATTCGTCTAATTTAGCCGGCGCTTCATCCGATGTAAAATCCATTTGGACTAAATTTGCCCCCGCAATCGGATCGGCCGGTAACAAATCCATACCAACCACCAAT
Organism: Alphaproteobacteria bacterium; assembly: GCA_017457425.1. Lineage (GTDB taxonomy): Bacteria > Pseudomonadota > Alphaproteobacteria > CAAHEQ01 > UBA3637 > UBA7488. Next base: position 41,231 of record JAFTHM010000055.1, read on the forward strand.
GGATTTTCTGGCGTTGATTTAACTCGGCTGACGGCAACTTGACTCCACCCGCCCGGGGCACATCCTAAATCAACGACTCTTTTTCCCGGTTTAAAAAAGTGGAATTGATCATCTAATTGCATAATCTTAAAAGCCGCCCGTCCACGATACCCCAAACGCTGAGCTTCCGATACATACGGGTCGTTAATTTGACGTTGCAACCAACGCACGGAGGAGGCACGTCGGCCCTTTACTTTTTTAAGTTTTGATTTTAATGGTCTGGCATTAAATTTCATTATAAATCCTTATATTCATTTTTATCAAAACGCCGATGTATCCACATCCATTGTTCCGGCGTTTCAGTTATCCAACGTTCCAAAACTTTATTCATATTCGCCACCGTTTCATAAACCGCCAACTCCATATTGTCCGACTGCGACAACGGCAACGTTTCTACCGTCATTTTAAAACGACCGTCCGGCAATCGTCTGGCACAGCCCATCACAATCGGCAATCGCATTTTTAACGCAATAGACACCATCGCCGACGGTGTCATCGCCATTTTACCAAAAAACGGCACGGCAATTCCTTCGCGTAATCGTTGATCACACAAAATGGCAATATGTTCCCCATTTTTCAGCAAATCCAACATAATTCTGGCACCGCCACTGCCTTTAGGGATATGAACACCAGCTCGTTTTTTAAACATTAACTTTTCAAGCCATGGATTATTGGCCGGCCGGTAAACCGGATGCAATTGAAAATAATGTTGGGCCACATAAGTTGATGCAAACTCCCAATTTCCGAAATGAGCCGAACACACAAAACCGCCGACATCATCATCTCGTAAAGATTTTAAGTATTCTTTACCTTCCACATCTGCATCGCTAATCCATTCTTTTGTATGGGGCATTTCGGCAAAAAATTTTGCAAAATGAATCCACATTTTTTTGATAATTTCTTTTTTTTCGGCATCTGTTTTATTTGGAAAAGCAATACTTAAATTACGATACGCGATTTTATTCCGTCGCGTCATCCACGGCGCAATAACACCCCCTAAAAAACCGGCGGTTTTTGTTGCCCATTTTAACGGCAATATTTTAAAAAATATCCAAAAAATTCCAACAAACACCCCAACAATCGGATCAATTAAAAAACGATGCAGCGCATCTCTTTTTTTCATTTTAACACCTCTTTTAATACCGTATGAACCTCATTTAAGTCATCAAATATAAAGTCTCCGGACAACACAAGTATGTTATTTGCCAGCTCGCCGGTTAATTTTACGGCATCTTTTGTTGTGGTAATCAATGGGACAGGACCGGCTTTTTGCTTCATTTCTTCAATATCAAACCGTGTATAAAAATAATGGTCCGGAAAAACTTGAGTGCCGACGATTTCAACACCGGCCTCACTTAACGTATTAAAAAATTTATTCGGATTACCAAGACCAGCAAAAGCAAATACCTTTTGCCCTTGCAAATCATTTAACATCCTTGTATCCGGCACAAAACGTCCGGTTAAAATCGGCAAATCAATTTTGTGGCGTTGTAAATAAAAACGTACACCCCATGTATCCTCGCCAACAATAATAATGCCATCAGCTCGTTTTAATCCCTTGGGAGCCGGTTCTCGCAAAGGACCCGCCGGTAAAACACATTCGTTACCAAATCCTTTGCGACCATCTACAACGACAAAAGACAATGTTTTAATCAAACTGGGATTTTGAAATCCATCATCCATAATAATCCCTTTAGCCCCACACTTAACCGCCAATTGAGCCCCACGTGCTCGGTGATTATCCACAACCGTCGGGGCGACTGAGGCCAATAGCATCGCCTCATCCCCCACATCAAACGGCGTATGCGTATTTGTATCAACCAAAACATTTTTAATTTTTGATTTATATCCATGATTCAAAAAGAAAAACCCCTGTTCTTTTAAAATCTTCATTAACGCCAAACACACCGGTGTTTTACCGGTTCCGCCCACAGAAATGTTGCCGACACAAATAACCGGTACAGGGGCTTGATAAGGTTTTGTTCGTTTAAAACGTCGGGCAACCGTCCACGCATAAATTGCCCCGAACGGCATTAAAACCTTTGATAAAACAGATGTTTTTTTATCCCAAAAAGCTGGTGTTTTCATTACAGATCCACCCTTTCATGCAACAAAGCATAAACACGATCCAACACTGCCATTTGTGATGTAGCAAAGGCCTGAGCCCGTTTCATCACAGGTTCCATTTCCTCCGGATGCGTTAAATAACGAACGGCATTTCCCAAGACCTCTGACGGCATTTGCACCCGAATCAAAGCCCCCTCACTACTGGCTTGATTCACAATTTCACGGAAATTAAAGGTATACGGTCCCACCATAACCAACCGCCCCAATCGCATAGGTTCTAACATATTTTGTCCACCAAACGGCACCAAAGACCCACCAACGAAAACAATAGGTGCCAAACGGTATAACAGCCCCATTTCTCCGATTGTATCCGCCAAATAAACATCAGTATTTAACGTAATGTTCTCACCACGAGACCGACGGGCAACCTGTAATCCGGCCGCAATAAATAACGCCTCTATCTCATCACCCCGCTCAGGATGCCGTGGCACAACAACGGATAAAAAGCTGGGAAAAGTCCGTTTAACATTCGTATGAAAGTTTAAAATCATTTCTTCTTCACCCGCATGGGTACTGGCTGCAATACACCGAGGGCGCGGTCCGATTTGACCCAAAATCTCATTTAGTTCTACGGCATCATACGGCGGATTAACGGCAGAAAATTTTAAATTACCAACACAAACAACCTGCTTAGCCCCCAAAATTTCCAACCGATTAGCATCTTCATTTGTTTGACCGAAACAAAGCGTAAACAAACGCAACAACGGTGTAATAAAAAATTTAGCCTTACGCCATCTGTCAAAAGACCGATCGGAAATACGACCGTTTAACAACACCAACGGCTTTTTATTTTTGGCTATAGATTTTAAGATATTGGGCCAAAAATCAGATTCAAACCACAACACCAAATCAGCATTCCAATGTTTTACGAAACGCCGAGTCGCCCACGGAAAATCAATGGGTATATATTGATGAAAGGCCCGATCCGGCAATCTTTTTGCCATTAACGCTGCCGACGTTTTTGTTCCGGATGTTATCATCACATGAACCTTTGAATCACGATTCAAAATTTCATTAATTAACGGCATCATAGACAAACATTCACCGACACTGGCACCATGCAACCAAATCAAACGCCCCTCTGGTCGTTTTTTCTTTGGCCACCCCAAACGTTCATTAAGTCTTGAAATATCTTCTTTTTGACGAACAATGCGTACCAATATCCACACCAAAATTATCGGCGATAATACAATGGTTGCAAGGGTATACAAAAATAATGGTACCATTTTTTTCCTTTTGTGCTAATATATTTATTGTTTTATATTAACTGAGTTTTAAAAAAAAGGCAAGTAATGATTGGTATTATTGCAAAAAATAACTTAACTAGACAAGCTTTATGCGATATTTTAGCCGATTTCAATCCTACTGTTTATGAATCCGGAGAAACACCAGCAGATTTAATTGTGTTGTATCAAACAGCCGATTTTGCCGACGGTTTTTTTAAACAGCCTGTTCCTTGTCCCGTTTTATTAGTGGGAGCTTCTCATGAGGAGGCGGATTTTTGCCTGCCGATTCCCTGCCGATTAAGCCTTTTAAAACAAACAATACTCAAAGCTTTAGAGGCATCAAAGAATGCCATCACATTTGAAAACCCTATTTTTCAGTTTAATGCCAAAAATCGTCGCCTCTATAATAAACAAACCGAAGCAGAAATTTATTTAACAGAAAAAGAAAACGCTCTTGTGGCTTATTTGGCTAAAAAAATAGGCACACCTTGCCATAAAGAAGAATTGTTAACACAAGTGTGGAAATACAATCCCGACACTGAAACACATACGGTTGAAAGCCACATTTACGCCTTAAAACAAAAAATTGGTCTGGACGCAAACTATTTCATCGGTTCGGGCGACGATGGGTATTTTTTAATGACACAAGATTAAATAAAACCCCTCTTAAAAAGAGGGGCAAAATAAGATTAATTAATTTATTTAATCGGCAAATTGGGTTCTACAATTTCAACCGGCGCCGACCTATTTTGTTGTCCTACAGGCAGAGCTGTGGGTTGTGCACCAGGTTGAATCGTTCCACCTGCCCCAGCCGGAATAACACCGGCCGCCTGTAAAACTTCAGCCGGAACACCTACAGAACCATCAGGTTGCTTACTGATAATCATTTGCGGAGCTGGTTGAACAGCGGGCATTCCTTGCATATTATTTGGTCTAACCGCCTGCGGTTGAACAGGGGCCGTTCCCACATTATTTGGCTGAGCTGTTGCTTTTGGTTGAATATTAAATAATAACGCATTTTTAATATTATCGCTGATAGCCGTATTTTGTAATACTGGATTTTTATCCAAATACCACAATACATTTTCCCCATTACTATCCACAGCCGTCATATCGGCACCGGCAGAAATAATCAAATTCAAAATATCTTGACGTGGTGAATAATAAGCCGCAAACATTAATAACGGCACTTTATTGGGGGCACCAGCGATTGAAAATCCTTCCAATGACACGTCTTCCTTAACCGACACACCATTTTCCAACAACAATTTAACGACTTCCGGATTACCACGGCGAATAGCCAATTGCAAAATTGTTCCACCACATTTAACCGGCGCGTTCAAATCCACTCGTCCGCCCAAAATCGGTTCTAAATCCTTGCCGCTACGCGCATTACGAATTAAATCTTGTAACGGCGAATAAGAACATATGCCAGAATTACCTCGGCTTGGAGCCGCCCACCCCGTTGTCGCTGTCAAGCACACGGCTATAGCCGTCATCAATAAAATCTTTTTCATTATTTTTCCTCCTTATATGGGTTTACAAAATTAAACATACTATCCTTGATGGGTTTGTTGGCCGTAATATCATACAAAGACACCGTCGATTTCACGCCTTGCATATCCACCACATCCCATTGTTTTAACTCCAGTGTATCCTTATCAATCACCAATGTCAAGGTACCAAGTTCTTCGGCATCTTTTTTATGAGCCGATACAAAATATTCATCTAAGACATCTTGCACGTCAGATACCACAAAATCAGGGTCAGTAAAGGATAATTTATCTTTTAAAATTAAAGCTACCGGTGTTTGAGCCAAATCAAAGAAACTGACTTCCTCCAAATCCTTATCATGGTAAATAAAATATCCGTCCGTGGCATAAAATTCCAAAGGTGAGCCCTTTTCATAAACCAATCTCATTTTACCAGGTTTGGACAAATACAAATCCCCTGTTTGTAAATCATCTTTGACCTTGGAATTAAACTGAGCAAATTTCGCCTTAATTGTTCTCATGCTGTTATAAGCCTTTTCAACCTTAGTCAAAATGGCTCGGTTTTCCGGTGTATCAACCGATTTATGAATATCAGCCATCGCAACAGATGGGATTAATAAAGCCACCGCCCCCCATATGATTTGTTTCATTTTAATTCCTTTCGCATAGAGTATATATAGTTTTTCATACCCATTTTTTCATAACATTTAATGGCATTCGGATTATGAATGGATACCGTTAATCGCATTTCAAAAATCCCTTGGCTTTTTAAATAATTTTCCACCTGAGCCATTAACTTGGTTCCGATTCCCATATGGCGATAATTTTCATCCACCGCCAGACAATCTATCCGTCCGTCTGTGTCAGCCACATTTCCCCATTGACGACGATTGGAACGCATTTGTAATGTTAAAAATCCAACGATTTTTTTATTTGTTTCGGCAACAAAAATTTTCCAATTATCTTTTGTCAGCTGATCTTGAACACTTTGTTCAAAGGCGCTCATATCGGCATCCGTATAAACTTCCGGATCAATGGCGGCATGATAATCCACAGTTTGAGCAAAAATCGGCATAATAGCGGATACGTCTTCCAAAGTTGCCAATCTGATTTTAATATCATTCATATAACACCTCACGCATTATCAGTTGGCACTAAAATATCCCGTTTGCCGGCAATATTCGGCTTAGATAAAACCCCTTCTCGTTCCATACGCTCAATTAAATCGGCTGCCTTATTATAACCCACTCTGAGCTGACGCTGAACATAACTGATAGACGGTTTTTTATCGCGTAACACAACGGCAACGGCTTGGTCATACAAATCTCCATCGCCACCACCGGATGAACCACCCATTACACCACCAGCACCACCACCCATAGCACCGTCGGGTTCTTCGGCAACGACAGCATCCACATAAATCGGTTCGCCTTGTTCACGTAAATGCTTAACCACCTTGGCCACATCATCATCACTGACAAACGGCCCATGCAAACGAATGGGCTTACTGCCCGCCGGACGATACAGCATATCCCCTCGGCCAAGGAGTTGTTCTGCCCCTTGTTCATCCAAAATCGTACGACTATCAATTTTATTGGTTACTTGGAATGAAATACGAGTCGGGAAGTTCGCTTTAATCAAACCGGTAATCACATCAACACTTGGGCGTTGGGTTGCTAAAATGAGGTGAATACCAACGGCACGTGCCATTTGAGCTAATCTCAAAATAGCCGGTTCAGCCTCTTTACCACATTGCCCCATCAAATCGGACATTTCATCTACAATCATGACAATGTATGGAATTGGCGTTAAATCAAAATCTTGTTCTTCAATAATCGGTTTACCGGTTTCAGGATCAAAACCCGTTTGCACCCGTCTGGTTAAGCGTTGGCCATCTTTGGCAGCTTGCAACAACTTTTGATTAAATCCTTCAATATTGCGCACGCCAAGTTGGCTCATAGCACGGTATCTGTCTTCCATTTCACGCACCGCCCATTTGAGTGCTACAACAGCCTTTGCTGGACTTGTCACAACCGGTGTTAACAAATGTGGAATCCCATCATAAATGGATAATTCCACCATTTTGGGGTCCACCAAAATTAAGCGACATTCGGCCGGTGTAAAACGATACAACAACGATAAAATCATGGTGTTAATCGCAACGGATTTACCCGAACAGGTCGTACCTGCCACTAACAAGTGAGGCATTTTTGCCAAATCTGCATAAGTCGGTACACCGCCAATATTTTTACCTAAAATCAAAGGTAAAGCCCCTGTATTTCCACCAAATTTAACACTTTCCACCAATTCCCGAATATAGACGGTATCTCGTTTCGCATTTGGCATTTCAATCCCAATGGTATTTGACCCCGGTACAACGGCAATACGTACGGATAAGGCCCGCATTTCACGCGCAATATCTTCGGACAGAGCAATCACACGAGAAGTTTTAATCCCACTGGCCGGTTCAAATTCATACAACGTTACAACAGGCCCTGGGTTAGCCCCCACGATTTTACCACTCACCCCGAATTGAGCCAAAACAGCCTCTAAATCCTCGGACACCTTACGCATTGTATCTGCGGTAATGGTTGCCCCAATGGTTTTCGCCGGCTCTAACAATCCGGATGACGGCAACACAAAATCACATTTTGAATTTTTAAGCGATTTAGCCTTGCCTTTTATTTCTTTTGGATTTTCTTTCGGCGCTTTTTCTTTTACCTCTTTGACTGTTTTCTCCGTCATTTTTGATACCGTTTTTAACGGTTTTTCAATCATACTGGGCAACGAAACAGACGGCATTTTGATTTTAACCGACGGCATTTTTACATCCGGCACCGGCAATGCACGAACTTTGGACACGATACACCCAATTATCCATTTACACAGACGATACGCCGGAAATTTCAATGTAAAAATAACCAACACCCCAAACATTATCCACAATGGTACCCGAAAATACCAGTCGGACAGCTTACTCCACTGAGATAAGTAAAAACCTAAAAAACCACCTGTACCGGCAATTGTTTTTGAAGTCGGTTCCCAGCCGCCTGTCGCAATCAACCAACACCCCACCATAACAGCTGGCAACAAGGCCAAAGCCCGCCATTTAAAATGACCGGTTAATTTGAACATCAGCATAACACCCCAAGCAATTGGAGCGCACACCACAAGCCAACATATTTTACCAAACCCTTGCCATAAAATGTCGGCAACAACGGCACCATACGCCCCCATCAAATTGCGAATAGCCGTATCGCTGACTGTATTTAACGATTCATCAGCCGGATGATAGCCTAAACAAGCTAACAGCCCAAAAATACCGCCCAAAAACAGTGCAATTGCCCATAAAAAATAAATAAACTGACGCATATGATACCTCTTTTTTAGGTATCATAAAACGAAA